>AGIF02000001.1:1216439-1520548 GCA_000227505.4 gamma proteobacterium HIMB55 | reverse complement strand
GTCATCCGCATGCGTGTGCCCGATGAGGAAGGTGCCTGCCTGATTCACGATCGCCTCCGTGGTGATATCGAACTCGACTGGAGCATGGTAGACGCGCAGATCCTTCTAAAGTCAGACGGTATGCCGACGTATCACCTGGCGAATGTTGTGGACGATCACCTGATGGGTATTACCCACGTGATTCGCGGTGAAGAGTGGTTGAACTCAGCACCTAAGCATAAATTGCTCTATCAGTACTTCGGTTGGGAGATGCCCGAGCTGTGTCATCTGCCGCTGCTTAGAAACCCTGACAAGTCAAAGTTGAGCAAGCGCAAAAACCCCACAAGTATCCTTTACTACGAGCGTATGGGCTTCCTCCCTGAGGCGCTGGTTAACTACCTGGGTCGTATGGGTTGGTCTATGCCCGATGAGCGCGAAAAGTTCTCGCTTGGGGAGATGCAGGCAGCGTTTGATATCGATCGCGTATCGCTCGGTGGCCCCATCTTTGACGTGGAGAAGCTCAAGTGGCTCAACGGTGCTTGGCTGAGAGAAGACTTCGACCTCCAGACTTTAAAGGAGCGTCTCAAAGCGTGGCTTTGGAACGATGAAACCCTCGATAAGATCTTGCCGCATGCTCAGGGGCGGATGGATGTGATGTCCGACTTTGTCCCGATGTCAGCGTATTTACTGTCGGGTGAGGTCCTCGTGACGGCTGATGCCTTCGACGGCACAGCAGATTCTCCCGAAGAGCTACTTAAGCGGCTGCAGTTCGTATTGTGGCGACTCGAGGCACAGCAAGATTGGGAGCGTGGGGCGTTGTTTGCCACACTGAAAGACTTAGCCGACGCTTTGGAATTAAAGCCTAAGGTGTTGTTCGCGCCACTCTTCGTAGCTGTTTCGGGTAAGTCGAGCGCTTACTCGATACCCGACTCGATGGCGATTCTTGGTCCAGACCTTACACGCGCGCGACTCAGGCACGCGATCAGCGTTTTGGGAGGCGTTTCTAAGAAGGCGGCAAAGCGCCTGGAAAAAGAGTACGCAGCGCTGGCATAAGCGACAGCGCGCTGCCGCTACATGCAGTGTGTGGTTAGCGCGGGCGATTTAGCAGTGCGATAAGCGCTAATATGGCGACCACGATTTCGAAGGCCAGCACACCCCAAGTGTAGCTGGTGAAGCTCGAGGTCATCTCGATGCCGACTTGGCTACCCGCAACCTCTACCGTTGAATCGAGCTCACGGATAACGGTAAAGGCTCGCGCTGCACCAATGTAAAAGATAATGACGAACAGGAGCCACAGGCCTGCCTTTAAGTATTCCTTGATGACGGCCGAGGCGAGCAAGATTGAGCCAACAGCGATCTCCATACCACCGTACATGGCTGCGATCTCGGCATAAGCGTCTTGAGAGGCAATGAATAAACCCGACCAACCCGCAGGGATTTCTGGGTCATAAACGCTGATGACACCTAAACCGAAGAAAATGGCGCCGGTGACACCTAACAGTAATTGACCAAACATTTTTCGCCTCCCAGATTTGCGAACCACACCTTAGCAAACCTTATTCTACCTTGACACCAGCCTTGCTGACTCGTAATGTTCGCCGTCTTCGATTTGGGGCCATAGCTCAGCTGGGAGAGCGCAACACTGGCAGTGTTGAGGTCGGCGGTTCGATCCCGCCTGGCTCCACCAAACATAAAACCCTCACGCATACGCGTGGGGGTTTTTTATTTGTGCTGATACCTCGCAGTCGAACCGCCGAGAGCAGCCAAGCCTGGCGGCACCAGTAGCAGCAAAACTAAACTTCTAATGCGCATGCCGTGTTCCTTTGTCATTCAAAGCAAACCATTTTTTACTCAGGGATATGCCATATAGGAGAGCCCCACGCCCTCTCGGCTATCTCGGTATTCATCTCTGGAAACTCATCGCAGCGCCCGGCTTTTTCGCATTGAATAGCGCTCCAGCGTGGCACTAACTTTTCTTTCACCCTTGGGTACCAGGCGGTTGCGTGATTCTGTTTGAACTCAGTGTCAGTCCAAGTAATGCAGGCTGTCATACGATTGCCATCGGCTTGCCAGACCCTAATCACTTGTTCTTTGGTCTCACCGTCCACGCGAGTCAGTTTGATAATCTCGATTTCTGATAAGGGCGTGGTATCAGCTTGTGCCTGTACGTAGAAAGTGGGCTGCGAAGAGAGTGTAGAAATACCGCCCATGTTTACCTCGGGTGCCCACTCATCTCCTTGGCACGTGTTTTTATTCTGCGTTGTGAGACCAAAGCGCAATGAAATACGAGGTCCTGATGTTGCATAGACCTCGCGTCTGTAAAGCGCATCAAAAATCGCTTCTCGCGTATTTTCCTCAGCCCATACGCCCACTAAGCCCCCAGCACTCCATGCATTACTTCGCACGGCACCCTCAAAGCCGGCGCCCGCTAGCGCGCTGCCTGTCCACGTTCGCTCATCGACGTAACCGGGTGTCGCGGCATGGGTGTCGGTCGAGCCGATAAATCCCAAGCGCAGTGGTGCCGCATCTCCGGGAAACGCAAGCCCACTCCCAACTAGCGAGCGTCCATAGGTTGATCGCATTGTTTGCCAGTCTTCTGTAGAGAAAACTTCTCGTGGCGTAGGCCGTGACTGCTGGGTCAGAAACAACTCAAAGCCGCAGTCGCTAGACAGGTCAGCTTGATCTTCGGGCAAGCACTCACTGGTGCCTTTCTCTTGAGTGATCTCGATAAGCCGTTCGTACTGCCCGCGCTGCTTGAGACTTTTTACAGTCGCTTGAGCAAGCTCAAAGCTTATGCCGTTGCCCATGTTAGTGTTGTGGGGAATTGTGAGCGCTTTGCAGCCGTCTTGCTCGACACAGGTTTTATCGAGTGCGTCCCAAAGCGACTCAACAGTGGGGTAATGAATGTAATCGAGCGCTTCATAAGTGACGTCTGACGTTCTGAATAATATGTTTCGGTGCGCGTGTTTAAAGTTGGGCGTATGGCTCCATTCATATCCGTGTAGCGTGGTAAAGGCGCAGGGTTCGTAAGCTGCCTCCGTTTGGGCCTGAATCGATTCCCACCGCGTTAGCGCAGTTTCAGTACATTGCGCATTTTCATCGTCACACAGTGCGAGTGGTTTTGGCGTAGGTCCCGTTATTGTTGTGACTACGTACTCTCTGAAGAGTTCTGAGCCTTTCGCGGGTGAACGGTTGGACAATAGGTTCTGGCAGTCCTGGTAGGAAGGCGCGTCTGGGCCGTCGCAAATTGCGGTGAAGTCTAGCCACTCAGCGTGCTCAGTCACCGCAACAAAATCGAGCGGGCGCGCAAGCTTTACCGTTGTGCCATCGGCCCGGGTGAGCGGCTCGCCTTTGGCAAACCGGTAGGCATCGGCCGGTGTGGCCAGGGTGCCAAAGACGTTGGCGTCGAGGGAATAACTCGTGTGAACGTGAAGGTCACCCCATAATGGTCGACTCTCCGACTCATAACATCGCTCAGAGGCTGCGGATAGAGGCGCGACCCCAAGTAAAATTAAGTTCAAAAACGAATAGATGCTGTGTCGCTTCCTCGGCTCAATCGGCATGTTCGACTATCTCCAGCCTCTGAATGATTTCGTTTCAGTACTCACAATAAGGAGCAACACTCGCTCGGGTCAATCGCGTTTGGCAGAGGTCTCGCTCAGATATAACTGACATCGATGCAATTTAAACTTGGTAGCGCAAGCGCTTAAAAGAGGAAGGTGGACGTAAGCAAAACGATAGGCTGCCGCTGCGTCCTTTTTAAGCCTCTCGCTTACCGCGATGCGTATTTTCTTCGCATCCCCTGTCGACGTCTTGCGCAGCCCAGTCTGAGCGAGACGAAGCTGTCCAAGCAGAGATCGCTTGCGAGAGCTTGGTCTGTGGCGGTTCGGGGGATTTCCGGTTAGAGTCGCAGTCGTCTCAAGGCAGGACAATGTGCCGTTAGCCCCGCACAGGTGAAGCGGAGGGTAGGCTGCATTTAAGCCGGCTCTTCAACAAGCCGATTCTGCGAAAAGACGTTACATCGTTTAATTGTGCGTAGAGTTATCTCAATGAGTAAACAGAAGCTAATCGTAGGAATCAGTGGCGCCTCCGGCATCATTTACGGCATCCGTATGCTCGAAGCTTTGCGTGCATCGAATGTGGAAACACATTTGGTTATGAGTAAGTCTGCTGAACTTACTTTGAGCTACGAAAGTGATCTTCGCGCTGATGACGTCAAAGCGCTCGCTGATCATTGGTATCCGGTGAAGGATGTGGGCGCTGCGGTTTCGAGCGGTTCATTTCCGACTGCAGGCATGGTGATTGCGCCATGCTCTGTGCGAACTATGTCTGAAATTGCAACGGGTGTTACGTCGTCACTCCTTACCCGTGCGGCTGATGTTGTCCTTAAAGAGCGAAGAAAACTGGTATTGATGGTACGCGAGACACCGTTTCATACGGGTCACTTGAGAACAATGACAGCGCTCTCTGAGATGGGGGCGATTATCGCGCCACCGCTTCCTGCCATGTATACCCGTCCCGAAAGTGTGGATGACATCATTAACCACAGCGTTGGACGCGTATTAGATTTGTTTGAGCTTGAGAACGATCTTGTGAACCGTTGGGGCATTACATCGGGCCTCAGAGAGCCTGATCGACACTAGGGTTACTTGAGTAGCGCTTAAGGTAGGGGCGCTGAACGCCTTTTGCACGGTTTGCTCAGAAACCCGCCCTAGACATTTCTCCGAGGTGGCGAATAACGGGGTTACTTGCGGTCGATCGCTACGGCGTTATGCGCGTGGAGACTTTCCCGGTGATCAACTTTCAGCCAGTAATCTACGACATCGGGCATCGCTTCTAATGACTGCTTGATACGCCGTGCTGCGTCTTCGCAGAACATTAAGTTTTGTGCATTGAGTTTCGCGAACTCCTGCTCGTCCACACGCTTTACTGCGGTCTGCACGGGCGTCCCAATCACGCTTTCGATGTTGCGAACAAGCGAATCAAAAGACGGCCATGTCGAAGCTTCGGAGATGAGCTTTACGTAAGCATACGATCGCTGTGCGTGGGGTGTTGCGACGCTTCCCGATTCGGACTGCATCCACTCGAGTAAACTTGCTTTGTCGATAACATCGCCTTCGAACTGCTCATCGACGGCATTTGCGAAGAGCTGGCGCGCAAGCGACGCTGAACAAGGGCAAGTGCTGGAGTAGGGCACTGTCAATCCGAGTTCGTAAATGAACTCGCCGTCTACAGCGGTCCCTACTGCGGAAACTGGATAGGCTTGGTAGCCGACCTCACCGCTCAGCAGGGCTGGTTTTTCGAGCAGCAACTCAAAACTCAGTTCGATCTTTGCGTTAGTGCTAATGCCTGCTTGGGACTCGATGCAATCTGCCAGAAAGCGATCAAGTGTCTCTCTGCTGCACACTTCACGACCCAGTTTCTGAACCAGTGCATGGAGTCGAGACATGTGGATGCCTTTACTCGCTGTGTCATCAAGGCTAACGAACACATTGGCTTTAGCAGGCACTTGTACAGTACTGCCGTCTTCGAGTGTGACAGACACCGGGAGGTCCAACTGCTCCATACCCACCCACTGCAGCGGTAAACCGCGTTGGGCAAGTGCTTCACTGGTAATGTCAGGAAGAGCGTCCGAGTTCATTCAACGTTTCGCTAGTCTAAGTTTGGCAGCGGATTGCACTTTCTAAATGCGCTCTAGTGCCGTTCGTATTCACTTAAGGCTCAGCTGCCTAAAGACCCTATTTACAATTCAGTCCGACCCGTTAAATCACTCCGCTCGGTGCCATCCTTACAGCGCCAAGCCCGATGCGGTTCACTGGGTTGAGCGCGCAAGCACTCTATTCGGCAATTAACGGTTCCTCAAGTCTCGATCTAAAAGGGACTCAGTTGTGCCTGAGCCGCCTTGGGTACATGACTAAGGACCGCGCATTCTATACGTTACGGGCCGGGATTCTACCCCAATATGCCGCATTCTGGCTTGCTGTCGTACTTCATACGAGGGCAATGCAACTCTAATCGCTTTGCGTTTGTACTCACGACGGGAAGACCCAGCGTGGAATTTCAGTTACGCGTAGCGACGATTGAGATAATCAAAGACAGCGCGAAGCGCCATGGCTTCGCCGCCTTCTGGGTGCCCGGGTCGATTTCGAACGTTGAAAGCGTTGATATCGAAGTGCATCCACGGTGTGTCATCGACAAAACGCTCCAAAAAGAGCGCAGCGGTGATGGCGCCTGCGTAAGGCGACGGCGCACAATTCACTAGGTCAGCAACCTTGGAATTAAGCATGTGGTTGTAGTCGCCGTGAAGCGGCATTCGCCACACGGCGTCGTCGGCCTCTCTGCCCGACTGCGAAACTGCATCCGCAAGCGCGTCGTTATTGCAGAACATGGCGGAGAGTTCAGCACCCACGGCAGAGCGCGCAGAACCTGTCAAGGTGGCGAAATCGAAGATGGCCTCAGGTTTGTCTTCGGTAGCAATAGAAAGCGCATCACAGAGCAGCAATCGCCCCTCGGCATCGGTGTTATCAATCTCTACCGTCAACCCTTTATGGGTGTGCAAAATATCACCCGGACGGAAAGAATTTCCGGCGATAGCGTTTTCTGCCGCGGGTACTAGCAAGCGCAATCGAACAGGCAGATTTTCCGCCATGATCAAATAGGCAAGGCCAATCGCGTTGGCTGCACCGCCCATATCTTTTTTCATCATGCGCATGGCAGAACCGGGTTTGATGTCCAAGCCGCCGCTGTCGAATGTAACGCCTTTGCCAACGATCGTGACCTTCGGCGCATTTTCATCGCCCCAAGTAAGGTCAATAAGGCGAGGTGCATCCTCCGCGGCGCGACCTACGGCGTGTATCGCACCGCAGCCAGACTCTAGTAGGCCATCGCCAACCGTGACATTGATGCTGGCACCAAAGCAGGCAGCCATTTCGCGTGATTCGGCCTCGAGGTGTGAAGGCGCCATGTCTTGCGCAGGCGTGTTGATAAGATCACGACAGAGTGAGACTGCTCGCACGCTATTGGTAACACGTGTTGTATTGGCCGCGGTGGGCATTATCAGCCGAGCAGGCGATCGTGAGGCTTTTTTGTAGCGGTTGAACTGGTAGCTCCCCATTCCCCAGCCAATGAGTTGCAGATCAGACACTGGCGTCTCAAGACTGTAATCGCCCTCAACCAGTGTCATTGGCAGACCACCGAGTGTGGCGAGATCATCGTTCCCATCCCACCCGACGAGCACCTTGAATTTTTCATCACACTTCAGCCAGGCGACTTGCCCCTTGCTGGCGGTAAAACTTTGTCGCTTGAGCGACGCTTTTTGGTAGTCGTCGAGAGATGCCTGATGTGCATCAAAATCTGATGTCTTTACTAACTCGATGGGTGTTGGGTTTTCGCCATCATCGATGAAACTTGTTCCAGTGAGAGTCGACTCGGGAGATGTGATGTACATAGGGCGGTTTGATCATTCTGTTAAATAAGAGCCTGAGTCTAGCCGGAGTGGTCATCAAGGTCGATGACAGTCATTCGCTAGAAGCTGGTCAATTTGCTTTATCTTCGATTAGCTAATGGGAGTAGCAACTACTTGCCGCCGAAGATCATCGCCAACGAAAACGTTGTTACTTTAAGCAGAGTTGGTGGGATGCAGTGATACTAAATGCGGCTCGGGTCGTCTCGACGTCCCCTGATGGCCAATGCGACGCAAACGAGTGTTCCGATCGGGAATAGCCAGGGCCAAGCCAAGAGGGGTGAGGTGTAACTGTGATCGATGATTGCGGTAAACAACTCTGGCTCGTTCAGTATGAGCACAGCCAAGACGCTGATGCACACGGCAGGGGCGATGCCTCCCACCCGCAATCGAGTACTTAAAAGGCTCAGGATAAAGAGCCCGAGCATAGGGCCCAGGGTATAGGTGGTCATCGAAAACGCGAGCGTTATGAGATCTCCTTGGGATTGAGAAAGTTGCCAAGCGGTCACTGCTAAGAGCAATCCCCAAAAGATAACGAGCACTCTTGAGACTGAGAGGTAATGCATCTCACTCCCAGCAGGGTGTACGAAAGGACGATAAAACATGGTGACTGAAATCTGAGATAGCGCCGCGAGGATCGAATCAAGGCTGGAGATAGCTGCGCTCAGAACGCCTGCAATCAACAAACCTTTCATGCCGGCAGGCATCTCGTTAAGTATGAAGACGGGGAAAATGCGATCCCCTTTTTCCTCAACCAGTGTTGCGAGCGAAGGGTCTAACGGATAGAGAGCGTAAAACGCAAATAAACCAACACCGACAAGAAGCATGAGCGCAGGTATGCACTCGCCCACAATGCTCCAAAGTAATGCTTTTCTGGCCTCTATCACATTTCTGCAGCACATCAGCCGCTGCGTAAATAGATGGTCTGTGCCATAGACTGCAACGCCTTGGAAGGGTAAAGCTATAAGCGCTGCCCAAAAGGTAAAGGCGATCCGCGGATCCGTGGTGAAATCAAGAAGCTTGAATTTACCGGCAACAGATCCAGCAGTTTGAAGCGTATTCCAGCCATCAGGCAGTGTCGTAAGGATGACAACAAGCGCGCCGATGGCACCGAGTACGAGTACGAAGAATTGCACGAAGTCAGTCCAAATAACCGCTGCCACGCCACCCATCCAGGTCCATAAGATGGCGAAGGCGGCGATGACGAGGATGCTTTGTCCCATACTCAAGCCAGTGAGTAATTCGATGACCAATGCGGTGGCATAGACACGAACGCTCTGGCCTAGCACGCCTCCCACCATGAAAAGTCCTGCTGTGACACGTCCAATCACTAGGCCTAATCGATCGCTCATAAAGTCGTAGGGGCTGTAGTACTCCTGCTCGTAGTAACGTGGCAGGAGATGCCGCGCTATCAGTAATCGCGCGATGATGCCGCCTACCGCAAGTTGCAGGTAAGTGAAGTTGCCATCTGCGGCGAAGGCGATCGCGGGAACGCCAATGAACGTTACGGCGCTAATCGTCGTTGCGATAATTGAAGCGCTGACGGCGTACCAGGGGATGTCTCGACCACCCAGAAAAAAGTCACGCGTGGACTCCTGCTGACCTCTTAGCCGGTGGCCAATCCAAGTGGTGATTGCGATGTACAGACCAACAATGGTCCAGTCGATAGCGCTAAACATAACCCTAGCTTAACCCGATTATCGTAAAGGAAATGCGATTTACGCTGAGCGATTTAAAGCGCCTCGGCCGCTTAAGATTACGATGAATGTCCTGGCGAACATTGAAAAAAATTGCTGGTGAATCGAACAGGATTTCGGTAGCGTCATCGTATGAATGATATGAAACCAGGCACAAAGATCGGACTGTTGGCGGCGGTACTCGCGGCATCTACGGCGTGGTATTGGTTTCATCTCACCCGCGAGGTTGCACTGCCCGAGGACCGAACGGGCTTTGTTGTAGTTTTTCTCGCCTGTGTTTGCCTTGGTGTTTTGGCTTTTGTGAAGCGAACGGGTTGGCTGGGCGCCGTTCCCCCGATCTTCGCCATTGTGGTAGGGCTATTTCTGCCTGCGACGATGATGATCAGTGAGCAGGTGGTTGCTCGCGATGTGGCGATCGATGTGGGCGAGACAATACCCCGGTTTAAGTCCGTTGATGATAGTGGGGCCGAGTTCGACTCCCGATCACTCAATGGCCACCTGGTGCTTATTAAATTCTTCAGGGCGCATTGGTGACCCTACTGCATCGGCGAGTTACGTCGAATGGAAGAGTTAAGACCAGAATTTGATAAGCGCGGCGTCAAAGTAGTCACCGTGAGTGTCGACTTGCCAGAGGTCATTGCAGAAAAGCGGCATTTGCATGGTATTCAAGCCACAATGCTTTCTGATCAGACCTTATTGGTGACAGATGCGTTTGGTCTTCGTAACCAAGGCGTCCACTCAGCACCAGCTAGCGAGCCCGCCAAGGCTTTGCCCGTGCCCGCAACGCTACTGGTTGATCGCGATGGCACGGTTTTATGGCGCGATCTTTCTGAGAACTATCAGCGCCGCTCGGACCCTGCAGTTGTTCTGGCCGCTATGGAAGCACATTTCGACACTTTGCCGTAAAAATCGCGGGCGATATCCCAGCCACAAAAGTTGCGCTGAGCCATAGGCTAATTCCAGACGTGGTCATTCTATTTTGTGAAGATCACTGCTCCACGCCTTCAGCAGCATCGCGACTTTTCAATGATTGGAAAACTCAGCGCTTCAGCTGACGGCGCATTTTCATCTGCCGCCATAAAAATTGCGCAAGGCGGAAAGGGTTGCCGCGCGTTTTTCGTCTAACGAGGCGCTTCATCGCCGGGGTGCTGTCGTAATTACCTTCTCGCTGGCCGTGACCGGTGTGAATCGCGAGATTAGGTACATCAACCACATCGAGCGGTAAAGTTAACGAGAGCTGTCGTGTTTGCGGTAAAAGGCACTCGGTCTGGTTGCACGCTTGGAACGTCACATTAACGGTGACTTCAACGTTCGGTGCGTCCAGGGGGCGGCATTCACTGACAAGCTCACCGACCGGATAAAGCGGGATGACGAGATCCACCCGACCACTCCAGACTTCAAGTGTCTCACCGATCGAAGCGAGATGAAGGGAGTGGGTGGCAGGCGACTGCATCGGCAGCAAAACAAGACCATCGGGGCCTTTAACTTCGATATGTGTTGCTGTCAGGCCTTTAGGCACTGGCTCACCGTAAATATGCAGTCCCTGGGGTAAATCAAAGGACACGACAAGCTGTCTTACAATGCCTTGGCGCAGGCTGCCGTTACCGCCATGTAGCGCGGCCGTGATTTCAATACCGCCATCCGTGGATGATACTTTAGGCGCCGACTCATCGATTTGAATTTTACCAAGCGCCGCATCAATCAGCATTTCAGGGCTTTCGCGCTTTTTGTAAGAGTCGTGGAAAAACTTAGACGTTACGACGCCCTGTTCGTCACACACGTAAACGCCCGGGTAGGGAATTCCGTACAGCGGCCCGTCTGCCTCCGTTAGCTGCTCGTTGAGCAGGCCATACTGCTTGATAACCGCCGAGCGCGTATCCGAGAGCAGGGTGTAGGGAATGCGCTGATTTTCGGCAAATTCAGCTAAGGTTTCCTGATCGTCGTACGACAGCGCGTATAGCTTGATGCCAGCAGCTTCAAACTTCGCGTAAGAATCTCGCAACTCACCTAGCTGCGTCCAGCAGGGGGGTCACCAAACGGCGGAGCGATAGAATACAAGCGCGGCCTTGCTGTCACCGCGATCTACATGGAAGTTAACACGATTCCCGTAGGCGTCGTTTACGCTGAAGTCAGGGAGACGTTCTCCCATTTGGGGACCCGTGGCATGTTGCTCGGGCATGCTTGCACGCACCGGATGCCCCAAGGGGGCAGGCGCATCAAATCCCAGTTCATCGCGCTCAGCTTTCATGGAGAGACGATGCCATAAAGCATTGCGGATCTGAAGAGAGGATTTGCGCGATTCGATTTGGCTGAATGTTCTCAATAAGTGAGTCTTCGGTTACCGTTGGTAAGCGCAGTTATCAGCTGGGGGAGTTGATTGGGGCAATGACGCAGGCGAGGAGACAGGTAAGAATGAAGGGTGTGTTAGTAGGGTTTTTCTCCATGCTGCTGCCTTTGCAGGCGAACGCTGCCGTCAGCGAGGCCCTCTGCACCGCGTTTACTGACGCATTGGCAGAGTTCAGTGCGAAGCTACCGATGACCGTGAGCATGCCGTCTAATGCGACGCGCGGGAAAGTAGATAAATCGAACGCCCTTGTGTGGTTGCCCACGACCTATATGCAGGTAGGGTTTGACTGCGACACTGGAACGGTCATCTATTCGCTCAAGCCTGGTACTGCGGAAGCTTCATATCGATTACTCAAGCGATCGTCCCCTAGTGAACTCGCTGCGTTTAAAGCCATTCAAGATGATATGGCATGCAAGTCTGACGGCTTTGTGCGGAGTCATGGCGTCAGCGAAATGCGACGGTGGCACAGCTACGACGATACTCTTTGGCAAACGTTTACAACGAGCCCAGAGGATTGCGAGTGACCAGCTCAAAAATCGGCTCTTTCCAATTTGTGTGTGCTAGCTCGACGTTTTCGCGGCACCTGTCCCAAGAAGCGTTTCGATCATGACTGAGTGCGCCATCGATATTTTGTGCCCACGCCCGTCTCGCGACTGGGAAAACCCAAAGTGTTTCGGAATTAATCGCTTGCCTACACACGCGCCTCTGCAGTCTTTTCAAGGAGGGGATAGTGCACGTGCGGGAATGGCGGGCTCGAGAACGTTTTCCTTAGATGGGCAATGGCAGTTCTGCTTTTTTGACAGGCCAGAGGACGTGACTGCATCGTGGTTGACGCAGGATGTTGAGGGCTCTGACAGCATAGAGGTGCCCAGTAACTGGCAGTTGCAAGGCTATGACAAGCCCATCTACACCAATGTGAAGTACCCGTTTCCTGTGGACCCTCCGCGTGTTCCCGCGGATAACCCTACCGGCTGTTATTCCAAGGTGTTTTGTATCCCTGATGAGTGGCTCTCCTCGGGACGGACACGTGTCATCTTTAACGGCGTGAATAGCGCGTTCTATCTCGTCTGTAACGGACACTTCGTCGGTTATTCGCAGGACAGTCGTTTACCCGCGGAGTTCAACCTCACCGATTTTTTACAGAACGGAGACAACCGTATTGCGGTAATGGTCTTGCGCTGGTCAGACGGGAGCTACCTCGAAGATCAAGATATGTGGTGGCTGAGTGGCATTTTTCGCTCTGTTGAGCTACTGCACAAGCCGGACCTGCACATTTCCGACTTTACGGTGACTACGACACGCTGCCTTGACCAAGAAGCGCTTGTGAATATTCAGGTGGAGATTGAAGGGGCTGATCGCGTTGCCTCGGCCAGCTCGTGTCGCGTACAGGCACGCCTCTACCTAGACGATAAGCTCGTTGCCGAGCAGTTAACGGGCGCCCGCTCTAATGAAGATCATGATCCTCGCTCCAAGCTGGCGATTGAGTTGCCTATAGAGGCGCCCAAGCTCTGGAGCCACGAAGTCCCGAACTTGTATCGATTGACGCTCACTCTACTTGATGAGGATGGAAACGAGATCGAGTCCGAGGCCTGCAACGTGGGACTGCGTGAGGTGGAGATTCGAGACGGATTACTGCGGCTAAATGGCAAGCCGCTGCTGATTCGAGGTGTGAACAAGCACGAGCACGATCCTGCCACTGGGCACGCAGAGTCGCTTGAACGAGTTGAACAGCAACTCAAGCTCATAAAGCAGAATAACTTCAATGCGGTTCGATGCTCGCACTATCCCCACCAGCCAGGCTTTTATGACCTTTGCGATCGCCTGGGGCTGTTAGTGGTGGATGAAGCAAATATCGAAACCCACGGCATGAGGCCAATGAATGCACTTGCCGAGGACACCGATTGGGAGGCGGCGTTTGTCTCGCGCGGTGAAGGCATGGTGCAGCGTGACAAAAACCATCCGTGCATCATCATTTGGTCGCTGGGAAACGAGGCAGGCTACGGTGCAGCGCATGATTCAATGTATGCCGCTGTCCGCAAGTTGGATGCCTCGCGACCAATTCAATATGAGCCTGGTGGATCCAATACACCCGTGACGGACATTATCTGCCCGATGTATGCGCGGGTTGATGAGGATATTTGGTATCCGGGTGCGACGCAGGCAGTGCCCTCGATTATGAACTGGGTTCAACGACCTGAAGAAAATCGTCCGGTCATTCTTTGCGAATACTCACATGCTATGGGTAACTCGCTTGGAAACTTTAAAGACTATTGGGATGCGTTCAGGGCGGAGCCTCGACTGCAAGGCGGTTTTATTTGGGATTGGGTCGATCAGGGGCTCGATTGCGAAACCGAAGACGGTCGGCATTTCTGGGCATACGGCGGCGACTTCGGTGACGAGATAAATGATCGACAGTTCTGCATCAATGGTTTGGTATTTCCGGATCTAACTCCGCACCCGGCTTTATTCGAGGCGAAAAAGGTCCAGCAACCCTTCCAATTTGAGCTTGTCAGTCGCGAGCCGACCAGCATACGAGTCTCCAGTGAACACGTGTTCCGCACCACGGATAACGAAGTCCTACACTGGCAGTTCATGAGTGAGGGGGAGGTTGAGCAGGAAGGGCATATCGCGCTGAATCTGCAGGCGGGCACATCAGAGGTTTACACGCTCTCCAATGTTGAGTTGGGAACGGGCGACTTGTGTTTAGATCTGAGGATTGAGCAACCGATGGCAACGGCCTGGTCACTGGCCGGGCATGTTGTTGCCACCGAGCAGTTCGTTCTCGAGCAGCGAGACGTGGAAATGCCAAAGATAGTGGCGCCGGCGGCTTTCTCGGAAACCGACGAGCAGATAAACGTATCAGCAGCAGGAAGCGTCTGGATCGTCAGTAAAAGCACAGGCTTTATTGAGCAATGGACCGCTGACGGCATCGATCAATTGGCAGTGCCCCTAATCGACAACGTTGTCAGAGCACCAATCGATAACGATATCGGTGTCAGTGAGGTCGACCGTCCGGACCCCAACGCGTGGCATAGCCGCTGGTTTGCGGCTGGGCTTTGGGATGCAGAGCATCGTTTGCTGTCGATTCAGTTAGACCAAGTAATTGGCTTGATTAAGTCACGGCACGGATATTTCCATGCAGGCAAACCCATATTCCAAACCGCTTGGGAAATGCAATTCTCAGCAACGGGCGAGCTCGTTATCACTCATGAGATTTTCGTGGAGCAGGAGACGCCGCCGATACCAAGAGTGGGTATGACTACAGGTCTGATAAATGACCTCCCACTATCTGACACTGTCGTGAAGTGGCAAGGTCGAGGTCCCCACGAGAATTACCCAGACCGAAAAACCTCGGCGCATTTAGGTCATTGGGACCACTCAGTCAGTGAGATGCATACCGACTACATTTTTCCCAGCGAGAATGGCTTGAGGTGTGATGTCAGCGAGCTTGAACTGAATGCTCTCCGAGTGGTTGGGGACTTCCAGTTCAGTGTCTCAGCCTATGATCCAGTAAAGCTCAGGGATGCAAGACACCCTACCGACCTTGTTCCTAATGATTATTTATCGCTTTGTCTCGATGGTTTTCACATGGGGGTAGGCGGCGATGATTCATGGTCGCCAAGCGTGAAGCAACCCTACAGACTTAATCAAAAATACTATTATTGGACGGTTTGTTTGGGGACGGTTGGCTCCACCTGTTAGGGAAATACTAAGGCTCAGTACTTTCTGGGAATGAGTTGAACCATGATCATCAGGGAGATAGTTCGCTTTTCCCTCGCCTTTGATGGGTATGAGGTGACGGGTCGCTGTCAGGTCGCTGACGCCCCGTTGTCAGCTACAGTTTTTAACCTTTCTGATTCAATTGCGATCAGAAGAGCACACCAGGGATAAACTAGTGATAAAGAATTTGAGAACCAAGCACCACTTCACGCAGGAGCAGCTCGCTCAGATGTCAGGTCTCAGTCTCCGCACAATCCAGCGCGTTGAGTCCGGTGAAAGTGCGAGCCTCGAAACACTGAAATCCCTTGCTGCGGTCTTCGAAATCGATTTGAACGTGTTGAAAGGAGACATAACAGTGATTGATAAGAAGTCAGAGGAGTGGGCCCTCGCTCCTGCATGGGTGAGGTTTGGATTTTGGGGGATACGTGATCGTCGCGTGGCGATACGGTTTGAGATGTTTTCTCTGGTATGTGGGTTCGTAGGCAGCGCTGCGGCTTTGTTTTATCCCGTGGCCGCTGGCGGGCCATTGTTCTTTTTAGCGGCTTACTGCTACGCAGTTCAGATTCGCTGGGTAGACAACAAAGGGCTGTGGAACTGATTTAAGTCTTACCGATCCCGATTTCGGTCATCGTTAGTTACTTTGACTGAGCTTTGCAGTGCGACCTAAGAGATTGCGCGGATTGAATGCCCCGCCCGTTGGTGGCACGGCCTTGGGCGTCGATGCAGAAAACTAGGGGTAGTGTTACCCAGAAAATCCCAAAAACGTGGCTGCTTCATCAACCGTTTTGCGCTCCGATACGACTGCATTGGCGGGGAATGAGTCATCAGGCCAGCCAAGCGCCACAGCCTTCATGATCACCTGATCATCAGCAATGTTGGCGTGTTCGCGCACAACTGGGGACTGCATAATGCCTTGGCTATTGATGACTGCTCCGAGACCTCTAGACCAAGCTGCGTTGACCAGCGCCGTGGTGACCGCGCCGCAGTCAAAGGCTGTGTCGTCACTGTCTGCCAGCACGGCATCGTAGGTAATGATGATGCAGACAGGTGCATCAAACTGTCTAAACCCGCGGAGCACCCAATCTTGACGTTTTTCGGCATCTTCTCGCGCAATGTCCATGGCCGCAAACAACTGTTTCGCTACCCCCACTTGCCGGTCTCTGTGTTGCCCGGCGAACGGAGACCCGATTCGGAATTCACGCGAGTGGGGAATACCCGCTAAATTACGCTCGGTGTTTCCCTTGCGGATACGATCCAACACTTCGCCGGTTACGACCGTGAAGTTCCAGGGTTGCGTATTCATAGAGGAGGGCGAGCGCATAGCCAGTGCTAAGACTTCTTTTATCAGGGACTCGGGAACTGGATCCGGCTTGTAACCCCGAATGCTCCGTCGGCCTAAAACCACGTCGTCATACTGCATGCTAAACCCCCCAAACATCTTAGGCCCATAACCTAGAGCAATCTCACAGCAAACAACAGAGGTCTCAGCGCTTTATTTGATCATTGGAGTGGCTGCGGTGAGGGCTAGATGGATCTGCGGCACAAAAGTGAGTGTAGTTGGTTTTAATGACGAAGCTCTGAAAGGAGGCGAGAGGCTGGTTTAATCAAATTGTGGCGGAAGAGGTAGGAGTCGAACCCACCAGGCGCTGTCTCAGCACCTCACTGGTTTTGAAGACCAGGCACCCCACCGGGGATGTCGCTCTTCCTGATAAGAGTCGCTAACAGGCTGTGAGGTTGTATCCTAAAGTAGTTAGGCTGCTAGGTAACGAAGCGTTTTTCTATAACCCCTCTATTGACGATTGTCCGTTGATCTCCGTTTCGACGTGTAAAGCCAATACCGTCAAAATACTCGAGTATGTCGATGGCCAGTTTGCGCCCAATACCGAGCTGGTTTTTAAACGCAACGACTGACAAGGGTTCACTCTCAACGGTCTTTTCGGCCGCTTTTGCAAACTTGATGAGCGTTTGAGTCAATATGAATCGCTCTGCATTTACGCGATGTAAGAGCCCACGCTCGCGGCCTAGTTTGATGGCGATTTTCATGTCGACATCACTGAGTCTTGCTTGAGATCTCGCTTCTGAAATCACGGGAACGTTCACACCGGCAGTCAGAAGCGCGTGCTCAAATGATTGCCACAGAGCATCGTGCGGATTGGGCGCATCGAGACTGCTGGGTCGCCTGATTCTACCGTCTGCGTTCGCCAGCTTGCCCTGTTTTACTAGAATAGCCAGCGTCGCTTCTGCGAGCGCGGGGTGGGTACTGCGTCCAGCTAGTGCGAGTAATTTGTCCTTGATGATGCCGGGTTGTTTGCGCCCCGTATCTGCGTTGGTGATCGCTGATTGATGAGTCACCGCGTCACACGTCGGTGTGCTGCCAACTTCCTCACTACGTTGAACGGCGTCCACCAGTGACTTCCTTGTTTTTGCCAGGTTGGACTTCTTTGTAATCCAACGTTTCCCACCTGCTTGGAAGCTGACGCAGTCCTCTGGTGTCAGGGTCGATGGCATCAAATCTTTCCGGTTGAAGCAGGTCGTCAACCGTTCAAAATCGACGCAGTGGCCTTGCTGAATAAGCGCATTCGCTGTCAGGGCGATGTCGGCGTGTTCCAGCGCACTGAGCCATTCGAGACGGTCAGTTTTGGACTTCCCATATTTGGGGCCGATCGGATCAAGAACCTTACCGCCACCGAGGGTTTCCATTTCGGAGTCGTCGCGAATGACAAAACGTTCGCCGTGGGTAGCGCAAAGATCCTCTTGGAGTATCAATTGCGCTTTGCTCGACTCTCCCGGACTTAACTTACTTGTTTGATTATTAATAAGCGCCAGCTGTGCGGCGAGTCGTTTTGCGCCAATGTGCACTTTCACAGGTGTCAGATGCTTGAGCGGACGAGATAGTCTCGGCAAAAGCTTTAGAGAAACGTCGATTCTCTCAGACACATCACAGAAGTCGGGATCGACTAAAAGATCGCCGCGGTCGATGTCGGTGAGTTCGACCTTTCCCGATATACAGAGTGCTACCCGTTGGCCGGCGCTCGCGGTTTCGTCTTTGACGTCATTTGCGCGCACTTCCTTGACGCGCACATCGACGCCTCGAGGCAGCAAGCGCAGCGTATCGCCGACACAAACCCTGCCAGCACTTGCGGTACCTGTGACTACCACGCCCGCACCTTTGACATGAAAGCGTCGATCGATCGACAGGCGAAACCCGTGCGCTCCGCCGTCAGCGGTTTTCTTTTTCTCTACGTCGATGTTGCAGTCAAAAAGGTGGGTACGTAAGCCATCGATGCCTTTGCCAGTTGTATTCGAGACATGGAAAACACGAGGCTCTGTGCCAAGTTCCTCGAGAATTAGGGACTTGGACGCAGAACATACTGAGGCAACTTGGATCTCCGAGACGCGGTCGATTTTAGTGATGACGATATCGATCTGCCGAACTCCCAAGAGCATCAGTACATCTAAGTGTTCACGTGTCTGCGGCATGACGCCATCATCGGCAGCAACGATCAGTAAGGCGCGATCAATGCTGGAGGCGCCAGCAATCATATTGTTAATGAAGCGGTGATGCCCGGGGACATCAATAAAGCCGATCGGTTTACCCGTGTCTGTAGGCAAGTAGGCATAACCGAGATTTATGGTCAGGCCGCGGGCCTTCTCCTCGGCAAGCGTGTCAGTATCGATACCGGTGAGCGCTTTGACCAGCGACGTCTTGCCGTGATCAACATGTCCTGCTGTTGCGATGATCACAGCGTGAGATCTTTAAACTGCTCGAGGAATTGAGGTTCGTGGTCTGACTCCAGGCACCTAAGGTCCAGTATCAACGCGCCGTTGCTGATTCGCCCGATGATGGGCTTGGGTAGCTCATGCAGGCGCCGATCGAGCGCGCGCAGTTCAGCGTCTTCGCCATTTTTGGATGCGATCGAGAGTCCTGCACTGGGGAGTACCTCGACAGGGAAGGAGCCACTGCCTATTTGGCTTGAAACGCGGGCAACCTCTACGGAGAAGTTCTTGTCCAATGCACTCGTTACGGGATCACATAATCGCTCGGCCTGAAGCTGAATATCGGCTTCGCTGCGCGTGAGCAATCGAAGTGTTGGTAGTTGGGAGATGAGGGCCTCGGGATTGCGATAAAGCTGTAGTGTTGCTTCCAACGCCGCCAGCGTCACTTTGTCTAGCCGTAAAGCACGCTTGATGGGGTTCTTCTTGATTTGCGCAACCAGCGATTTCTTACCTGCAATAATGCCGGCCTGAGGACCGCCGAGTAACTTGTCGCCACTGAATAAGACGAGATCGGCGCCGTTGCGCAGGGTGTCTTGGGCGGTGGCTTCATGGGGCAGCCCAAGCTTTTTTACGTCGATCAAGTTGCCGCACCCCATATCAACGATAAATGGGATTTCATGCTGCGCAGCCAAATGAGCGAGCTCGCTTTCAGGCACCGCTTTGGTGAAGCCTTCGATGCGGTAGTTGCTGGTATGTACGCGCATCAGTAACGCAGTATCGGCGTCTATAGCGTCTGCATAATCGGCCAAATGCGTGCGGTTTGTTGTACCCACTTCAACGAGTCGACAGCCTGAGCGGCTCATTATGTCGGGAACACGAAATGAACCACCAATTTCCACCAGCTCACCGCGCGAAACGGGCACAGATTTGTTCAACGCGAGTGTATTTAACGTAAGCAAAACGGCAGCGGCGTTGTTGTTTACCACGGTAGCGGCTTCTGCCCCCGTGAGTTCGCATAGGATGGCTTCAATGTGACTGTCCCGGTCGCCACGTTTGCCCTCGGCGATGTCGTATTCGAGGGTAGATGCACCCGACGCGACTTCGGCCATTGCAGTGATCGCTGATTCAGCGAGCGTGGCTCGACCCAAGTTGCTGTGAAGGACGATTCCCGTGAGGTTGAATACGGGGACAAGCGAGGAATGATTTAAGCCGTTGAGCGCTTGCCGAACCGCAGACAGAACGCTGTCTGTGACCACGTCCGCTATCGCTCCTAGCTGTAGTTGTTCTCGAACGAGCGACAGGTGAGCCCGCACTGCCTTGGTGACAGCTTGGTGCCCGTGCTGAGTGATATCATCAGCCATCTCATCGAGTACGACGCTGACTGAGGGGAGTTCCCTCAGCTTTGCTTGTATGTCGTCGTTCACGCTCGTTTTCCCCCGGTTTCTGCGAAGCAGTGTAGCCCGATTGTTGGGTCTTAGGACACTGACTTAAGTGACGAGGCGCTCGTGCGCTTCACTCACTGGCTGATCGTCCACACGCTTAGAAAACGCGAGGTAAATAGCGGTAGATACGACCAAACCAGGGAATACTTCGTGGAGTAGGCTGCTCAGCCCAAGTCCAATCCACGCGATGAGTGTTGCTATACCAAAGAGCATAGCGACAAAGACGCGTGAAGCAGACGCGACTCTGCCGTAAAGGCCAAAGACGACAGGCGGGAAAAAGCAGACTGCGTAAAGGCTGCCGGAGAAAATGGTGATACCGACGATATCGCCAGGAGGATTGAGCGCGAGAAAGGCAGCTAGGCAAGCGAAACCAATCACTGCAACGCGGGATAAACGCACCTCGTTCTCCACCTTTTTGAACGGGGCGATGAGGTTTTTGTACAGCGTCGAAGAGGCGACGAGAAGGACACTATCCATCGACGACATCGCCGCAGACACGATGGATACGATGAGTAGATCGGTTACCCAAAATGGAAAAATGGTCGCGTCATTGACCAATGTGGGCACGATCAGGTCTGTGTCCGCCACGTTATCTAAAATCAAGTGCGCGTAAATCCCGATGGGGAACATGCAGACAAGAATCAGTGTTAAGCCCGCTATCGCGATCCACATGCCGCGCTTTACTTCCGCATCGTTTTTTAAGCCATAGAAGCGCGACAGCTGGCGAGGATCAACGATCAGCTTGAGCGCACCGGAAAGCGAAACACCCAACACAACGGCGAACGGCATTGCGCCATTAAGATCAAAAAGGTGCTGTTTGGTCGGCATATCCACCAGTTTTGTGACGGCACCTATGCCGCCAGCGGCTTTCGTCACGAAATAGAAGATGGTCATGGCACCGAGTAGCATGAATACACCTTGGATAGCGTCAGTTCTTACAACGGAAACAAAGCCACCAATTGAGGTGTAGAGAACAACTACGACCAGCGTTACGCCAACCGCAACTTCATAAGGCACACCGAGGAAAATCTGAAAGAGGTGACCTGCGCCCTTAAAGATAGCGAGGAGATACAAGAGGCTCGCAAAGACAATGACCGAGGCCGACAATAGAAGCACCGGATGCCGGTCGGCGGACGCTTCGTTATTCAAGATGCGGCCTTTGATGTAGTCAGGGATGGTTAGCGCATCCCACTCAGCTGCGAAGCGTCTGAGGGGTGGTCCTATCCATCGCCAGGAGACCCAAGCGAAGACAACCAAAAGTACGGCAAGGGTGAACCAAGCGACGCCATACTCATAGCCTTTGCCTGCGTGACCAATAAACGTGTTGGTAGAAGCAAAGGTTGCGAAGAAGGAGATGCCGACAACTGCGCCGCCCATTTCTCGATTCCCTACGTAGTAGCCGCCCATGCCCGTGGCGGCTTTGTTACCCAGGTAGGCGTTATAAAACAGCGCAGCGACATAGGCCGCTAGGACGCTACTTGCAATCCAGTGCTCGACAAACCAACTCATGGTTTAACCGCCGCTCTGTAGCGGGGCGCTCCGAGAACTGATCAAAGCGACGCCCCCGAATCTCGAATGGTCTCAACGCCCATGTTCTTCAAAGTAAAACTGTAGATGTCGGCGTACTGATCGATGATTTTATCGGTCGGTGTTCCCGCACCGTGTCCAGCATCACTATCAATACGGATCAATACTGGCGCATCACCGGTGTGATCGTATTGCATTTGAGCCGCGAACTTGAATGAGTGCGCAGGTACAACCCGATCATCACGCTCAGCGGTTGTGATCAGGGTGGCGGGGTAGGCAGTGCCCGGTTTGGTGTTGTGCACGGGCGAATAGCCAAGCAAGTACTCGAACATTTCCTTACTTTCATCCGCCGTGCCGTAGTCATAGGCCCAGCCCGCGCCTGCGGTAAAGGTGTGATAGCGCAGCATATCGAGTACGCCTACACCTGGCAGTGACACTTGGAAGAGATCGGGACGTTGTGTTGTCACGGCACCCACCAAGAGACCACCGTTGGATCGGCCGCTCACCGCAAGCCGCTCTTTACTCGTGTAGCCCTCGTCGATGAGAAATTCGGCTGCTGCAATAAAGTCGTCGAAGACGTTCTGCTTTTGCAACTTGGTGCCAGCAATGTGCCAAGCTTTTCCGTACTCGCCACCACCGCGGATGTTGGGCACGGCGTACATGCCGCCCATTTCAAGCCAAGCAGCGACGGTGCTACTGAAGCGCGGACGGATACTGATGTTGAAGCCGCCATAGGCGTACAAGATGGTAGGTGTCGAACCGTCTAGCACCGTGTCCTTCCCATAGGTGATGATCATGGGAATTCGCGTGCCGTCTTTTGATGTGTAGAACACCTGCTCTGTTTTGTAGCGGTTGCCATCGAACGGTGATTTGGACGCACGGTACAGCGTGACCTCACCGGACTCGGGATCCAGTGAGAAAATGGCTGGCGCAATACGATAGTTGGTGAAGGTAAAGTAGATCTCCTCCTGATCCTTCTTACCGGAAAAGCCTGATGCTGTGCCCAAATCCGGCAATTCGATATCTCGAACGAGATTACCCTTCAAGTCGAATTGCTTGACCTGACTGATAGCGTCAATCATGTACTCAGCAAAAATATAGCCAGCACCCGTGCGCGCGGTAAGAACAACGTCGGACTCTGGAATGATGTCACGCCAGTTAGCTTCGTCTGGATTTTGTGGGTCTATCGCGATGACACGACCCTTTGGGGCCTCATGATTAGTTCCCATAAGCAGGGTTTCGCCATCGCTCTCAAGTAAGAACGTATCAGCCCCTTCATCAGCAAAGATCGTAATGAGTTCGCTGGTCTCAAAGGAGAGATCTTTAACGAAGAGCTTATTACCCGAAGTGGAATTAGCGGCGCTGATCAGTAAGTAACGGTCATCACCGCCAACATCTGCACCCACATAACGGTGCTTTTGCTCGGTGGTGCCACCAAAGACCAATTGATCATCGCTTTGTGGCGTTCCGATTTTGTGGAAGTAGAGTTTGTGTTGATCGGTCTTGGCAGAGAGCTCACTGCCATCGGGCTTGTCGTAGCTTGAGTAGAAGAAGCCTTCGGTCCCTAACCACGATATGCCTGAGAATTTCACGTCCTCGAGTGGCGTTTCAACGACATCACCGCTCGCAACGTCGCGCACAACAATAGAGCGCCAGTCGCTGCCGCCAATAGAGAGCTGGTAAGCAACCTTGGTGCCGTCTTCGGTAAAGCTCACGCCCGACATACTCACGGTGCCGTCGTCGCTAAACCCGTTAGGGTCTAGGAATACGGTCTCGCTGCCATCATCGGCAACGCGATAAAGAATGCTCTGGTTTTGTAAGCCAGAATTTCGGTAGACGTAGCGATTATCACCCGCAACGAAGGGCGCACCCTCGCGCTCAAAATTGATCAATCGTGCGACGGTTTCTTTGACGTCATCTCGAATCGCGATATCGGCTAAATAGTCCCGCGTTACGTTATTTTGATCACCAATCCACGCTGCAGTCTCTTCGCTTAAATCATCTTCCAACCATCGATAGGGGTCTGAAACCTCGACGCCGAAATACGTATCAACGTGATCACCTCTCCGTGTTTCGGCTAGGTTGATAGGAGAAGTCCCCGCAATCTTGTCATCGACCGCCGACTCACCGCCGCAACCGGAGAAATTAAGAACGAGGAATAGACAAAATACGAATTTTTTCATGGATGATTCTCTTCGCATCAGAATTACTTAAGAAGCAGATTATTCGACAGTTCAATCAAACCGCTGTGTGACGTCCCCGAGCGACTGTCTTGTGACGACTTGGTTAAACAAACATTTTCCATTGCGCTTGCTGATGACAGCGATGCCCATGCCGTCCAAAAGGCTAGTGCGCGCAAGGGTTTGTGGCGGCAGTCGATAAATCTCTCTGACCTCACCGTTGTGCCATAACCAGAGCATGACCAATTCCTCGTTGGTAGCGTTTTCCCACTGCGCAATGAACTCGTCTCGAGTCCGCTTATCCGATTTCACTAGACGCTCCGAGCAAGTGTCATCAATGGCGGCGGAGAGGTCGTAGTTGGGAAACTCGCTGGTATTTCGTAGATCAACTGACTTCATAGCCAAGAGGCTAGTACAGCCCATCAAAAAGAGGAACAGAGTTGATAACCAGAGCTGCGATATTCGGCGCATAGACTATCCCGTTTTAGTCGCAAGTATCAGGCTGATGTCGAGTGACTCACCTGGGATCTTATCGATTTGTTCTACGGACAAATCTTCATTCACTAGCCATGCCATGATCGATTTCATATCAACGCTGACGGAGATCTGTTCCACGTTTTCACCTTCGTGTTGGGTGAAGGCGACTACGAGCATTTTCCCACCTCGCTTGAGCACCCGCGTTGCTTCTTGAAAAAGCGCTGCTGGATCATCGGCAAAGTAGAGAACCTGATCAATAGTCACCGTATCGAAGCTATTTGCGGCAAAGCGCATTTGGTACATGTCTTCCTGTCGGACTGACAGGTGCGTCATGCCGGCTTTTTCGATGGCGTCTCTTGCGACGACCACCATTTTCTTCGAGAGATCCACGCCATAGCCGCTCGCAGCCATGGGTCCCACCAACCCCAGCATTCGCCCAGTACCGGTGGCGACGTCGAGTAGATGGCCCACGTTGTGGCCCTCTAACAGCGCGGTCACGTGCTCTCTAAACGTTTGCTGATCGCCGTGATAGCGGTGAAGTTCAAGCCACTCCGGTACTTCATCCTCAACGTAGCTCTCTGCGAGCTGCGCGCGTGCCTCGCGGATAACAGACAGTCGGCGGCTGTCCTCTTCGATAGTGCTGTCGGTCGCATTGATACTGCCCAAAAGCGTACTAAGAATATCGTCATACGGCGCTCTGCGATTTACCCGATAAAAGATGAAGTGCTGCTCGCGGAAGCTTTCAAGTAGTCCTGCGTCTTGCAATATTTTTAGGTGGCGCGAGGTTCTGGGCTGACTGTGGCCCGTGATGCGCACAAGGTCTGTCACAGTAAGCTCGCCCTGATTGCAAAGGAACAGCAGGCGAAGCCGACTGGGATCTGCGGCCGCCTTTAAACACTGTGATAACGCATCGATATTCATGCGTATAAAGATAGCTTTATGTGAGCAAAATGAATACGGGCAAACAAGATTTTTCAGGTCACAAGCGATACGCTTGTGTGACTTGGGGATTCACAGCGTTGAGCTTTGATGTGATCTTCACATAGGCCGAGGCCGGCACTTATGTCGACAAGCGCCTATCTGGGTAAGGTAGCATCGCCTGCCACAGAAACAGACGAAAAAATAAAATAAGGGGAAACATTATGCTTAAACTCCATTTCGCTCCTAACTCACGCGCCGGCCGTATTCTCTGGCTGCTTGAAGAACTTGAGTTGCCTTACGAGCTCAACGCGATGTCGTTTCATCCGAAAGATCTGAAGTCAGACGAGCACCGTGATCGCCATCCGCTAGGGCGGGTGCCTGTACTCGAGGACGGTGACGTTTCGATTTACGAGTCGGGTGCAATCGTTGAGTACATCCTTGCACGCCACAAAGATGGTGGTTTGAAACCTGCACCAGAGAGCAACATGTTCCCTGAGTTTCTACAGTGGTTCCACTACTGTGAGGGTATGGTGATGCCCCCCATGAACACCATCGTTGTTCACACTATTCTTCTTCCAGAGGATCGTCGAGATCCGGTTGTTCTCGGTCAGGCGCAGCGCTTGCTAAATAATGCGCTAAAGCCGGTCAACGAGGCTCTGGAGGGCCGTGAGTACCTAATAGGAGACTTCTCTGCAGCGGACATCATGTTGGGGCACGCGTGCTTTATGAGTAATCGCATGGGCTGTGTCTCTGAGGATATGCCTAATGTGAAGGCCTACGTTGAGCGCATTACTCAGCGGCCGTGTTTCCAAACTGCAATCAATATGAAATAACGACTCTCAGGTTGGGCAAGCATCTTAAAGATGCAACAGAAAAAACAACTTGAAGCGTTACATAATGAGTTGGCACGGATAGGGACTTTCTCTATCGTGCCCGCGAATAAAAGCGGCTCGTTAGCGTTCGGAAAAGTCAGGAAATCGTCAGGAAATAGTTAGGAAAAAGCAATGTCCCACAAATTAATTACCGTTCTTGTTCTTAGTCTCAGCGTCGTTGCTTGCGGCGGTGGCGGCGGAGGTTCGTCATCACCGGCGCCCGTCGCTGGTGGCGGCACAGGATCGGGCTCTGGCACGGGATCCGGTTCAAGCGGAGGCGGGAGCACCGATGCTTGTGGGGCTGATGCGCAGGTGCAGTTCGTGAAAGAGGTCTCTGAGAGTTATTACTACTGGTATGACGAGCTAGCACAAGTTGATGCTGAGGATTATTCAGACCCCTCTGAATACCTCTCGGCCATCATGCAGCCCATTTGGACCGATGGAACCGGCCGTGATCCTGGATTTTCGTACCTGACGACCATTGAAGAAGACACACAGCGTTTTACGTCTGGAACCTTCTATGGCTATGGCGTCCGCTATCGGATTATTAACAACAACTTCTACTTCTCGGACGCTTACGAGGAAGGGCCTGCGCATACCGCCGGTATTCGACGTGGCCAGCGTCTGCTCGCAGTCAAGCGCGACGGAGAAGCTGATTTTGAGACCTGGGATGCGCTAGTAGCGCGCAACGCTGAGCTTCCCACGGCGGTGTTTGGCGCAAGAGGAGAGCTCCAAACCACTGTTTTTCGCGTTGAATACGAGGGGGAGGAAAGCGAAATTTCGGTGACGACCGCTGAGACCACTACGCCACCGCTGGCGGGTGAGGCTTTGGTGATCGAGCGGGATAACGGTACGCCTGTGGGCTACATCAATTTCCGTACCTTCATTGATGCAGCCGACGGCCCTCTCAGAGCGGCTGCGACGACTTTCCGGGAGGCAGGTGTTACCGATCTCATTATCGACCTTCGCTACAACGGCGGCGGTTTGGTGAGAGTTGCGGAAACATTCTTGAATTTGCTCGCTGGTGATACAGCTAACGGTCAGCTGAGCTACATCGTTAACCTTAACGACAAGCATCAAGACCAGAACAGTACGGCTAACTTTGCACCACTTGCTGAGACATTTAGCCCACTGCGAATTGCCTTCATTACCACCGGAGGGTCGGCTTCTGCGAGTGAGCTATTGATCAACGGCCTCGACCCTCATATCGAGCTCGCCATTGTAGGCTCTGAGACATCGGGTAAAGCGGTTGGTCAATACGCCTTTGATCTTGATCCTGATGCTTGTGAGACACGCCTTAGATTGATCGCATTTGAGATTCAAAATGGCGAAGGGCAGGGCGGTTATTTTACGGGCCTAGTCAGCACAGGGCGGTTTACCTTTTTTGAAGCTGCCGATGACGCGACACGTCCATTTGGTGACGCGCAGGAAGATTCATTTGCCGCGGCTTTCAATTGGCTGAGTGGTGTTCAGCCCAAGGTTAACGACGCTGACGATAGTAAATCCGCGCCAGTAGAGCCGTTAGCGGTTGCAAGCTTTGATGCTTCTTGGCCCGTTAACAAAGATGCGCCGCTAAATCCCGATGGGAGCGTTAGGTCTTTCTAGAGAGCGTCAGGCAGAACACAGATTAGCCTGCAGTCGATGCTTGTGAAGAGGGTATCTCAGCTTCGTTGCGTGTGCTGATTGGTGGTGTGTGAAGCACAGTGAAAGCCGAGCAGGAAATAAAGTTGGTAACCAAACGCGCGTGAATAGAATCTGCGTAAACAGGAGCGACCTGTTTGCGCTATTCACCTGTTGTGTAAGTCGGTGTAGCCTCGTTCCTTCGATGTTTTTGATGTTTAGGCTTTTTTGATTCTGTAGGAGTAACCATGAGCAGTGCGGCTGAAACCTTCCAAGCTATCGTAAATGAGCGACGCTCGATCCGTGCATTCAAATCGGACCCTGTCGAGCGCGACGTTATCGATGCGGTATTTGCACCAGCGCTTCGTGCTCCAAGCAATTGCAATACACAGCCATGGTTTGTCCACATCGTCACTGGAGAAAAGCTTGAGAAGCTTCGAGAAGTACTGCCTATGGCTTTCGCAAAGGGCGATGTGGCGCCTGACTTTCCTTATGACGGTGTCTACGAGGGTGTCTACAAAGACCGTCAGTATGGAGCAGCCAAGGCCCTCTACGATGCCTTAGGCATTCCTCGAGAAGAGAAAGCTAAGCGGCAGGAGTGGTTCCTTGGTAACTTCCGTTTCTTTGACGCACCCGCGGTAGCGTTCTTCATGCTTCCCGACGGATTTGGCTTGAGAGAAGCCTGCGATTTGGGGATGTTCACGCAAACGGTAATGTTGGGCTTGACCGCGCAGGGACTAGGCTCCTGCCCGCAGACAGCACTCGGCTTTATGGCAAAGCAAATCCGCGAAGTGATCGACGTGCCGGAGCACCACAAACTGATGTTCGGTTTGTCGTTTGGCTATCCCGTTGATACCCCAATCAATGACGTAGTCACAGACCGCACAGATCTGAACTCAGCGGTCACGTTCCATAGTTGATTCTCTACTAAGGGGCGCAAACCACGCGGTTGCATTGGATTTCAAGCGCTCTCAGCTTCATTTTGCTCCGTTATGAAAGACGCTTTCTTGGGATGAATAGGGTATTGGTTGGAAGAAATTCGTAGTTTGGAATTCGTATGTCAGTCTTGCTCTTCTCGTAATCGTTTTAGGCTACGGTGCGTTTCGTTACCTTACGGGAGAAACATTGGAGGAGAAGTACTGGATGGTCGTATTAGGCCTAGTGGTCTTAACCGGCCCGTCCATCAATTATTTAATTTCTACTTCAAGATCCAACGCGACCAAATAGGTGCGGAATGACGTTCAGCCGAAGAAGGCGCCGCGCTAAGCGCCTTGTTTTCATGGGGTTATAGGCGCGGAATGAAGCCCGATACCTCAAGTTGGAAACCGGATATCGCGTTGAACTTAATGGGTGCTGACATGACTTTCATGTTAGTGACGCCAAGGTGTCGAAGCATCTGTGCACCTGTACCAATAACCCGATAATTCTGCGGTGGTGCCTCGACGTCAGCGGTGCCGGCGAGCTGCGCAATATTGCGCATGATGGTGTCAGGTGATTCCCAACCGCCGAGCATTACCACCAAGCCTCGCCCCTGTTCCGCAATATAAGCCATGGCAGATTCGTAAGACCAACCTTGAGAGCCACTGGGAAGCTTTGTGCCAAGGACGTCACGCAAGGTATTGATCGGCTGAATCCGGACCGGCAGATCGGGCGCAGTGAGGTCGCCCTTATGAAGTGCGTATTGAATCTGCCCGTCCACCAGATCTTCAAAAGTAGTCAGCGTGAATGCCCCCCAACGCGTATCGATAGGAAATTCACCGGTGCAGCGAACTGATTGCTCGTGTAATGCGCGGTACTCGATCAGATCTGCAATCGTACCGATGCGAAGGTTGTGCTTCTCAGCGAAGACCTCTAACTCTGGACGTCGCGCCATCGTGCCATCTTCGTTCATGATCTCTACGATTACGGCCGCAGGCTCACAACCTGCCATCCGTGCAAGGTCAACACCTGCTTCCGTGTGGCCTGCACGCTGCAAAACGCCACCTGGCTTCGCTACCAGTGGGAATATATGGCCTGGCTGTGAGATGTCAGAGGGTTTAGCGTCACCCTTCACCGCTTCTAAGATTGTGTGAGCACGTTGCTTTGCACTGACACCGGGACCGACCGCATGCGTGGCGTCGATAGATACCGTGAAGTTTGTCTCATGCTGTGAGCGATTATCGCGCACCATGAGGGGTATGCGCAGCTGGCGTGCTCGTTCAGCTGTGATAGGCATGCAGATCAAGCCGCAAGCCTCGGTCGCAAAGAAATTGATAATTTCTGGCGTGACTTTTTCCGCCGCAATCACGAGGTCTCCCTCGTTTTCACGGTCTTCGTCATCCATGAGAATGACCATTTTTCCTTCGCGGATATCGTCAAGGATATCCGGAACCGAATCTAGCGGCATGAAACCTCTCCTAACTCAGCACTTCTCAATGGCAACAGCAGTCGCCTCGCCGCCACCAATGCACAGCGCAGCTACACCTTTGTCCTTGCCATAGTGGTGCATGGCATGCATTAGGGTGATGATGATTCGAGAGCCTGTGGAGCCGATGGGGTGACCCTGTGCGCAGGCACCACCGTGTACGTTGACCTTTTCAGGGTCCAATCCGTGCGCTTGCATGGCCAGCATAGTCACCATAGCGAAGGCCTCGTTAATCTCCCACAGATCTACGTCACTCGCCGACCAACCGGTTTTCTCCATCAGCGAAGAAATCGCATCCACAGGTGCGAGCGTGAACTCAGCTGGATCGCGGCTAGCGCGCGAGTGCGCCACGATTTTAGCCATTGGCGTCAAGCCATATTCGTTGACAGCGGACTCGCTCGCGAGAATAAGCGCACTAGCACCGTCGGAAATCGAGCTGGCATTCGCTGCGGTGATCGTACCGTCTTTGGCAAACGCCGCTCGCAAACCAGGTATCTTGTCGACGCGGCCCTTATGAGGTTGCTCGTCGTCAACAACCGTAATGGTCTCGCGACGTGTTTTTACCTCGACAGCGGCAGTCTCAGCCTTGAGCAGACCTTGCTCGATTGCGTTCTTGGCACGCGTAAGGCTCTGAATCGCAAAGTCATCCATCGCCTCGCGGGTGATGCCATGTTCATCGGCTGTGGCTTGAGCGAAGCTGCCCATTGCGCCGCCCGTGTAGGCGTCTTCCAAACCGTCCATGAACATATGGTCATAAATCTGCGTATGGCCCAATCGCTGACCCGCTCGGCCGCTGGGCATGAGGTGCGGTGCGTTAGACATGCTCTCAAGGCCACCCGCTATAGCGATTTTGTTGGTGCCAGCACGAATGCTGTCAATGCCAAAGATTGTGGCTTGCATACCGCTACCACAGGCCTTGTTTACAGTGACTGCGCCCACCTGGTCTGGCAGGCCCGCGTACCGACTTGCCTGCCGTGCGGGACATTGCTTAAGGCCCGCTGGGAGCACACAGCCCATGAAGACCTCATCAATCTTGTCCCCGCCCAAACCTGAGCGCTCAACGGCGGCCTTGATCGCCGTACTGCCGAGTTGCGGGGCGGTGACGGCAGCGAGGTCGCCCATTAGCCCACCCATAGGGGTTCTGGCACCACTCACAATGTAGATTTCTTCGGACATGAGACAAGACTTCCGTGCGATTAAATAAGGGGAGCGATTAAGCCACAGTGGCACCTGCGTCTCAATGAAAAGACATCCCTCAATTGGCGGAAAACATTTTCCCTCGGACCGCTTTTCGATACTCGGAAGGTGTCAGTTGATTTGCCTTCTTGAATTGTCTCGCGAAATGCGCCGAATCAGTGATACCGACTTCAGCTGCCACCTGAGTGACTGAGAGACTTGTACTTCTGAGAAGTGATGCTGCTTCGCTCATTCTCAGACTCAATAGAAATTGCCAGGGAGTTGTTCCGGTGGCTCGCTGGAACCGCCTAGAAAGGGTGCGCTCAGAAAGAGCGTATCGGCGTGCAAAATCTTCCATCGAGACGGGAGCGCGGAGCTTTTCGCGCATGAACAACTGCAAGTCCATGACGACTTCGTCGTAGTGGTCTTGCAATGTATGGGAACCCAACTGGGTCGTGCGAAAACGCTGACGTATCTCAGGTGAGAATTGGTTCTCGATGCGTCTTGCCACCTCCGGGTTATAAAAGCTGCCCATGAGGAATACCAAGAGGTCACTGATCGAGTTCACGCTACCCGCGCAATAAAGGTTGTTTGATTGAACGATTAGCTGGTCGCGACGCAGATCAACTTCAGGATAGCGCTTCGCGAATTCATCAAACCAGAACCAGTGCGTTGTCGCTGCTTTCCGATTTAAAAGACCCGTTTCGGCGAGAAGAAAACTTCCCGTCCCTACCGCTGCGATTGCAGTACCTGACTGCGCTACCCTTCGAATAAACGGAACTAACGAGGGGTGTCTCTTGAGGACGCGCTTGGGATCTCTCCAGATCGCCGAGATGACAAGTAAATCAAGTCTACCGACTGTCTCAATGGCTTGCGTTTCCACCTTTAGGCCGCCACTTGTTGTGACCTGACCACCATTTTCAGAGACGAGTAGAACGTTGTTTTCATTAGGGATCAGTTGCCCCGCCGTTTGCGCTGCTGCCATTGAGAGTTCCATGGGCAAGGTCACCGAACTTGCCAGTGCGTCGCTATGGATGAGCGCTGCAATACGGGGTATGCGAAATTTTTCCGTCGGTTTTTTCATGGTAAATGTCTGAAAAATACAAAAGTATAAAAGGCGCTGTTCCTACAATCAAAGCCGTTAGTGGTAACCGAATTACATAACATCTATGCCCAATCTACCTGTCATCGTTGCATCCGGGGGTATCAACACTGCAGGGCGCTCATCGCAGCGTCATGCGCACAACCGTCTCGTCATCAACTCGATTGACGCTGAATCGAGGAACCGGACGATTAAGGCGCTTGGCGTCATGATGGACTCGGACATTGAGGATGAGATCTTAGCGAGAACGCTCGTTCGCAGAATCGAGCACCAACATTTCGATCCATCCTCCGTCGCGATCAACCATCGTTACCGAATTGATGACGTTCACGGGGTGGTCAATTTATCCCCCGATGGCTTCACGACGTCTCGTGCCCAGAACGCACTGCGCGGGCTGTCGTCGGGTGATACGGTGCTCGTGCCTACCCAACGTGAGTTTGAAGTCAGCGTAGCGGGTCAATTACCGATGGGATTTGATCCGGGCGCGCTTTACACGTCACGAAATCATCCTCGTGGTTTACAGATGTCGATCTATGCAATGTCGGATGCGCTTGCGGACTTGGGGTTGGACTGGGATCAACTCGCGGGCTCGCTGCCGCCCGATGCCGTGAGTGTCTACGTTTCCAGTTCGATGGGGCAGCTTGATGATGCAGCCACCGGCGGAATGATGACAGCAGGGCACCGTGGAGAGCGCGTGAGTGCCAAGAATTGCCCTTTAGGTTTTGCTGAGATGCCCGGCGACTTTATCAACGCCTATGTTCTGAAGTCCTTGGGCCACACCGGTCCCGCCTTGGGTGCTTGCGCGACGTTTCTCTATAACCTTCAACGTGGCGTCGATGACATTAAGTCGGGTCGCGCTCGTATCGCAGTAGTGGGCGCCTCGGAGGCGCCAATTATTCCCGAGCTTATGGACGGTTATGTGGCGATGGGTGCGCTGGCTACCGATAAAGAGCTCAGGCAGCTGCAAGGGGTCGGAGAGGAGGGTCTCATCCATTACCGATCCGCGTGTCGCCCGTTTGGAGAAAACTGTGGGTTTGTGATGGGCGAGTCAGCGCAGATTATGATCCTCATGGATGACACACTGGCCCTCGAGCAGGGAGCACAGATTCTGGGTGCTGTGCCTTTTGTGTCGGTACATGCGGATGGCGCTAAAAAGTCCATTCCCGGTCCCGGCGCCGGTAATTACTTGACGATGGCGCGTGCTGCACAGGCGGCGCGTGATATTCTCGACGAGGCTTCGTTTAAACGCGATGGCTTGGTCATGGCGCACGGTACGGGGACGCCCCAAAATCGCAGCTCAGAGTCTGCGATATTCAGTACGGTCGCACAGGCACTATCAGTTGATGATTGGCGTGTCTCAGCAATCAAAAGCCACACGGGCCATTCCTTAGGTGCTGCCGCAGGCGATCAGATGGCTGCGCTTTTGGGTATTTGGGAGTCAGGTTGGGTGCCGGGCATCGGATCGATCGATAAGCTGGCCGATGATGTTGTGACCGATCGCTTGAGCTTCGCCCTGAGAGATGTCGAGACCGCAGACTGCGCCTATGCACTCGTAAACAGTAAAGGCTTCGGTGGCAACAACGCCACGGCGACGGTGTTGAGCCCTGGCGTTTCGAGGGCCTTAGTTGAAAAACGTCATTCGGCGGGCGCAATTTCTAATTGGCAGCATGCTAATGAGGCCGTTGATCGAAGTCGCAACGATATCGAAAGTGCGCGTCTGTGTGGTGATTGGCAGCCAATGTATCGTTTCAACGACGGTGTGTTAGCTGATGAGGATGTCCGTGTAGAGGCAGGTCAGCTGGTGATCGGCGATCTTATGATCGATACAAATGAGCGTGTCGTCTATGACGACTGGACCATCAAGAGCTGAGCAGACAGGCCTCCGGTCTGGGTCGTTAAGCCCCCAGACGCCTTCGTTTTACGCATTCGTTAGAACTTTATTAATGGAGGACCATGTTTGGCGTCATGCGTCGCCGAGCGATGTTAATCAGGGAAGGGTTACCAAGGGACGCTGTAGCCTCAATACAAATAAACGTAATGCCGGAATAACTTTCCGCTTATATCAGAGCAAGACGATTGGTAAGCTTAGTACATGACAAATCATGACGTTTTAACCACGCTCACCGAGCGCGTTTCACACGGTAGCTTAGAAACTCCCGGACCTAGTGCCGATGAGATCGAGCTTATGACGCACGCTGCGCTTCGTGCGCCTGACCACGCGCTCCTGAGGCCTTGGCGTTTTGTTGCTGTTGAAGGCGATCGTCGTGAGGCTCTCGGTGTCGTCCTTCACGAGAGCTTGCGCTTACGAGGTGTGACCGACGAGGCACAGTTGGCTAAGGCTCTGAAGGCACCATTGCGGGCGCCGTTGGTGGTGGCGGTGATGTTGGACTATAAAGCTCACCCTAAAGTCGATCGTACCGAGCAGGTCGGTTCTGCAGCAGCTGCAACCTATGCCATGTCTCTGGCCGCCAACGCACTAGGTTATGGGGCGATGTGGCGCACGGGACAATACGCAACGGATCCACACGTTGTCGAAGCGCTGGGTGGAAGCGCGCATGACGAAGTTATTGGCTTCCTCTACGTGGGTACTCGAAAAGGACCATCAAAAAAACTTCCTGAGCTTGACCCAAGAGATTTCCTGACGCACTTTTAGCGCTCCTTGGGGGAGTGTTACATGCGGTTTTTTCGGTCCGTCGTAAATCAATTCGTATTTACGGGCGTTGTTTTATTTATTCTTAACCTTTGGCTCTTCCCTGAGCCGAAACCACAGTTGGGTCCGCCAAATCCAGAGCGTGTTCAGCTCCAAGCTGAAGCCCTGCAGCAGTTGCAGCAAACTCAGCTCACAGAACAACAGATTGAAAGGATTAAGAAGCGGGAGCTTCGCGAGGAGCTTCTTTTTGTTGAGGCGGTTGAGCGCGGTGTGATTGATCAAGATTTGGTGGTGCAGCGCCGCTTGATTCGCAATATGCGGTTTATGAGCCCAGAGCGCGATGCAACGGATGAGGCACTACTGTCAGAGGCTTGGGAGCTCCGATTGCATCTTGCGGATGAGGTTGTCCGCCGTCGAACGGTTCAGGTCATGGAGACGCTCATCGTAGCGACACAGCCCCCTTACACGCCAACAGATGCTGAGCTCCTCGATGAGTACAACAAGCGACTCTCTGAATTTGAGGAGCCCGCGCGTCTGAGTTTCGCGCATGTTTTTCTTCGCCCTGATTCGACCAGTGAGCGCGCAGCAACGCTTGTCAAAGCAATAAGGGCTGGTGCGACTCCCGATGAGGCTCGCGGCAGCAGCGATGTTTTCCTAGCGGGTTATCGTTTCCGGAATGCAAGCCTGCTCGACGTCTCTAGGCAGTTTGGCGACCAGTTCGCCATTGAGCTCTCGGCAAAACTCAGTGATAAAAATAATACTGAAGGCGCGTGGCTAGGGCCGCTAACCTCAATCTTTGGGCAACACTGGGTATGGTTGGACAGTCAGACGCCCGGCAGAGTCAAGACGATCGATGAGGTGTCCGTCGACCTCATCCGCGACCTGAGACGAGCTGCAGAGGATGCCGCCGTTGAGAAGTGGGTTGATGCACAACTCGCCAGTTACGAGGTGATTCTATGAGCCGTCTGATCACTCTTGTGTTGATGATTCTGATGCCGCTCGCGGCACAAGCGCATCGATTTGCGCCCTCTGCACTCGACGTGCGAGCGCTCTCTAATGGCGACATATCGGTCGTATGGAAAACGCCAGCGCAAGCGACATCAAATGTTCCAATGCTGCCGGTGCTGCCCACAGAGTGCTCGGTCGTTTCTCAAACGCCGTGGTTTCCCGAAGGTACAGGCAAAGTCCTTCGTCAGCAGTGGCAATGTGAGAGCGAGTCAATGGAGGGCCTGGCATTCAGCGTATCCGGGCTGGCAGAAAACCAGTCATCCGCGGTGGTGTCTGTTCGACCTCAACCCGAGGTGTTTTTTCAGGAGGTGTTGACTGTTTCAGAGCCCGTATTTGTTGTTCCCGCACAGCGCACCTTGTTGGAAACGGCAGGGCACTATCTGTGGTTGGGTGCTGAGCACATAGCTATTGGTATTGACCATTTATTCTTTGTCGCTGGATTGTTGCTTTTGGTTAGCTGGGGGCGGCGCTTGGTTTACACCATAACCGCATTTACCGTGGGCCACAGTATTACCTTGGCGCTGGTGTCATTGGGGATCGTTACGAATCCCGAGGCGTTAATCGAATGGTTAATTGCGGTCTCTATTTGGGCGCTGGCGTACGAGCTCTCTACCCCCGATAAGCAAAGTCGACTATGGGAGCGTCCCTGGTATTTGGCTGGTGCGTTCGGTTTGCTTCACGGGATGGGGTTTGCGGGAGCGCTGGCTGAAACAGGATTACCGCAGGTCCATTTACCGACGGCGTTATTGTTTTTTAACGTGGGTATTGAAATAGGGCAGCTGGTTTTTGTGGCATTGCTCACGATGGTCGGTGTCGTCATCTCCCGTATGAGCTCAGCGCCATGGCTAAAGCTGGCCCCGGTTTATGTTCTCGGAGCCATCTCCACGTTTTGGGTGCTCGAGCGGACGGGTGCGCTTTTCGCGTAATCGCTGTAGATCCCAGCCTTAGTCGGGGTCACCAGGCCAGTTTTTCATTGGCATAAGTGGATGCAGCGCAAGTGCGACGCCTTCACGGATATGAGTCTCGTTACCGAGAATCTCGCGGCGACGCACAAAGCCAGTGCCGCTGCGGGTGTCCACGGCCTCGTTGAGTGCTATGCCGCCTTCCCCAACGAACATGCGCTCGAGATCACTGTTGAATATCGAGATGCGAACGGTGGTGGCCGCCACAGGCACGCTCCAGTTGAAGTTTACCGAAACACCTTGTCCGCCACCTTGTGTTGGTGGTTTACGCGTTACACCGTCCCACCGCGCGACACGGTTCACACCTGTAGCAAAGTAAACGTCCTTCTCTAGCAAGTCGGTAAATACCAATGCGTCAATGCTAGAGGACTCCATCATCTGATCTTTAATCGTGTTGATGATGCGAGAAAATGTGCGGCTGTTCACTCGACCCGTTGTTGGGTCGACTGGGTCACCGTGCATTGAAACCGCATTCCGCCATCGCTGGGTGAACTCGCGAGGAGAGACAACCTCCCAACCATTGCGCTCGAAAGCTTCTGCGATGATGGCATCAACATCCCCTTCGCGCTTCTGTAGGTATTTTCGCGAGGGAGAGCCCAGGTTTACATCGGCGATCACAACGCGCTTTATATTTGCCGCCTGAATGGCATCAGTATCGATAGCGTTTTTGGGTGTCGTTGGATTGAAGCCACTGCCACTCACATTGCCGCCTGAAGCACAGGCGTTGAGTAGCGAAACACAAATCGCTAGTGTTGCCACGCGCAGCGCCTTTTTGGCTAATCTTCCGTTTGACATGATTCCCCCTTTCATTATCGATTCATGTGCCCTGCGCGATGCTAACAAAGGAGGCTTCGAAGTGGCAGAGAATTTACATGTAAAGGTGTCAGGAGAGGGTGCCTCGAATCTCTTGCTTTTGCATGGCTTATTCGGTTCGGCAAATAACTTGGGGCAGTTAGCGCGAGCATTTAAAGAGGACCATCGAGTATTCAGTGTGGATTTGCCCGATCATGGTAAGTCAGCATGGCTGACTTACGCGTCGGTCGAGGCTTACTCGGAAGCTGTAGCTACATGGTTGCGCAATAACGACATCAAGCAGTGCAGAGTTATAGGGCACTCGCTCGGTGGTAAGGTTGCGATGCAATTAGCACTCGATTATCCCTCGTTAGTGGAGCGCTTAGTTGTTCTGGATATTGCCCCTGTGTCTTACCCGAGTCGTCACGACAATGTCTTTAGTGCGCTAAGAGCTGTACTGGCCGAGCAGGTCACTTCGCGAGTGGAGGCAAAGGCGGTCATGGCACCCCTTTTAGATGAGCCTCGAGTCGCGGACTTCTTACTGACCAGTGCGCGGATAGGTGAGGACGGGAGCATTGAATGGCGTTTTAATTTGGAAGGCTTGCAGTCCGGGTATGTGAAGATCTTGGGTGCAGTATCGCCTGCGAAGGGAGTCACTGAAGTGTTTTCGGGGCCCTTGCTAGTGTTACGTGGCGAGCTCTCCGATTACGTTTCTGATGACCATGGAGCCCAATTTTCCTTCCTTTTTTCAAAGGTTGACGTGGTCACTGTAAGCGGGGCTGGACATTGGTTGCACCAAGAAGAGGCAGAGGTTGTCCAGAAAGCGGTGCGACAGTTTTTTGACGCCGCTGAGTGAGGCGATTCCACATCATTTCTGTCCACACAACCTGTGGATAATTTGGTGGGTAATTTGTTTGTTCGGTTACGAAACGGCGTAACTCTGTCATCATTGCCAAATTGGTTAATTTTTAACCAATAAGATATTTTTCAATAAAAACAATAAGTTAAGAGTCTTTCTTTAAGCTAAATTGCGACTGTTAAGAGTAAGTTAACCAAAGTGTAATTATTTGGCTCAGATGTGAATAAGATTTTTTTCGAGTCAACAGTTTTTTTAGAAAAAAAAAGAGAAAAAAGATAAAAAATTGGAAAAGTGGTCTAGATAGGCAGGGGAATTACTGTTACAAGCGCCACTCAAACCCCTCTGTAAATGCAGCCAAAATCGCAAGTTTCACGAATTTCGACGTAGTCCAACTCAGGGAGGCGGGGCCTCAGTCGAGACCAGATCCATTGCGCTAGATTTTCACTCGTTGGGTTCTCCAACCCCTCAACCTCGTTCAGGTAGTGATGGTCTAGTTGATCGTAAAGAGGCCCGAAGGCTTCCTGTATATCTTCGAAGTCAAACACCCATCCGGTGTCTTGATTGACCTCTCCGGCAATGCCAAGTCGGACGAAGTAAGAGTGTCCGTGTAAGCGGGCGCATTTATGTCCCTCAGGCACCATGGGAAGCCGATGCGCGGCTTCGAATCGAAAGTCTGCGTACAATTCCACGTTGTTACCTGCGCTGCCCCGTTTCAATCGCCGCGCGAGTGTACACAACTTGGACGAGACAAGTGATAGAAAACGCAAAAATCACGATTAATTTTTGAAAGGTAATTGACAGGCCAGTATGCGTCTCTATAATCGCCGATTCCTTGCCAGGGTGGTTAGCTCAGCTGGGAGAGCATCTGCCTTACAAGCAGAGGGTCGGCGGTTCGATCCCGTCACCACCCACCAAATTCCTCTGGGGTTTGGATCTATCGGCACCTCAAGTGTCGACTACCTGGAGCGGTAGTTCAGTTGGTTAGAATACCGGCCTGTCACGCCGGGGGTCGCGGGTTCGAGTCCCGTCCGCTCCGCCATTTTCTTATCTCAGCACCTAACGTCTGATCTGGCGCGCCGATGTCCAGATTCGATGAATTGTGCGGTCGCGCACAAAGACCTTAGATGTGTGGTCTAAACAATAATAGAAGTTAAGAAAAATAGTTAATGTATCGATTATCTCTCGTGTTAGCAGCATTGGTTTTGGGGGGCTGTGCCACAAGTTACGTGGACGTTCCTATCGAAGAGCCTCATGCGACGATCACGTTTCAGCGAAATAAAGAGGGTGTCAGGGCAGTGAACAATGAGCCTTATCAAGGCTACGACCTCCTCGAGAGTCCACAGTGCGAGAGTTTTCAGCGGATAACGGGCTTTTCTTTTGACGGTGAGTTCATTAAGACGGCTCGTTTTCCAGTGGGCCAGCGCCTTCATTTTGCAATGCATTCGGTCCCTAACCAGAACATCTACGGCCCTTGGTGTTGGTCTTATTTGGGATTTACGCCGGAAAACGGACGCGATTACGTTGTTATGCACGAATTGTGTACGCCAGTGGTGTACGACAAAACTGATGGGACGTGGCTGCCCGTCAGGGATATCGATGTGATCAACGGCTTCGAGTGTCCCACCAATTAAGAGCGACAGTGAGGCAACTGCTATGAAATTACGTCATGGGATACTCGTGGTTTTACTGGCGACGCTGGTGGCTTGTGCAACCGACCCGAGGAATGCCAACCAAATGAGTTTTGAGCAAGCGCTGGCATTTGAGCGGGAGTCAAGCGGTAAGCTCCGCATGGCCAGGGCAGAACTGCTTGAAATTAGCCGCGAGGAAGTCAGGGCCCGTCTTTTGGCAGAGTTGACGGACGTCACCACGATCGTGAAACAAACAGGTCACGGCATATATGTAGAGTACACCGCACCCGATGGACGCCTTTATATGTGGTACCCGGGGAATTTCGTTGCGGTTGGCGGCACTTGGGGCATAGCTGATGATTACGCGACGCCTCGAGCGTGCTTTAAATACTTCGGTGCTTACCACGGTGTGACAGGGGAGTTTGAGCCTAACGAATGTGTGTCTGCGGCTCAGACGCTAAGCGGGGCGTTCGTTGTCGATAAGCGCACCGGTGATGTATTTGGATTGAGCACTGGCGGTATTCCGTATCAAAAGTCAGCGGGTAACCTTCCGCCCTGGCCTGAAGACTGGAAGTAGCCGCGCCCCTCCGGGGCGACTTCTGAGTTATGAATTGTGCCGGGCGCCTTCAACTCAAGGGCTAACTTGAATCTACGTGACTGGAGCCAGGCTGAGTCAGGTCAGAAATAGATTCACGCCCAGCAATATCAGCAGCACACCGGCAATACGACTCGCCACACTGGTACTGGTCTGCCCATTCGCCATTATTGAAACGATTCTCTCCGCAAAGAAAACACATAGTAAATCGGCGCTTGAGAAGAGGAAGTTAACAATTGTCCCTAGTATCAATAGCTGGATCGAAACAGGCCATGCACCTGCGGGATCTGTGAATTGGGGTAAAAACGCGAGATAAAAGATGGCGGTCTTGGGATTAAGAATTTCGACCAGTGCACTTTGAAAAAGTGTTTTCTCGCCTCCGGTACGCTCGGCGCCAGTGTCGTTAGATCCATCAACGTGTCGTTCAATTGAGTCCGCGGCATCGGTGCTGGTACGCTGATCGATCTGACGAGTGGCCGTACTCCGCCACATAGTGATTCCAAGCACACACAGATAAACGCTACCAACGACTTTCATAGCTGTGTAAGCGATCGGCATCGCCGTGAATAGACTTGCTACACCCAGCGCTACGATGGCCACATGAAAGTAGCCACCGAGATGAATTCCGAAGGCAGCTTGTAACCCTTGCTTTCGCCCGCCTGCAATTGTTTGAGCCGCTGCATACAATGTCGAAGGGCCGGGAGCGTAGGCAAATACTGCGGCGGAGGCGAAGAATGCGATTAGTAACTGGAAGTCAGGCATAGAGGAGTGTTTTTGGTTTGTGCCTCGAAACTAACAAGGTAGCGTTAAAGTCACATGTTGGGAGTGGTTAAGTATGTTTGTGAAAAGCGTTAGTATCGAAGACAAGTAAAAAGCTTCGCCGATGTTTGCTCAAGCAACTAAATTACACCTACGACTGCAGTCGTAACGCCCTTTATTCCTGCACTGTTAGCGAGCTACTACAATAGTGACGTGACGTTTTCGGGGGGTCTTCCGATGACCGCTCGGTCTCCGGAGAGGATAATAGGGCGCTCAATTAAAATCGGATTTTCAACGAGGGCGTTCAGGATCTCCTCATTGGTACTCTGTGCTGAAAGGTTCAATGATTTGTAGACAGCTTCGCCCTTTCTAACAATGTCTCTCGCACCCATCTCTAGCGCCGCCAGCACTGTAATGATGTCGCCCTTACTTGGCGGCGTTTCGAGGTACCTGAACTCTGTAGGTGTTACGCCGTTCTCTTCAAGAATCGCCAATGCAGCGCGAGATTTCGAGCAGCGCGGATTGTGCCAAATTGTGACTGTTGTCATGAGCTGTCCTTTTTTCGCGCTGAAGTGTTGGCGCATGTGTTTGGATAGATTCTGTGTTTAAACAACACAGGTCAAAACGCAGGAAAAGGGTGAGAGTTTTTACCTTGAAAATCAATCCATTCCCATATTTGAAGGACGTTGCTCCGCTCGGGTGTTTTTGGGTAATGTGCGGTAACAATAATGTGAAAAAATTTAAGGAAAGACCGTGCCAGTTGTCATTGATCACGAGTTCAAAGCTTCAGCCGAGCAACTTTGGGAAATCTTGGGCACGCCTGATCGTGTCGATTGGGTTCCAGGCGTAACAAGCTGCACGTTTGACGGCGAGGTTCGCTCACTCGATTTGCCGGGTGCTGGAGCCATTAAGGAGCGCATACTTAACCACGACAGCGAGGCGCGCATCCTGGAGTATTCCTGCTTTGAGAGTCCCGGTGCATTGGAGTCACACCGAGCAAAAATGGAAATCACAGCCACTGACGGTGGCTGTCGTTTGCAATGGCAGGCCGAGGTTAAGCCTGAGGTCATAGAGCCCTTCATTAAGGGCAGCATGGAAGGCTGTATTACTCGGCTTGAGGAAATGCTGCAGTAGGGACAATTCGCAGAAGTTAAACGGATTTCGGAGCGCAGTGGAGCAGCGAATTCCTAAAGACATTGAGGAGAAAATAACGATGACTTTCGAAACCATTCTTTACGATGTTGAGGACGGAATACTCACGATCACACTAAATCGTCCCGACCGATTAAACGCCTTTAACAACGTTATGCGCGATGAAGTCATTGCAGCGCTCGATGCTGCGGATGCTGACGATGAGGTAAAGGCGATTATTTTCACCGGGTCGGGTCGGGCATTTTGTGCCGGCGCTGACCTTGGCGGCGGCGGAGATACGTTTAATTACAAGCCAAAAGATCCCGGCATCCCCCGCGATGGCGGTGGACTGCTCACGCTACGAATTTACGAGTGTCTGAAGCCAGTGATTTCAGCCTGCAACGGACCTGCAGTGGGTATCGGCGCGACCATGCAATGCGCCATGGATATTCGCCTGGCCTCGGAGAATGCAAAGTATGGCTTTGTGTTTTCTAAGCGAGGTATTGTTCCCGAGGCCGCATCCAGTTGGTTTCTTCCTCGCGTCGTGGGCATAAGCACTGCACTGGAGTGGACGTTCTCAGGGCGTGTATTCAAGGCGGACGAGGCACTACAGCGAGGGTTCGTGAGAACCGTCTATCCGGCAGATGAGCTGCTACCCGCTGCGCGAGCACTGGCAAAAGAGTTCTGTAATGAGACATCCGCGGTATCCGTTGCGATGGCGCGCCAGATGATGTGGAAAATGCTGGGTGCAGATCATCCTATGGAAGCACATCAGGTCGATTCCCGTGGTGTTTATTTCACAGGCAAGTCCGCAGACGCGCAGGAGGGCGTTAAATCATTCCTCGAGAAGCGCCCAGCGAGCTACCCGGGTAAGGTCAGTAGCGATATGCCCGAATTTTTCCCTTGGTGGGAAGAGCGTGACTTTAAATAGAAGGCTCTGCAATAAAAGGCTTTGAAATAGAAGACTGTAAAGTAGATATTTTTCAAATAGGGGACTCCTATCAACGGATTTTGCTCAGTCTTCAAACGTCTGTGTGAAGGTGGAGAGTTGTCAGCAGGTTTGTGTAGATAGCGAGATAAATAAAGTGATCGATCAGCAAATACTCATAGCTATTGCTCAAATTGCGATAACCCTGTCCGGTTTCTCCGGGGTCGTTGGCATTTTTGATGGTGGCTTTGATTCTCGGCGTCGGCACGAGCTGAAGACACTTTTGCAACAGAGTGGCATAGCGTTATTTGCGTCGCTGACGCCGCTCATCTTTTCGTCACAAACCGGTGGTAGTTACAGCGCAGGCAACTATGAACTCTTCTGGATCATCTCCAGTTCTATCTACATCTGCATTTGCGCTGTTTTTATGGTTGTTTGGGGACGAGAAATACTCAGTAGAGAACATCACAAATCACTCAACTATGATTTGGTGTTTTACCTCTCGTTCTTTGGTGTCATTGCCATGCTGGGCGTAAACGTAGTGTGGGTAAGAGACGGATATCTTTACAATATTGCGCTCGCTATCAATCTAGCTTACGGATTCATGACATTTGTGCGTCTGGTAACTGCCGCAAAGCGGCAAAGCGATTGAGTCATTGCATCGGGCTGACTGATTCGACAAAGAATCGGTTCCGATAAATTTCCTACACGTCTTTAATTTCACTAAACCGGTAGACGGTGCGCTGGCGATACGTCTGGCCAGGCTCCAGAAGGATGCTTGGAAACGCAGGTTGGTTGGGTGCGTCTGGGAACCCCTGAGCTTCAAGACAAATACCATCCCTTGGAGCAAAGGGCGACGCTAATCCATCGCCCGTATAAACCTGAATAGCAGGCTGAGTACTTAGGACATCGAGCTGCAAATTGGATTCTATGAGTCTCAGGCTGGCAGCCTCCCGCAACTTGGCGCCTCCAATTAAGACGAAATTATGGTCCAGAGTCTGATCTCGAAGCGCCCGCCAGTCACGAAAGTCCAAGTCATCCCCCTTATCTGTTGTCTCCGAGAGCCCCGCAATGGCTCCGGTCGGAATCTGCCGATCGTTTGCAGGTGTGTAGCCTGTGGCAAAAATACGGAGTTCGTGTGCTTCGAGGGAACCACCTAAGTTGAAGTAAGCATGGTTGGCAAGGTTCATCACCGTAGGTCGATCGGTGCTAGCCATAAAGTCGCACTGCAGACTCGTTGGGTCGATCAGCTCATAACGAATCGTTACCAAGCGGTCGCCGGGAAATCCATCTGAGAGATGGGGTAGGGCAAGCGAGAAGACGTGCCGATGCGAGTCACGGGTCGGCGATGGCTGAAAGATCTGCTGATGGAGACCTAAGTCGCCGCCATGAAGCAGGTTTTGCCGACCTGGTTCGTTGATTGCCAACTGAAAATTGCCCGAGGGTAGATCAAAACGCCCACCATCCAAACGATTTGCTACTGGGCCAACGCTCGATCCAAGGTAAAACCGGTCGGCATCATAATCAGAATCGGATGCGTACCTGAGTACCGTATCGACCTCAGGTAGGTTGCCCACACCGTGCACTCGTATCCCTGCAATAGTTGCACCACGGTTGAGCAAATCAACCGAGATACCCCGTTGTTGGTCTGAAGTCGCGAGTGAAATTCTGTGGCTTTGGGTCATAACCTAGCCTAACTGAAATCAGTCGCGACAATCGATCACCATGCTCGATGTAAAGGTGACGATAATCGCCGATATCGTTAATCTTGAGTGGTCAAAAATTCGACGGCCGAATAAGAGTTACTCAGTATGCCTACCAGTGAACAGCAAATCGTTAAACGTGTCTCCGAACTCGTTGCGGCCGACTCAGTTAGCTCGCCTGATCCGAGTTGGGATAGCAGCAATCGACGTGTGATATCGCACATCACTAATTACGCAGAGCAAGACGGTTGGTCAGTGGATGTCCAGTCACTTGAGGAGACAGCCGATGGCAAGGCCAATCTCATTGCTACGCTTGGAGAGGTCGCATCTGACGCCTCAGAACCGGCTGGACTGGTCTTATCAGGGCATACTGATACGGTGCCTTTCGACGCGGGCGGATGGAATTCTGACCCACTGGGCCTAACCGAGCGCGACGGACGGCTTTATGGTCTCGGTAGTACTGATATGAAGGGGTTCTTCGCGATTGCGCTCGAGGCGGCGTCTGCCTTCGATCCCAAGGACTTAAAAGCGCCGCTATATCTTCTTGCCACGGCAGACGAGGAGAGCACGATGCGCGGAGCGCGCTCGCTGCGAAAGGACCATCTCCCACTCGCGCGTGCCGCTGTGGTGGGAGAGCCGACAGACTTGCGACCAATGCGAATGCACAAGGGCATTATGATGCAAGGGGTCAAGCTGCGTGGGCAAAGCGGTCATTCCTCTGACCCCAGCCTTGGTAACAATGTCATCGATGCACTCCCAACGCTTCTTTCTGTTTTATCGAGCTATCGAGATGAGCTCGCCACAAAATTTCGTTGTGAGTTGATGGCTGTACCCGTGCCCACGATCAATTTTGGCTGTGTCCACGGGGGCGATAGCCCCAATCGTATCTGTGGTGAACTCGATTTTAGTTTCGACGTGCGCATGTTGCCCGGTCTCGAATATCAGGATGTGGAGCGAGATTTGAATGCGCGCCTTGTCGAGATCGCTGCTCAACACGATATTGATATCGAGATGCGTCGTCTGGTCGAGCCAGTCCCCGCTTTTGAGCAGGCGGCCGAAAGCGAGTTGGTGGTTGCTTGTGAGCAGGCTTCAGGCCATGCGTCGGACGCCGTAAATTTCGCAACTGAAGCGCCTTTTCTTAAGTCGTTGGGCCTCGAGACCATTGTTATGGGGCCAGGATCTATCGACGTGGCGCACCAACCCAATGAATATATGCCAATGGATCAGATACAGCCGGCCATTGACACGTTGCGCGAACTTATTCGGCGCTATTGTTTGTAACGAGACGTAGAAAGGAAAAGATGCGATGAGCACGATAAGAGCAGTGAGGGTTGAAACTTGCGGCGCCGCAGAGCAGATGACGGTGCAAAATGTGCCGGAACCAACCCCTGATGCGGGACAGGTTCGAGTCCGTATGAGCGCTTGTGGTATCAATCTAATCGATACATACCACCGGTCGGGTCTCTATCCTTTACCGCTTCCGACAGGACTGGGCTGTGAGGGGGCGGGGGTTGTCGATGCTGTGGGTGAGGGTGTGGACGACCTTGCCGTAGGCGATCGAGTCGCTTTTGCGATGGCCATGGGTGCGTATGCCGAAGCCATTGCGCTTCCTCGTGCCTCGCTCGTGCGCATCCCCGACACTGTCTCGGATGAGCAGGCCGCAGCGGTTCTGCTAAAAGCCATGACGGTAGATTATCTGTTCAATGATACCTTCCCACTCCACGGCGGTGAGACCGTTCTTTTTCATGCAGCGGCCGGCGGCGTTGGCTTAATTGCTTGTCAGTGGGCTAGGCATCTCGGTGTTGAATTAATTGGCACGGCAAGCACTCAAGAGAAATGTGATCTCGCCATTCGGCATGGAGCCGCGCACTGTTACTTGAGTGGTGATCCCGAGCTCGCTGACAAATTGAGACAGCACGCGCCTGAGGGATTCCCGGTTGTTTACGATAGTGTAGGCAAATCGACCTACCGTCTTAGTTTAGGCTTGTTGGCACCCCTTGGTACGTTTGTCAGCTTTGGTAATGCGTCCGGTCCTATTGATGCGGTTGTGCCGGGTGAGCTCGCGCTCGGCGGGTCGCTGTATTTTACGCGCCCAACGCTCGCCACTCATATGGCTCGGCCAGGATGGATGCAGGCGTCGGCCGATCGTATTTTTGGTTTGATTAGTTCGGGTGCGCTCTCAGTGGAGATTAATCAGCGCTATCCGCTAGAGGATGTTGTCAAAGCGCATAACGAGCTTGAGGGTCGATTAACAACGGGAAGCTCGGTTCTCATCCCCTAAGTCGCTACGAAATACACAAGGTCCAACCTCATCCAGCGCCATTCTCTTGGGACATAACGTTTGGGCCTGGCGTTTAACGCTTGGGGTGTAAGGACAGGGGTTTTCTTTGAGAAGACAAGATTTGCCATGAGCCTCATCGGCGTCTACCGCTTATCTAGAATGAGGGGCAGCTGGTAGCTAAAGCTGATACTCCTGATGTTAATTTTGATCGATATTGAACAAAGTGAGCTTAAATGAGAGCTTATTGTTGGTCTTGCTGATCGAGAGCAGTGATTGCTGGTAGTTATTGATGGCAGTGACGGACAGTCAGCACGGGTCAGCGTGACTGATTGCAGTCGCTACCGTGATGCATGAAGCATAAAACGAGCGAAGGAAAATAATAACGAGAGAAGGGACGGGCAATACTATGCGTGCAAGTTACCAAGCGATGAATCCTTTTATGACAACTGCTGAGGCAGACCGCATGTTACGCATCGCGGAAGAGCGGGGGGTGTTTCGGACCTATGCTGAGGAAGCTTTGAATGACGGCATTGGCGAATCACTACCGCAGCGGTTCGATGCGGCGTTCAATTACATCCAGCACGGAATTGACGGTCTAGGTAATAGCGATGACGTCACAACAGCTGCACAGCGCACCAATTACTTTCGCGAGACCTATGCTTACGGCACTGATATACAGGCACCGGGTGTCGAGCCATTCTTCACGCATCCGGATCTCCTGCGAGTGGCGAGCGAGGTTACGGGTAGACCCTTAATTGTTCCAGCTATTGTCTACGCCAATATTCTCACTCCCGGACAGGAACTTGCTATCCACACAGACGTACCGGAGTTCCGCGGTGCGGATCGAAAGCGCATGCCGCAATGGCTACTTGTCACCATGCTTCATTCGGAGCTATTTGATGACTACCGAATCCCGATCGCAACCTGTGTGTCTTGGTTTGGGGCAAATCCGGGCGGCGCTTTTGCTTATTACCCGGAGGGGGCGCAAGGCGTCCGTGAATCGATGGCGGCGACTCATAACACAGCTATCTTGATCGACACTGACCAGGTCTTTCACGGTGTTGAGCGTGTGACCCCGAAGGCCTTGTTTCCAGAGATCGACAAAGGAGCGACGCTCACCTTTAAGGGAGATAACCAGTGGTCATTAGCCAACCCTAATGGTGAGGAGGTTGCTCAGTACACATGGGCGGATTTGCGATATTCGATTTCTTGGAAGGCCTACTGCTTCAGGGATGAGGTGGAGCAGGAGAAGTGGGCGACAAAATCGGACGATCTGACATTGGAGCAAATCCTGCAGACCCTCGAGAGCGAATTGAGAGACCGAGGCGTCTTGTCGGGCGCACGTCCAGAGCCGACGGCATTTGCGCAGCTACTTGTTGATACGTTTATCCGTTTCCCAATGAGAAAGGCTGCGTAGCGGAAGGTTACCCGGCTCTTCGTACGCCGCGATAAATAATCCGGCGGACGATTACGGGTAACAAAAGCTTATCGACCAACCGTTTCGACAGCCGTGTCTGCTTTCCATTCGCTTGGTGAAGGGTAAGGCCGTCTTCTTGCGGTCCAACGATCGACCCCCAACGTTTTTTGGGAGCCTGATAATACCTGTTAGCAGGCTTTCCTGTAGCTTTCCGTTTCAGGTTATGAACTAAGATGCTGTATGCCCAATTGCGAGCAGACGAGCGGTCTGGGTCGGTCGAAGCAACGTCTCCTATCGCGAAAATATTATCAGTCCCCTCAACCTCGAGCGTGGGCTTGGTCTGAACAAAACGCTCCTCGTCTAGCAGGTGATCGGGTAAGAAGTCCGTATGGGGCTTGCGCCGGCCAATTGTCCAAATGATCGTATCACTTGAGAGGGTGGTGCCGGAGGAGAGGGTCAACGTGCCCGACGATTGCGATTCATCGACGGTTGTTACACGATTCTCATAGACTATGTCGACGCCCGCCTCGGTGAGGGCGTTTTGGTAGAAGCTTCTAGCATCGGGGTGATAGCCAGGTAGTGGTAAGGCTGTCGAGAGACAGAGAGTCACCTGCTTTGCAGGATCTTTACGCTTGATGTTCAGCGCAACACTTACACCGCTAGGACCCCCTCCAACCACAGTAACTGATGAAGCCGCCTGTATTCGCTCTGCTTGGTTTGAGAGCTCAATGCTAATTTCACGGGAGGATTGAACGCGATCAGTCCGCCAAAAACCATTCGAGGTGCCAGAGGCAATTACGAGGTAGTCGTAGCTGATGGACTCGGTCTCACCATCGACTCGCACGACGGTTACAGTGTTTGCCGCCACATCAACGCACTCAGCTTTACCGTGCACAATTGATACGGCCTCAAGAGCTTTGAACTGCTTGAGCGGTGTATTGTAGTTCGTCTGCCACCATGACAGATCAGTGAGTCGCTTACCCAGCTCTTGGCCACTCAGTAGATTGGGTTTTGTGCTCACACCCACGACGTTAAAGTGGCGACTTAGACGCGAAGCCACCAGCACTCCGGTATCACCCATTCCTAGAATCAAAACGGTTGGCTTCTCTTTGTTTGGTCCTAGCATTTTGTTGTTTTCAATCCAGCCATTGCGTTTACATTTCTCATGGATGACGGCTTTTCAATTACGACGAGAGGTGGCAGTGTTCGTTCCACGCTCGACATCACTTTAATCGGCCGCCTCACGTTGGGCGACAAGAATGCAGCCCCTAGGAGGTCTAATGCGTATACGAACTGCAACAAAGAGCGATGTACCGCTTGTTGCACCCTTGTTTAATGCCTACCGCGAGTTCTACGGTCAAAATAGTGATTTGGACGGGGCAAGGGCCTGCATAAACGATAACTTAAGGCTTGAAAGATCGACGATTTTTGTCTGCGAGGAAGAGGGCTCAGTGGTTGGCTTCACGCAGTTGTACCCTGCATTTTGCTCGGTCGAAATGAAACCGTTTTATGTACTTTACGATCTGTTTGTAACGCGCAACCACCGCACCAAAGGTATCGGGTCAGCACTCTTAAACCATGCCCATGCCTGGGCGAAGTCCCAAGGCGCTTTTCGTGTTGTGCTCGAGACGGCGCACACGAATACAACGGCACAGTCCGTTTACGAAGGGCTGGGTTATGAGCTGGAAACAGAGTTTCGAAAATACAGCTTCTCGACCGAGTAAATCGTAGACTTCTGTGCGAGAAAGTTCAGAACGCGACTCGTGCACTTCTCACTCATGCGCTTCTAAAGTCACACCCATTTCGATAACAAGAAGAGAGACCTATTTTGATCATTGATGCTTGGGCACAGCACCCCACACTCAAACACTCGCGCGACCCGATATTTGACTCATTGCGTCGATGGACAGGCGGCGAAGTACCAACCGAGGAGTTGCCGGTTTCGGCCACCGTTGCACTGATGGACCGTGCTCGCGTTGATAAAGCGCTGATTTCTGCTTGGGAGGCACCCCGCAACACAATGATTTCTAATGAAGATGTCGCCGGTTTTGTTGCAGAAGCACCTGATCGGCTAGTTGGTGTGGGGTCGGTCGATATCAACAAGCCCATGGTTGCGATGCGCGAGGTAAGACGTTGCGTTGAGGAGCTCGGTTTCAAGGCGATTCGAGTATTACCTTGGCTTTGGGAAGTGCCGCCAACCGATCGTCGGTTTTATCCTGTGTTCGCTGCGTGTTGTGAGATGAATGTGCCGTTTTGCACTCAGATTGGTCACACCGGACCACTAATGCCCTCCGAGGTTGGACGTCCTATTTATCTCGATCAGGTGGCGCTTGATTTTCCTGAACTAAAGATCGTTGGTGGTCATATCGGATATCCCTGGACCGACGAAGCCATTGCCGTCGCCACTAAACATGAAAATGTCTTTATCGATACGTCGGCGTACACCGTTAAGCGTTACCCGTCAGCACTGGTCGATTTCATGCGTGGGCACGGTAAGCGGAAAGTCCTATTTGGCACCAATTACCCAATGATTACACCCGAGCAGGCCCTGAACGGCTTGCAGGATTTAGAGCTCAGTGAAGAGGCAGAGGCGCTATTTCTGGGCGGAAATGCCGCAAGCGTTTTTACCCTGTAGATCCCGATATTGCTGTCGTTCGCTCTCGAGCTCGATAGGCGAGGCGATTAAAGCAAGACTTATGTAAGCGTCCTCGGAAATAGGTCCACGAACCAGCTGTTATTAGCCCCTTTTTGAGCATGGCTATGTGCAAATATCGCAGCGAAGAAGTTATGCTCTGGACAACGAGTACCCAATAGCCAGTACCGGATAAATAGGTCAATAATGAAAAATAAGAAATGCCTCAGCACGCTCCTGAGCAAGGACGGCGCTTCCGCTTTTTTACTTAGCCTTCTCTTTAGCGCTGTGCCGGCGTGGAGTGCGGATTACGAAGTCTTACCCGGCGAGGAGGGCCCTTCGACGTTTAAAGCCTACGGAGTGGTGATTCCTCAGCCCGCCCCAGACCGATCTCCTACCGAAGGTCAGGGGCCGTATGAACGCCTTGTTATCGATAATGTGATGTTGGTTGATGGTCTCGGCTCGCCACCTAGGGGCCCGGTTTCCATTGTTATTGAAGGCGAGCGAATATCGCAGATTCTAGGCTCCTCACCGAAGCCAAAGGCGGGTGAGCAACGCATGGATGCTAGCGGTATGACGGCGCTTCCCGGATTTATTGACTCGCATGTACATATTGGTAATCCCTATGAAGGCGTCGTAGGTCCGATTTCCCCACCAGAGTATGTGTTCAAGCTTTGGCTGGGTCATGGCATCACAACAGTCCGTGATACAGGTTCAGTAATGGGACTGGGCTGGACGGTAGGTCAGTCAGAGCGCGCGGCACGCAACGAGATCGCTGCCCCTGATATTGTGCCGTACGCCATGTTCCCCGGAACCGCCGTGGCCGAATTCGACGTTAGTTCCGATGAGGGCGCACGCGAATGGGTTCGCGCTGTGAAAAAGCGAGGCGCTAAGGGTGTGAAACTGCGGGGTGGCACTGCCGAGGCGCTAGCTGCTGTGTATGACGAGGCCCAAAAACTGGGTATGGGGACCGCAAGTCACCACGATCAAAACGGCGTCTATCACATGAACGTGCTCGATAGCGCACGCCTAGGTCTCGATAGTATGGAGCACTGGTATGGGCTACCCGAGGCCATGTTCACCGACAGAACCATTCAGGATTATCCAGCGGACTATAACTACTCTGACGAGCAGTGGCGCTTTGGTGAGGCCGGCACGCTCTGGAAGCAGTCAGCAGAGCGGGGGAGTGCGACCTGGCAGTCGACCATCGACGAGCTTCTCAGTCTTAATTTCACGCTCGTGCCGACGTTCACGATTTATGAGGCGAACCGCGACGTCATGCGTGAGCGGAACGCAGAGTGGCACGATGATTTCACGCTCCCTGCGTTAATGCGCTTTTTCGAACCTGATCCAAGACTACATGGCTCTTATCATTTCGATTGGACTACCGGTATGGAAGTCGCTTGGCGAGACAACTTTCGGCGGTGGATGAGTTTTGTAAACGACTATAAAAATGCGGGAGGCCGCGTGGCAGCGGGCTCAGACTCGGGCTTCATCTACAAGTTGTTTGGCTTTGGTTACATCCGTGAATTAGAGATGCTCCAGGAGGCGGGCTTCCATCCATTGGAAGTAATTCAGGCTGCTACGCGAAATGGCGCGGAACTCCTAGGAATGGAGGATGAGATCGGCGCTATCTCGCCAGGAAAGCGGGCTGATATTGTGCTGGTGGAGGGTAATCCCGTCTCTAATTTCAAGCTTCTCTATGGCACAGGCCACATGAAGCTCAATCGCGAAAAAGGCGTTATCGAGCGCGTGGGCGGCGTGTCCTATACCGTTAAAGATGGGGTTGTTTACGACGCAAAAGTCCTCCTGCAAGATGTTCGCGATATGGTGACTACAGCGCGTGAATCTGAGGCGAGTAAAGAGGCAGCTCAATAGGCGGACCTTCCAGTCGGCTTAGGGGTTCAAGGACTATCTTCCCGCCGCTTTCACGTTTCATTTTCGGTGCTTACTCGTTGATTTCTCGTTTTATGGGAAAGACGTACGACCATGACTCGCCAAGGATCTTTCGATTTGGCGAGCGTCGAGTGGCACGTTGTTAAACATGAGGTTTTCGCGTGTGATCGCTCAGGCACCCTTAATAAACACCTGACGCTTCAGAGCTGAGCAAACGTTTTTTCTTCGCCTTCTAGACCTAATTTCTCGTCCAGTACAGCGACTTTTCGCGCAATGCGCTCTCTAAGTCCCTCGCCCATGCGCCGACGCAGGAAGATAGCGGCAACAGCGCCAGACACACCAATGACCGCAAGCGTTGTGAACAGATAGCGATAGCCTGTATCGCCAGGGAAATTATCGAGTAAAAGCCCCCAGACTAAGTAGCCAAAGGATGAGGGCGCATAGACCACAAACGCGGCGACAGCGATGACCGATCCCGAAAATCGTGGGGGTAGCCCCATCTCGCCATACGGCGCGAAGTAGAGAGCGCGCATGAAGAAGATGATGAACACCAGAGGCATCAGTAGACCCATTGCCACCCAAACGAGTGACTGTGTCGTTGGCATCAGTGCGAGCGTTGTTCCCAGTACAGCGATGAGAACGAGGCCTGTCTGCATCCCACCTGCCGAGCTACCAAAGAGTCGGTTCGTCACAAAGCCCGCGACGAACGCTGAGCTGATGCGCCCCACTGAGGTCGAAAGAATTGCGAAGATCGATGCGGCGAGGGCAGGAAGCGCGTAACTCTCATCGAGGTAGGTGACGTAATACGGGAGGCTGGTATAAGCGAAGTAGATGAAGAATCCACTTACACCAGCGAGCCACACCTCTGGCATCGCAAGCGTGATTTTCATGCCTTCACGAACCTCTTGCATCATATCTCCGGAGGACTCGCTTGATTTCAGGAGGGGGTCTCTCGGTAGTGCGAACCAGCAGAGAATTCCCAGCACTACCATTACGCCCCCGTTGAGCATAAAGGCGACCTCAAGCCCCAGCACGCTGTTACCAAGCCATGCGTAAAGTCCCAGGGTGATGGCGTTTTGCAGAAATTCGATCAGCCCACGGCCACCCTCAAGAATCCCAAAGACTTTAGGCTGATCTTCATCCGAGGCAGATTTTCTCACCGATGACAAAATAGCCGGCCAAAAGGCGCCCTCGCAGCAAATTGCGAGCACTAACAACAAACTCAACAGGACATAGAAGTCTGAGGTTTTGCCCAAAAAGGATGTCGTTATGCCGCCAATAATCATCGTGATGGATATCAGTTGGCGGGGTGCGTAACGGTCTTGTGCCCAGCTCAGCAACACGTACATGAAGTTGCTGGCCAGCCCGTAAATAGACAGAAGCAAACCGAATTGTGTTTTGGATACATCCCACAACTCGAGAATTTGCGGCAGCAGTACGCCTTTCATTGCTAGCAAAGCGAAGGTGAACTGGGAGCACAATGTGATGAGGATGAAATTGAGCAAGATCCGTCGTGAGGCGAATATCGGTCTTTGCTCGTTCTGCTGGATGTTGTTCATTACACAGTTGCCGTCCTATTTTGCTCTGCACTATATCAGTGATGGCATTGCATAGCCCTTAGCAAATAGCCCTTAGCAAATAGCCCTTAGCAAATAGCCCTTAGCAAATAGCCCTTAGCAAATAGCCCTTAGCAAATAGCCCTTAGCAAACAGCCCTTAGCAAACAGAGCGCAGCAATGCGTCAGGTCGACATTGGGGGCTCAATAATAATCGCCAATAGAAAATGAATGATGTTCCTAAGCGCGCAAGTAGCAATAACGCCAATTGATATGGACTATTTTGGACGCTGTGGCGCTGGCCATTTTCGGGATACTCTCCTCCCTGTTAGTAAGTGTGGTGCAGGCGATGCTCGAGTTTCGAGCGCGGCTATTGCATCAACAAAAAAACGATAAGAACAAACGATAAAAAAGGGTGTCCCACAGCGTGACGGAACAAACTTCAGCATCAGCAATGGCTGCGCCTCACGAGGCCTTTTCAAGCAGGTACCGCTACTACGTCCTGGCGTTACTGACTTTGGGTTACGTCTTTAATTTTGTCGATCGTCAGGTCATGACGATCCTGATTGAACCGATCAAAACGGAATTCGGTGCGACCGATACTCAGATGGGATTGTTATCGGGACTGGCATTCGCTTTGTTCTATGCAACGCTTGGAATACCCGTAGCGCGCCTTGCAGATCGATGGTCGCGCAGAAATGTGCTTGCCATCTCAATGACGACTTGGAGTGCGGTTACAGCGCTTTGCGCAACGGCAACCGGCTTTTGGCATCTGTTGTTACTTCGGATAGGTGTTGGGGTTGGTGAGGCAGGCGGCACGCCACCGTCACAGTCGCTCTTGGCTGACTATTTTCCTCCGGAGAAGCGGGCTTTCGCGCAGGGTATTTTAGCGACCGCGCCGAACATTGGCATTTTGGTGGGCTTGTTTGGTGGCGCCGTTATTGCCGAGGCCTATGGGTGGCGTTCAGTGTTCCTAGTGTTTGGCATTCCCGGGGTACTACTCGCCATTTTGATTCAACTCACTGTGAGAGAGCCCCTCAAGGTAAGTTTACCTGAAGGGCAAGCTCAGGCAGGACTGTTCGCTGCACTGGGAAATATTTTCAGGCTCCCTTCGTTTGCTCACATTATGGTGGGTGTGGGCTTTACCGGGATTGCAGGCTACGGTCTCGGTGTTTGGTCGCCGAGCTTTTTGGTGCGCGTTCATGACATGAGTCTTGTCGATGCAGGACTTTATCTGGGTTTGATCGGCGTCTTCGGTGGCGGTCTCGGTACGATTTCCAGTGGACTGCTTGTCGATAGGCTTGCGCGTGACGATAAGCGTTGGCAGTTGTGGCTACCTGCTATCGGAATTTTCCTTGCGCTACCCACCCAGCTTGCATTCCTGCTCTGGCCCGTCGAGCACCGACTGGTAATGGGCACTATCGACGTACCGTTTGCGCTCGTGTTCATGGGACTTTCTGCTGTATTCGCTAGCTTTTGGATCGCCCCGAGCTACGCTGCCGTGCAAAATCTTGTTCCACAATATTGGCGAACACAGGCGTCAGCGTTGATGTTGCTGGCGATTAATCTGTTGGGTATGGGGCTGGGGCCGCTGCTGGTCGGTGCACTGAGCGATAGCTTTTCTCAGTTTGGTGCGGACTCTGTGCGATACGGTTTGTCGATTGGTGTGAGTCTGAGCCTTATTGGTGGCCTCGCTTACATACGCGGCAGTGCGCCTTACGCGGGAGCATTGCGTGAACGGGAACAGTGAAAGATACGGTTGACGAGGTTTCCCATGAAATTCTTTAGTTGGCACAAACGACAAACGGATTGGTGGTTACAAAAGCTAGGCATGTCTGACTACGTAGCACTCTGGTTTGCTTACTTCAAAGGCGCTTTTACCGCGGTTTTTGTTCTTTGGCTTCTGGGGTATCTGTAATAGGAAACGATTGTTTTGTCCTGTTCTAGGAGTCTTCGCACGGATAGCTCCCCGTAGAAAATGGCAATCACTCGCGCCCAAATTAATGTGGGCGTTCTAGAGAATGCGGTAATACGCGAGATAGAATAAGAGTGTCATTGTTTGCGCGCCTTCCACGTCCCACCGTATTGGTACGCATCAGATTGTGCCGCTTTAAATTTCAGCAGGCATGCCTCACACCGGAATTGCCAACCTTCAGTTTTACCTGCTCGAGACCGATAAAGCACAGCCATTGCCGTCTTGCAGTCGTAACAATCTTTTTGACGCTTCATCTGCGGTTCTACTCGTTTCTTCGGGGCTCAGTTCACTTGCTAGCCGGCTAAGGACTCAGGACAGAGGTTTGACGATTGGCTCGATCGACCTTGGGGTACAGAGTGATATTTAGGCTCGGCTACCTCGCATAGGGCCGATTTTTTCGCGTATTTGCGATGCACAGCATGCTTAGAGACCTGGTCGAGCAGTTCTTGTTTCTAACATTGGTGTAAACTTCGCTGTGCAGGGGTAGATCGGGTGGAGTTGCCGAGACATGGGCGAAAAAGGTGAGTCAAATTTGATTCCAGCGGTTAACGTACCGAGTGGGGAGAAGTTTGTTACCCCTTCCGGCATTCATGCGATCAAAGACGGTATCAAATCCTCTAAGGCGGATTCCCAGCGACTCAAAAAGCCCGATTTTTTGCGCATGCGCGTGCGCCACTCACCTAAGTATGAGTCGGTAAAAGATATCGTTAAGCAGCACCGGCTTGCGACGGTTTGTGAAGAAGCTAAATGCCCCAATATCAGCGAATGTTGGAGCGCTGGGACTGCCACCATTATGCTCATGGGCGAGGTCTGTACTCGCGCCTGCCGGTTCTGCTCCGTAAACACGGGTAATCCCAAGGGCTGGTTGGATGCTGAAGAGCCCGAGAACACAGCTAAAGCGGTTCAGCTAATGGGGTTGTCTTATGTCGTTTTGACGTCTGTTAATCGCGACGACTTACCCGACGGCGGTGCTGGACATTACGCTAAGACGATTAAAGAGGTTAAACGGCTCAACCCGGATACTGGGGTTGAGGCGCTGACGCCCGACTTTCTGGGCCTGGAGTTAGCTATCGATACGCTTCTAGATTCGGGGCTCGATGTATTCGCTCAAAATGTAGAGACCGTAAAGCGACTGACTCATCCTGTTCGTGATCCCCGAGCCGGCTATGAGCAAACCTTGAACGTATTGAAATACGCGGCTCAAACCTCTGATGTCATCACTAAAACGTCCTTGATGCTTGGCCTCGGTGAGACTGACGACGAACTCCTCGAGTGTATGGATGACTTACGGAATGCCTCTGTCGATGTCCTGACCCTTGGGCAGTATCTGCAGCCCACAAAGAACCATCTGCCAGTAGAACGTTTTGTAACGCCCGATGAATTTGAGCGCTACCGTGAGTGGGGATTGAAAAAGGGCTTTAAAGAGGTCGTTTCGGGCGTTTTTGTGAGATCTAGTTACCGAGCCGAACGCGTTTTAGAGTTCAATAACGTAGGTCTTGAATCTCCCTAGGGGTTGGGTGGATGAAGGGAAAGTTACTCTACATAACCGCTGTCCAAACCCAGAGGGATAAGCCCGCACTGACTGAGGCAACTCGATCGGTCATCAGTATTCTCTCGCGTGACTTCGAGATTTCATTAGCAGTAGCGGGTCCAGCGAATACCGCTGACTTGAATTCTTTGCGCATTGATCTCGGCGTTGTCAGGGTTGCCGGTGGGTTTGAACGAGGTGACGGGGATAAGCCCGTCGATCCTGAGTTGAAATTGTTACTCGAGGGGCGCGGTGTGAGCACCCTTGTAAATGCGCGATTAAAAGCGGCTATTCAGCGTAGAGCCGCTGATTTTGAATCTGTCGTTGTGGATTCACTTGATGCGATACCTTACCTACCGCTGGGCATTTCGGGGCGCACCGCGTTTTTTGTACAGCGAATTGAGTCGGATTCACCTGCGCTTGCCAAAGGCCTTTTAGGATCACGAAGGGTAAAACGTATTCGTCGTTATGAGCATGGCAATTTATCTCGTTGCGATCGTGTGTTCTCAACCACAGACGTGTCCAAGGATCTGCTCGCCCTAGGAATATCGCTGGGAAAGTTAGTTGACGAATCTACGCCACCCTCACCTTCGCGACCGACAGCGGTGGTGTCAGGTTTTACTGCAACGCGAATGCGTATTGGCTATGCAGGCTACCTTGGTGATTCGGATAACGTAAACAGCCTGCTTTGGTTTTTAGACCATGTTTGGAGCGGTATCCGAGATGCGATTCCGGGCTTAGAGCTTCACGTTCTCGGGCTCGATGCGAATGAGGAACTCGTCAATGATCTCGCATCGCGCAATGACGTATTACTTCATCGTGACAGTAACGATTTAAAAATCACGGAGCTGGGTATTCGTGCCATGGTCGAGCCACTGCTAAACGAGAGTCACGTTGAAGCGAAGCTCGTGAATGCGATGGTTCGAGGGATTCCCTTGGCGACGACTCGTGAGGCCATATCGAATGCACGATTGGAATTAGGTGATAGTGTGTCGATTGCCGATAGTCCTGCCCATATGGTACTGAACTTGCGGCGGATTCTGTCGGAGGCGACGCTTTGGCAGGCGCTAAGCGATCGATCGTTACAAATGGGGTCGGGATTGCTGGCTTATCATGAAGTGGCGCATGCAATGCGACGTTATTTATTACGCGATTTTGCCGATAAAGGCGATCGAAAGTAGGGCGGGTTACCATGAGCGAATTTAAACGAGTGGGTTTACTGGGAAGGCGCGAGCACCCGGGAGTTTCTCAAGTGGTTGCTCACCTATTGGACTTACTTGATAGCCGGGGCATCGATGTTGTTCTCGAGGACCGACTGGCTACTCTCGCTCATTTTGAAACGCGTGCCATGCAGCCCAGAGACGCTATTGGCGCGAATGTTGATCTGGCAATTGTGATTGGTGGTGATGGGAGTTTGTTGAGCGCCGCTCGAACACTGGTGCGCCATGACTGTCCCGTGATCGGCGTGAACCGCGGGCGGCTCGGTTTCTTGACCGACGTGAGTCCAGACGAGGAGTTAGCTGCTCACGTGAGTAGCGTTCTTGACGGTGATTACACGACCGACCGACGCTTCCTTCTCGATGTTGAAGTATCGAGTGGTGGTAACACAACGGGTCGCGCCGAGGCGTTGAATGACGTTGTTGTGAACTCCGGTACATCTGCGCAGATGATCGAGTTTCAGCTTCAAGTGGACGACGATTTCGTTTATCGGATGAACGCTGACGGTTTAATTATCGCCACACCGACTGGCTCTACCGCTTACTCAATGTCAGCGGGAGGTCCTATCATGAACCCTAAACTTGATGCCGTTGCTCTCGTGCCCATGTTTCCTCATTCATTGAATAGCCGTCCTATGGTTGTTCACGGAGATAGCGTCATCCAAATAGACACACTGGAGCGAAACAAAAACAATCCGCTGGTTACATGTGATGGCCAAGTGTCACTGACATTGAAGCCAGGTGACTCGGTTGTCGTAAGGAAAAAGCCACGGGCACTTCGGTTACTGCACCCACCGGGCTACAGCTTTTATGCGAGTTGTCGGGACAAACTAAGATGGTCTGATGCACTCACATCCTGATCTGACTATTCATTGGCGACAGGTTCCCGTAACGGTTTTAGTGCTGGTTGCAGCCGTCAGCGTCTTTTTGCTGATGGAGGTGTTTGGCGATTCCATCGTTTTAGACTGGCTGGCGTTCAACAAAGTCGAATACAACGGCCGGCGTTTTGAACTTGTAAGTCCGGGAACCGATTACTGGCGCTACGTGAGTCCCGCGCTGATTCACTTTGGTCTGTTACACCTTGTGTTTAATTCACTGTGGATTTGGGAGTTCGGTAGCCGGCTCGAGCTTCGCTTAGGCTCAGTTTTCGTATTTAACCTCTTCCTTGCCGGTGCCGTGGGCGGCAACTTGCTTCAGTACTGGTGGGAAGGCCCCTCTATTTTTGGCGGCTTATCCGGTGTTGTTTACGCCTATATGGGTTGCCTCTGGGTCTTGTCCCGCATGCGACCCGGGTTGGTTCTTATTCCTGTCCCGTCGGTTCTTACCTTTATGTGGGTTTGGCTGCTAATCGGCTTCACCGATGTTCTCAAACTGTTGGGTTTAGGATCGATCGCCAATGGTGCGCATTTAGGTGGTTTATTGGTTGGCATTCTGACAGGCATCATCATTGCCCGCGTCTTACCAAGAGGATAACGAGCGCTTATGTCGAACGAAAATGAAGGGTCTGGCGCATATGAAAATGCGGTGAAGGCTATGCCGAGAGAGCTGTATCAGAGGATGGTTGATGCACTCTCTACCGGGCGCTGGCCGGACGGTCGGACACTGACGGAAACACAGAGAAAAGAGACGATGGAAGCGGTTTTACTTTGGGGGCAGTTTCACTTGCCAGCGGAGGAGCGCGTGGGATTCATCGATAAGGGTGCAAAAGCGGGTGATACCTGTGACGACCCTGTTCCACTCAAGTGGCAATAAGAGAGACTCAGTTAATGATCGCATCGGGAAACTTACGCAAAATGCTTACGGAGCTAGACTCCAGCGTGCATTACAAATTACCCATTGGTGAAGCGCGGGTAGCGCTCAATCCACTGATTGGCAGCCATATTGCGCTCGAATTTACCGGGGTCATCAACTGTGTGCATTGCGCCCGGAAGACGAATAAGAGCTTTAATCAAGGGCACTGTTTTCCTTGCTTTAAAAAACTAGCTGCTTGCGATAGTTGTATCGTGAGTCCAGAGAGGTGTCACTTTGACGAGGGCACCTGCCGCGAACCCGATTGGGCGGAGAATAATTGTTTCGTCGACCATATCGTTTATCTGGCAAATACCTCGGGTGTGAAGGTTGGCATTACACGGCACTCCCAAGTTCCAACCCGCTGGATGGATCAGGGCGCAACGCAGGCGCAGCCTATTGCGCGTGTCCGTCACCGACAGCTTTCGGGCTTACTGGAGACGGCGTTGGCTAATCACGTTAAGGACAAAACTGCTTGGCAGACGATGTTAAAAGGTAACGGTGAGCCGGTCTCTTTGGAAGAAAAGAGAAAAGAGTTGATGGAGTTATGCGCCGACGACATTTCCGCGCTTCAGGACCGATTTGGCTTACAAGCGATCACGTTGTTGGAAGATCAACCAGCGGTGGATATCGACTACCCCGTGATCGAATTTCCAACCAAAGTAAAAGCACATAATTTTGATAAAACCCCGAGAGTTGAAGGCCGACTGATGGGCATCAAAGGGCAGTACTTGATGTTTGATACTGGGGTTTTGAATGTCCGCAAATTTGGCGGGTACCACGTACAACTGGAGAGCATGCAATGATGCGTGAGGGCGCACCAAAAACGATCTATCGGAAGGACTACAAAGCCCCCGATTTCTTTATCGACTCCGTTGAGTTGGCGTTCGATATTTTTGATGGACGAACGCGCGTTGCGAGCAAACTTACTATCCAGCGCAACGGCAAAAACCACGCGCCGCTCGTATTAGATGGCGAGTCATTGGAGATCGTCAGCCTGGTGATTAATGGACGAGCGCTGAGTGCCGACGAATATCGCTATGCTAACGGCAAACTAACCATCGAGAACGTGCCCGACCAAGTCTGTTTCGAAGCAGAGGTCGATATCGTACCCGAGAAAAATACATCGCTTGAGGGCTTATATCGCTCACGAACGATGTATTGCACGCAGTGTGAGGCAGAGGGCTATCGCAAGATCACCTTTGGTTTGGATCGTCCTGATGTGCTCTCGACTTACACGGTATCGCTCACAGCCGACAAAAACACTTGCCCGGTGCTCCTTAGTAACGGCAACGAGGTTAGCCGAAGCTCGGCCGACAATAATCGACACACCGTCGTTTGGCATGACCCACACCCCAAGCCCAGCTATCTATTTGCCATTGTTGCAGGTGACCTCGAACTAGTTTCAGACACCTTTAAGACAATATCAGGGAAGACGGTCGATCTTAGGATATGGGTTGAAGCTAAGGACATTGGCTACTGCGAGCATGCGATGACATCGCTGAAAGCGTCAATGCGCTGGGACGAGGAGCGGTACGGGCTCGAGTACGATCTTGATCTTTTCAATATTGTCGCCGTCGATGACTTCAATATGGGGGCGATGGAAAACAAGAGCCTCAATATTTTTAATACCTCTTGTGTACTTGCACACCCAGATATCACCACGGACCTTGGCTATCAGCGCGTGGAATCGGTTGTTGCACACGAGTACTTCCACAACTTCTCAGGGAACCGTGTTACCTGTCGGGATTGGTTCCAGCTCAGTTTGAAAGAAGGCTTCACCGTATATCGTGACGCCGAGTTCTCAGCGGATATGAACTCTAGGGGCGTGAAGCGTATCGAGGACGTGGCATTTTTGCGAACCCATCAGTTCGCGGAGGATGCGGGCCCTATGGCGCATCCTGTTCGACCTGATTCGTTCATTGAGATATCGAACTTTTATACGATGACCGTCTACGAGAAGGGCGCCGAGGTTGTGCGCATGCTCAACACGTTGTTGGGTGACGAGGCCTTCTATTGCGGTGCCAGCCTGTATTTCGAGCGATTTGATGGCATGGCAGTTACCTGCGATGACTTTGTCGATGCGATGCAAGAAGCCTCTGGCAAGGATCTCAGTCAATTCCGCCGTTGGTATGAACAAGCTGGTACGCCCGTTATTGCTGTTGAGACTAAGTTCGACGAGGCATCCGGGAACTTCGACATTTCATTCGAGCAGCGCAATCCACCAACGCCTGGTCAGGACACCAAGCCACCGCTTCATATACCTGTGGCTATGTCGCTACTGGTCGATGGGAAGCATCACGACCTTGGCGAAGGCGAGAAAGAGCGTGTTGTGGAGCTTACTGAAGCTTCTGAGACGATCAGTATCAATGGGCTGTCCAAACAACCGGTGCTCTCTCTGCTGCGAGGTTTCTCTGCACCTGTTCGCTTGGAGCTCGAGCAATCAAGCGACGAGCTTGTGGCACTTATAGGCTTTGATGATGATCCCTATGTTCGCTGGGACGCATCTCAGCGTTTGGCCTTCGAGGCGATTGACGAGGGTACAGGAATGCTCGCACCCGATTATGTCGATGCGCTTCGGCGGGTGCTTGCAGGTCCATCTGAAGCTGCGATGAAAGCACAGCTTCTTGCATTACCGACGGAGGCGTCGATCGCAGATCGACACTCACAGAGTGGCCTTGTGGATGTCCACAAAATTCACGCGTCAAAACAAAGTGTGGCTAGCGCCTTGGGAGAAGGGCTGCGCGATGAGCTAACACATATCGTTAGTAAGGGTATGGCCGCCAGCGAGCCGTATGCACCGTCTGCGGCACAAATCGGTGATCGCGCCTTGGTACATACAGCACTCAATTTACTGGTCGCGAGCGACTCAAATTGGCTCAACACCGCCCGTGAGATGTACTTCGCAGCAACAAATTTATCGGACCGCCTTTGCGCGGCTCGCCTCGTCGTTCATTACGGGGACGACGTGCATCGCGAGGAGGTGCTGCAGCATTTCTTTGACCGTTGGCAGTCTGAAAATTTGGTGGTCAACCAGTGGTTCGTCATGCAAGCGACGCGGCCCGAAATGTCCACAGTGGCAGCTGTTAATGCGCTTACGGAGCACGCTGCATTTGATTGGCGAAACCCGAATAAGGTGCGTTCGCTTATCAGCTCGTTTGCGGGTGCGAATCCCGTTGCTTTCCATAGCACTGACGGTAGTGGATACGCGCTACTGGGCGATGCGGTAAGAAGGCTGCAGTCGGAAAACCCGCAGATTGCCTCGCGCATGCTAGCACCGCTAACGCGCTTTAAGCGCTATGCCCATGGCCAGGAAATGATGCGTGCGGAGCTGTCATCGATCGCGGCCTTGGACAATCTGTCTCAGGATGTGTTCGAGGTTGTTCAGCGCTCGTTAAGCGACGGCTGAGAAGTAACTGCACGTAATCGTAAGTCATTGAGCGTTAACTGTGTATTAACTGCGCAGTCCCTGCGTAGTGACCGAGTGGTTGCTACCCATACGTTACGGGTTTGCTTATTGCTAATTGGAAGCGCTGCGCATTGCCTGATAGCGCCTTGCCTTGGGCGAGTTAGCGTGGCAAATGCTCGCCACGCTACTCGTTGAGAGGCTACTGGATTAGGCCGTGGGGTACAGCGCCCGGGCAGTGCCGACTGAATCTTCAACCGACCAAGACGGCTCTCGAGATATGGCGCGATACAGTGCCGCGCCATCAGACCAACTCTCGTCATCACTGGCATAGAGACGCTGTTCTAATTCAGCTATTTGTTGGCTCAATTCTTCCGAGCACACTGCACGTATTGCATTCAGCGTCCTGATTGGCGCTCCTGCATGAAGCGATGCCCAGCGCAGAACTAGATCGCGACTTTTTGAGGCGTCGTTCTGCGCAGTGCTTGCCTTCAGTGCCGATAGTAGAGGACGCAAGGTCTCTTCTCTATTTTCACTCGGCTGGACGCTTGTGCCGCGGGCTCGCGTTCGCCACAAGAGTATTCCGAGCACGAGGGCTATGATCCAGCCAGCGGCCGCGACTGCGCCGATCCAAGCAGGTAATGCACCACTTGAGGTTGGCGCCGGAGTGGTGACTGAGGTTGGCGTCGGTATGTCTACGGTGGGGCTACCTACTGAAATGGTGGTGGAGGGCAATACCGCGTACTCGAGCGTATCCGTCTTTGTATTCCACCAAGGGACACGCACTTCGGGCAGCGTCCACGAGCCAGAGCCGCTGGCTACCAAAGCCTCACTTCGCGTGCGCTTTCCAAGGAAGCCCTCAGTGCGCTCGATTTGATCACTCGATTCTTGATCGGGGTAAACCCTAATGCCGCTGATTGCACTGCTGTCGCTCATGCTGGTAATGGGCGGTAGCTGACTGCTTAGGAGGCCATCTGCCGCCAGCGATAGCGTCCGAGTCGTAGAGTCTCCAATTTCCATCGTCTCCGGCGCTTTTGACCAAGACTGTGTTAATTCAAGCGAATTCGCGGGTAACCAAACGCTGCCCGTAAAAGACTCTGGGACGGGCTTCACAGTGATGCTGACAGGGTCCTCAGACAACCTAAAGCGTTTGCCAAGTCGTGCACCGAGTAGCGAGCGACCCGGCAGCACTTCTCTCGCGGTCAAGGCGAGTGCGGGAATTTCAAGCGTGCCACGCTGCTGCGGATAAATCGCATATCGAAGCTGGGTGACGCGCCATAAACGACCATTGATTTGCCGTTGGAAGTTGCGGCGTGTGAGCTCTTCAACGATCGCGTTCTCAAGCTCTAACTGCGTCACCTCGGCACCATCGAGATTAATCGCCTGTTCGATGGTGACCGTGAGTACGATCTGTTCTTGGATGTAGACGGACTGCTTATCGATATCGATGTTAAACCTAACAGAATCACCACCACCTGCACTCACGGTTTGTGGATTCACTGTAATGGCGATGGGTGTTGTTCGTTTGCCACCGGTGCTCAATGCTGGAATGGATAAGAGGCCATCACGTAGGGGGAGGAGATCCAGTGTGAGTGTACGTGTGGTCGACCGCGATCCGTTGACAAAGGAGGTGTTCGTCGAGCTACTGCTACTAAGAATCTCCCAGTCGAATTGGAGCGCCGCCAGATCGAGCTGATCCAAACGCTCACTGGCGTCGCCCGTGATCGTAAGTCGCAAGGATTCACCCATGCTGATCGTGCGTCGATCAACATCCGATCTGATCTCGGCGCTTGCCGTAGCGCTCAGAAACGCTAGGGCCATCACTGTTAACGCAGCTAAAAGCTTACCAGCGAACGTCTTCATCGGGTTCCTCTCCGTTTCTAAGGCGTTGGATTGTTTGATAGCGGAATTTGCGCCGGAGCAGACCACCGGGATCATCGGGCACGCGTCGAAGCCATTGTTCAAGCGCCTGTTGCTCTTCCAGTGCCTCATTAAAGCGCGCCATTTGCTCCTCGGTGGCTTGCTCGAGCTCAGACATATCCATGTCCTCGCTCATCTCACCCTCGGCTCCCGGCTGCGTGTCCTGATCACTGGGTTGCTGATCTTGAGATTCTGATTCACCTTCCTGCGAATCACTCTCGCTCTGTTGATCTTGAGCAGAAGAGTCACTTTCGGATTCCTGAGAGTCACCCTGCTCTTCCGACTGATCGCTGTCGCCATCCTGCTCGTTATTTTCTTGTTGCTGCTGCTCTTGTTCGAGAAGCGACTTCACCAGCTCTCGATTCGCTATCGCGTCCTGTTGCTCGGGTTCAATCGCCAACGATTTATCGTAGCTATCGATGGCGCCTTGTAAGTCTCCGGCAAGTGCTAGCGCGTTCGCTCGGTTGTATAGCGCGTCTGCCGATTCGCCTTTGCCAAACTCGGCCGAGGCTGATCGATAATCGCCAGCTTCGTAATGCGCCGTGCCTCGCCAATCTGTGTCCTCGAACAAGACCGCAGCGCGCTCGGCATCACCGGCCTCCAGTGCCTTCGCCGCTTTCTGATCGGGCGTCGACCAGAGGTTGTCGAGGATACTCGCTTCGCTGGTATCTGCGTGCGTCAAAAAGAGGCCCGCGAGTAGGACGCTGAGGGCCCCGCGTCGAAACAGCGGCAGCATAAAGAGTGCCGCCAAAGCCGCTAGCCAAAAGCCGAGATCGATCCAGGTGTCTGTTTTACGCTCAAGCGAGTCCTCGGCTGTGATACTCGACTCATTACCCGAGAGTAAAAACTGGATGTCGGCGTCGTCGACAGAGGCATCGGCTGTCTTCGCCTGTAGCTCGGACGCTATGCGATTTATCACTTCTTTATCGACGGCGGGGATGACAATTTGGTCTTCACTGTCTCTGAGGAATCCACCCTCGGGTAATGGGATGGGCGCACCAGTCTCTGACCCCACTGTGAGAATGCTCAGCGTCGCATTGACTCGGCCCAGCGCGTCGCGTGCATCGCTCACGGAAAATTTGGGTAAACCGTCGGTTATTAGCAACACGCTACCGTTTGTAAGGCCTGCGGTCTCGAGCAGTCCTGCTGAAAGGACGAGTGCCTCGGTGGCATTGGATCCCTGTAGCGGCATGATATCGGGCGATAGGGCGCTTAATAAATTCTCAATGGTGCGGGCATCGTCCGTAAGCGGCGTTACCACATGCGCATCGCCTGCGAATACCACCATGCCAGTGACACCCTCTGAACGCGTGTCGAGGACATCCATGATCTTCTGTCGAGCTCGTCGAACACGACTGGGTTGTGTATCTGTTGCCCACATCGACTGACTGAGATCCAAGACAATGACGAGTGCGTCTGACTTTTCGAAAACGGGTAATTCTGCGCGCTCAAGCGAGGGGCCTGCCGCACCTATTACAAGTATCGGAAGTGCTAGCCACCAAAGCTGACGCAATCGGTTGCCGCGGGCACCTTCCTCGGCGATCAGGTGTGGTAGCAGGTCACTGTCGATGGCTTTAGACCAGTCGCCGCCTTGTGACTGTCGCCGCCATGCGACCAGCAGTAGCGGCAGAACGGCGGGTAACAGCCAGAGAAGCTCAGGGCGAATGAGGTGGATGTCTGTCATGCGGCAGCGCCTCCACTTCGAGATCTCAAGCCAGTCAACAGTCCACCCGTAAGCAATACAATACTGCCTAGGCAGAGGCCCGCGAGCATTGCCCAGTAGCTCAGTGACCTACGAGGGCGGAAGGTACTTGCGTCCTGCTCGACCGGCTCGAGTTGGTCGATGATGCCGTAGATGGCCTGCAGTTCTCGAGGGTCGCGCGCGCGGAAATACTCGCCACCGGTGGCCTCGGCGATCGCACGCAGTAGCGCCTCATCGACCTCACCACCACGTGCGCTCGTCGTACCGAGATTCCGGCTGATGCCGATGGTGTACACCTTGACGTTCTGTTGTGCCGCGAGCGCCGCTGCCTCCATAGGTTCAACGCTGCTAGCCGTGTCTTGTCCATCGGTGAGCAAAATAAGAACCCGAGAGGCGGCGGGCCGGTCACGCAAGCGTTTGATGGCTAAACCCAGGGCGTCGCCAATGGCCGTATCCTCGCCCGCAAAGCCGAGCTGTGCCTCTCGGATAAATTGCGTCACGGTGGTTGTATCGAAGGTCAGTGGCGCTTGGACATAGGCTTTCGAGCCAAACAAAATCAAACCCACGCGATCGCCAACCCGGCGCTCGGTGAAGTCGGAGGCAATCGCTTTAACGGCTTCAACACGGGAAATAGTGCGGTTCCCAACCTGCATATCCCGAATTTGCATACTCCCGGACAAGTCTAGGCTCAGCATAAGGTCGCGGCCGGTATTGGGGAGTTCGATAGGCTCGCCGACCCACTGCGGACGCGCTATTGCCGTCACAATACAGATCCAGGCGAGGAATAAACCGAGCACCCTAAACGTGCTAACCGATGCTGAAACTTGCCCTTCGCCTTGAAGCCGCTGCCAGCGTGCACTAAACGGCGCGCTAATAGCTGCCCCTAGCGATTCCGAGGCAGGTGGCAGTAGCCGCATAAGCAGTGGGAGTACCACAAGTGCGAAGGCCCAGGGCCACAGAAAATCAAGCACTGGCCACCTCGTGCTGTTTCATCCATAGACGAGCGTGATACCAATCAACGGTTGTAGGTGATTCAGGGTCCGCGCGGTGTACCTGGGACAAAATGGTCAGCGCGTCATTATCCAGCTTGCTGCAGGTTTGACGGAGGAAGTTCGGCCAATCATCGCCAGACAATCCAGCGACCGTAATGGGCGAGTAAGCCTTCAGCGCAGTCGCTTTCAACGCGCGACTGAGCATTTGAACATCCGCGGAGTCAGCCTCGAGTTCAGTGAGCCACTGAACACCAGCACGGCGATAAGCGGCGCGTTGATAACGTCTAAAGGCAAGGTAGAGGAGTGTTCCCACTGCAAACGCAAGTATCGCGATAACTGCCCACCAACCGGGTGCCAGTGGCAACAAACCAATGGCGTCGGGTGCCCTCAAAGGTGCGAGTTGTTCTAGCAGCTGCTCGGGATTCATCGTTTTGGAAACACCCTCTGCAGTAGCTCATTAGGGTTTTCACTGGTATCGACGGGGACTAGCGGCACCTGATAACGGCGAAGGTACTCAGTTACCTCAGCTTGAGATCTTTCAAAGTCGTCTTTGTATGCGCTGCGCAAGCGCTGCATCGACGTATCCATTTTTATCTGTTTGTTTCCATCCGTCAGCGCGTACTTCCCAGAGGGGGGTAGTTCAGCGTCGAGCGGATCTGTGATTTTGAAACAAACCACTTGTCTGTGGCTGACAATGTCGCGGAGTGTTTTTTCTACCGATGTATCGGTGAGCAGATCCGTAAAGTCACTGATTAACATCAGTCGTGCACCGGGTCGCGAAAGGCTCTTGAGCTGACTCAGTGCGACGGACCATGTATCGCTTTCTTCGTTGTTGGGTGAGAAAGAGGGCGCAGGGGCTGACTCCATAAGACGCAGCAACCGCAAGACCGAACGCTTTGAGCGCTGCGGCTTAATCTCAAAGAGCCCAGAATTGGTCATGGCTATACCGCCGACGCGTTCTCCAGCGTCGAGTCCAGCCCATGCGAGCACCGAGGCGATATGTGAGGCGAGAACGGTTTTAAAGCAGTTTTTAGAGCCAAACCACATGGGCGAGCGGAGATCGACAAGCAACACAATAGGCTGCTCTCGATCTTCCTGGAAAAGCTTGGTGTGCGGATCTCCAGATCGAGCTGTTACGCGCCAATCTATCGAGCGCACGTCATCACCCGGTGCATAAAGTCTTACTTCCTCAAAGTCTACGCCACGTCCGCGCTGGCGAATTTTGCGACGCCCTGCCAGCAATGCGAGCGCTTTGGATTGCGCATTGATGTTAATCGACTGCGCAACGTGACGACCCTCTACGAGTCGCTCTGCCGAGACTTTGTGCCCTTTGGGGAGAAACTCCAACACGTCAAAGTACTTAGGCTACGGGAACCAGATCCAGTAGCTTGTCGATAACACTGTCGGCTGTAACACCTGCAATCTCTCCGTCGTAGCTCACGACAAGTCGGTGTCGCAAGACATCATGCGCCATCGCTTTAACATCGTCGGGACTGACAAAATCTTTACCCAATAGCCATGCATGGGCTCGGGCACAACGATCCAGTCCAATGGTTGCGCGAGGTGAGGCGCCATATTCAATCCAGCTCGCAAGCTCAGCGTCATAAGCCTCGGGCTGCCGTGTTGCCATGATCAGCTGCACGATATACTCCTCGACCGCATCGGACATGTGTAGCTTCAATACCTCCTCGCGTGCTGCGAATACGGTGGCCTCAGACACCTCGGGCTGGTCAAGCGATTCACCTGTTGAGGCCTCGCGACGCGCAAGCTTGAGAATTTCACGCTCGGCGCTGGAGTTCGGATAGTCCACCTTAACGTGCATAAGGAATCGGTCGAGCTGCGCCTCGGGCAGCGGATAAGTGCCTTCCTGTTCGATAGGGTTTTGGGTTGCCATTACAAGAAATAGCTGTGGTAGCGGATACGTGGTTCCACCCACACTCACCTGGCGCTCAGCCATTGCCTCTAGCAAGGCCGACTGAACTTTTGCGGGTGCGCGGTTGATCTCGTCAGCAAGAATCAGATTGTGGAATATAGGACCCGCTTGGAACTCGAAGGTCCCCAATTGCGGCCGGAAGATATCGGTACCCGTGATGTCGCCCGGCAGTAGATCGGGCGTGAACTGAACTCGGTGGAAGTCGCCTTCGACACCTTCAGCCATCATTTTGATAGCGCGGGTTTTTGCTAACCCCGGAGCGCCCTCAACCAAGAGGTGGCCGTCAGCCAAAATGGCGATGAGGAGTTTTCGGACGAGATCGGCTTGCCCAATAATTTGTTGACCGAGCCAGCTTTCTAGACCGGATATTGCAGCGTGTGTCATGTGATATTTACCTACAGCGACTTCCCCAAAAACATGGGGTTATGCTGAGACAAACTCAAGTCTTCAAAGTTTCGCTCAGCGACTTATTTTGGACATTATCGGGTAAATTCGTCCGTCGCGTCGACAAAGATCATTTCTTTGACAGATTCGGGATGTGAAACCCCTTTGATAAGGCGGATTTGACCGTCGCCAAGCTCGATGAGGGCTGAGCAGTTCTCGACCCAGTCACCATCGTTCATGTAACGGACGCCGTCTAACTCTCGGATAGTGGGGTAATGCAGATGACCGCAGTGGTGCCGTCATAGTTTTTATTTTTGATCATGTTGATCGCGGCAAGTTGATAGGCGTCGATCGCTTCTTCCGCTTTTTTCGAATTGCGTTTCCCCCATTTAGCTAATGACCAATAGGGAAGACCGAATTGATCTCGGAATTGATCGATTTTTGTATTGCTCCACATCATGAAGGTACAAGCAAAGTCACCGATTACGCGATTAAGTTTTGAGAAGCGGACCGCGTAGTCCAGTTCGTCTCCATGGATCACCAGTAGTCGTTTTACGTCGGCAGTCTGGTGAATAAAGTTACGATGAACAGCGATGTCACCATGGTTGTTTTTTTTCCGATGCTTCTAAACGCAAAGTCATGATTGCCGGGTATGTAGATAACGCGACTGTTTTTTCGCCGCGCTAATTTCATAAAGCGGGAAATGACTTTGTTGTGTGCTGCTGGCCAGTGCACACGTTTCTTCATCGCTAGCAGGTCAATGATATCGCCTACGAGATATAGCTGCTCGAACTCAATACGATCGAGAACTTGCAGCAACTGTTTTGCTTTGCAGTACTTGCTACCTAAGTGGACATCAGAGATCCACACGGAACGGCATGTCAAAACGTCTTTAGGCTTGATCTCCAACATAACGCCAATCCTTCCCTAAATAACGTGCTTTTTTCTTCGGTTTCAGCAGGGTGAGATCGGCGATGACAAAGCCATCAACGCAGTCACCAAAGTCTGCGTCCCGATTAAAGGCGCAAAATGTGACGCCTGTATGTTCGGTTGTCTGTGAGTAATGCTTGTAAAGCGTCGGCACCTTCAACCCCTCCGATGCGAGGTAGTGTTTTAAAGCTTTAAAGTCCTCGTCTCGGTCGATGCCAAAAAATTCAGTATCCAGCTTTGCTTTGACCTCATCGGAAATAGTGAAAGGCGTTCTAGGATCCACCTCAACGGGAAGGCTGTTGTAGTTTTCCGAGTAGAAATAGGCGATCCGCGCTATCGCCTCTGGGCTGTAAAACCGCGAGATAGAAGTAGGCCCAAACAGGTACCGGATGTGCGGTCTGCTCGACACGTATGCGCCGATGCCATACCACAGGTAATCAAGCGCATTGCGCGTCTGATATTTTGGCTGAACAAAGCTGCGACCGAGTTCGAGTCCCTGTGCGAAGTAGCGCTGCATTGAGGACGAAAACTCAAAAAGCGTGCTTGTGTACAAGGCCGATACTCCGCCACGTTCAGTGAGTAGGCGCGCATCACCCAATCTGTAGGCACCGACAATCTCCAGTTCATCCTCGTCCCAAAGGAATAATTGGTCATAGGTTTTATCGAAAATGTCCATATCCCGGGGTGCACCTGACCCTTCGCCGACAAGTCTGAAAGTCATTTCTCTGAGCCTGCCGATTTCGCGCATGATGCAAGGCGATTGCTTAGCGGTCGTAAGGAGAATGCGCTTACCGTCGGGCGTTGTACCTAAACGCTCGCAGACCGAAACCTCACGCTTAACGAGCACTGGAGACTCGGGCGGAGCCACGGTCTTAACAGAGTCAAAAATCGGTTTTCGATTCTTCGCCAGTCGGTAGACGTGTTGCTTGAACATGTCCGCGAGGGTCGCCGCAGAAAATTTGTTCGCTGCGTAAACCTCGTGCGGGATGGCCCTTCCAATGCGGGCATCGATTGTGTTGTGACTTTGCTTAAACATCTCCCTGATGAGCCACGCCGTTGACAAAGGCTTTGCGAGCACACTCAGGCTGTAAAAGAAGACAGAGTTCCGACCACCCACGAAGATAGGCAGAATCGGTGCCTTGGTGGCGGACGCAAGTTTGATAAAACCACTTTGCCAGGCCGGATCTCGAACGCCCTTGGCGCCGAACCTGGAAACCTCACCTGCAGGGAAGATCAACAGCGCAGACTCATCCTTGAGATGCTCTTTTATCGCTAACAAATGCTTGCGGCCGGTTTTTCCCCCCATGTTGTCGACAGGTAAGAGCACCGGGTGCAAGCGTTCTATTTGCATCAGCATATTGTTGGCAACGACTTTTACATCAGGTCGTATCTGCCGGATAAGATGGAGGAGAGCGAGCCCGTCGAGTGAGCCTATCGGATGATTCGCAACGATCACTACCTTACCGGTGGCGGGGATGCGCGCTCTCTCGGATTCTCGAGTACGGAGTTGGAAATCGAAGAAAGTGAGCGCCGATTCAACAAATTCAAAGCCCTCACTGCCTGGGTATTCGCGAGCAAACTGTTCAAAACGTCCCTGAAAAAATAAAAAGTTCAAAGCATTCCCAGTAATACGAGCCAGCGTTGAATGGCGACTCGCGAATTCAGGAAAGTACTGCTGCACGATGTTTTGAAAGTTAAGCATCCATAACTCCGCTGCGTCAGGTCGCAGATCTCGTCATGCTGAACACAATCTTGGGTTTCAAGGCAGCCGGACCCTTTGCCGATACCGCACACATATGAAGCGCAACGCACCCCAACGATCGTCACGTGGACTTTAACCGGATTGGCGCCCGGTGCATGTGAAGTTTTTGTGACGTTTTATTACCTTGAAAAGCCTATAAGGCCAGCCAAAACAATGTGTTAGCGGTATTTGATCATCTCCGACTTAACGGTTGTCATAAAACGATCATCTTTCAGCAAGGAATCTGTAATCTGCGATTAATAAAGTGCACGCCCAAGCCACTCTGAAGTCTAGAGTATTAATCGCTTGAGGAGCACCGATGATAAAAAGCACGTTAGCGCGTCTGCTATTGGTTACAGCCGGATTGTTGTTACCCCAATTTGCTTCGGCTGAGGATGAACTTCTCCTATACGTATTCCAAAGCGGCCAACCTCAGCGCTCAGCGACGATCACGATAGACGGTGAAGTTGCCGGTAGCACGAGATTGGACGGGTCATTGACTGCCGACCTCAATGCAGGCGGCCACGTTGTCGCTGTTGATGCAGGCGGCGAACAACGCGTTATTCGTTTCTCTCTTGAATCAGGTCAATTAGCGGACGTTGTTATCGAACTTGCGGCCGGCACGTCGCCACTGGTCGACGTGTACGGTAGTCGAGAGTCTGCTGCAGAGCGACGCGATCAACCCAAGGGCAGTCTTGAAGTTGCCGTGACAAGAGATGGCGCGCCAATAACAGGCACGGTCGTGAACTTGTCTAATGGTGGGGGACGAGCCGCTTCGGATGAGGAAGGCGTAGCAACGATCGAAGCCCCCCGTGGACGCTACTCGGTGACGGTTGACGGTAAACGCTATACAGCTCGAATTTTTGCTGGTGTCACGCGCGGTCTGTCAGTTCGCCTCGCGAGTGAGGCTATCGCGTTTGAGCTTGAGCGGCCTCAGTTGGAGGAGGTTGTCGTTCTGGGTAGTTTCGACCCCGGTGCCTTTGAACTCAGTGAGCGCGATACGGGCAATATTGTCGACACACTCGGTGTTGAACAGCTTGCGCGTTACGGGGACAGTGATGTTGCCGCGTCGATTGTACGGGTCCCTGGTGTGTCCGTGCAGAACGACAAATATGTCGTTATTCGGGGTCTGGGTGACCGGTATGTCACGGCAAACCTTAACGGTTCGGCGATGCCCTCAACCAACCCGTCTCGACGAACAGTGCCATTGGACCTTTTTCCTTCCAGTTTTGTAAATCAGCTGGACGTTAAGAAGACTTACCTGGCGTCGATGCCTGGTGAGTCCACTGGCGGAAATTTGGTCATAAACACCAAGACATTCCCTGATGAGGCCTTCATCGACCTGTCAGTGCAGTTGGGCGGCGTCACGGGTCTTACGGGAAGCTCGGTCGCTGTTGATGCGCTTGAAGGTGATTCGGATTTGCTGGGTTGGGATGATGGAACGCGCGAAGAGAACGGCGCGATTGCACTTATCGCTGAAGGGCTAAAAGCGGGGCTCATAACCGATAGCGAGGGCAACACCTTCATCATTGACAGTTACCTCTCTGGTGAACTTCGACAGGCTGCTGGCTTGCTCATGATGGATGGCTGGGATGCGGACACTGCATCTGCAACACCGGCAGTTGATTTAGGCGTTTCAGCGGGTGATGTCTTCTACGTTGGTGATGCAGAGATCGGCTATTTTGCGGCTGGTAGCTACGCCAATAGCTGGAGTCAGCGCGAAAATGGCATTCGTCGATCATACGGCGGCGGCTCTGACATTGTTGCGGACGATTTCGTCTATCAGACAGCGACCAACAACATCGAAGTCAGTGGCCTGGTTTCCGTAGGTGTAGGCATTGGAGACAGTACCTATGAGTGGAACACCATTGTCTCCCGCGTGACGGACTCTTTCGTTGAGCGCTATGTGGGTGTCGAGGGTGACGAATTCAGATCTGTGGTGGGCACAAGCGTACAGTGGGAAGAACGTCAATATGCGTCGACTCAGATTGCGGGATCTCACTTTCTCAATGAGTCGGGGTCTCTGTTCCTAGAGTGGCAGGCAACGGTTAGCCAAGCTGAGCGTGACGTGCCCGATCGTCGCACCTCTTCTTTCATCGCAAGTCAGTCGCAGACACTGGGCAGTGATCTCGTCGCGGGATTTGATTTCAGCGCAACGAACGCCTCACAGGGCGATTTGTTTACCGGCTTCTTTTTCAACTACGGCGGCAGCAATCGACGCTTCAATAATCTCGTTGATAACAACTACGAGCTGTCATTCGACCTGACGTGGGACGTCTTCGACGATGGCGACTCATTCAGTTCATTAAAATTGGGACTCAGTGCCATTGAGCGTGATCGAGAGGCAGAGGCCGCCATCTACGGCTACTCCACGATCTTGGCGGGGGACATACTCGCGGCACCCAATGCGGTGGTGTCGGACGTGGTTTATGCAGCGAGCGATGATCCATCTGTCGTGGGTGGTGTCCAGGGTTCGGTGACGCGGGGCCTCACCTTTACTGAGTCAACACTTCCCTCTGACAACTACGGTGCGGATCTTACCTATAACAGCGTTTACGCGCTCTATGACCACACGTTCGGGTTGGAATGGCAGGTCATCACAGGTATTCGTTTTGAGGAGTATGTTCAAACTACGGAGACTTTCAGCAGTTTCAATGGTCAGCCCGTAGAGTCTGTCATCGATGAAATCACACCACTGCCACATTTTGGCGTGAACTGGTCGTTTGCCGATGATCAACAGCTCCGGGTTGCTGTCAGTGAGACGATTGCGCGTCCAGACTTTAAAGAAACGGCGAATGCCTATTATCAGGATCTCGAGTTTGGCGCTCAGGTCTTTGGTAACCCATTTCTCCAAACCTCTTCGATTACAAATGCCGATATTCGTTGGGAGTGGTACTTCGACGAGGACGCAGGTAACAGCATTTCCGTGGCTTTATTCCACAAAGAAATCGAAGACGCTATTGAGCGAGTTGTTATCGCGGCATCGGGCACAGCCGCTAACGCGCGTACCTTCCAAAACTCTGATCTCGCTGAGCTCACCGGTATCGAGGTCGAGGGACGTATTTCATTCCCGCTCTCGGACAGCTTTGACTCCGAGATCTTTGTCGATTTCAACGCGGCGTCCATCGAGTCCGAGGTCGACATCGGCGGCGGCGTGATTCGTGCTATGCAAGGGCAACCTGACTACACAGCCAATATTATTTTTGGCTACGACGATTTTGCGACAGAGCAGCAGGTGACGTTATTGCTCAACCAGAACGGCAAAACCGTTGCCGACCGTGGCATTCAGGGGGCGGCCGATGTGATTTTAGAGCCAAGGCTTGACGTTCAACTGGTCTATCGATGGGACGTGAGCGAAGCGCTCTCAGTGCGCGCGAAGGTCAACAATCTACTAAACGAAGATTTTGAGTACTCGCAGGGAGGCAAGGTCTTCCAGCAGTACGAACGAGGAACAAGTTTCCAAGTCGGTATCGACTGGAAACTTTAGAGCAGCACCAAAACAGCGAAAACCATTTCCATTAGGAGTGAGTGTAGATGAATAAGCAGTTAGTCATGGCGCTACTCGCCTCTGGAGCCCTGGTAGGACTCAGTGGTTGTAGCGGCGGCGGTGGAGACGCAAAGATTATCATTGAGGCGCCAACAAATGGTGGCGGGTCAGGCGGAACTCCAGCACCTGCGCCCGAGCCAGAACCTGAGCCCAATGACGTTCCTTGTCCTGAGGGCACGACAGAAACGTCGGCCGATGTTTGCGAACTTACCGGTTCATACGACGCAGACATGACCTTGGTAGCTGGTAATACCTACACGCTGAACGGTCGTGTTCAGTTTGGTAATGGTGCTGCGCGCATGTCGTCGGCCACCACTCTCGAAAATGGTGACGCTCTGACCACACCAACGCTCACAATTGAGCCCGGTGTTGAGGTCAAGGGATTAAGCGCCTCTGACGGCACCTTCCAAACCGCTGCCGTACTGCAAATAAACCGGGGCGCTAACATCATGGCTGTCGGTACAGCCGATGATCCCATTATCTTCAGTTCGGAAGACGCCGATTACGAAGGGCCTTTCGAATGGGGAGGCCTAATCGTCAGCGGCTTTGGTCCGCACAACACCTGTGATGATGAGATCTGCAATATCACCGCCGAGGGTGGTGCGGGCATCTTTGGACAGGTGTCCGGATCAACGCCTGACGATAACAGCGGCATGCTTAAATACGTTGTCATCGCGGAAGGTGGCTACTTGATCAACGCCGACGGTGACGAAATCAATGGACTTTCACTCAACGGTGTCGGTAATGGTACTGAGATCGAGTACCTGCAGGTCCACGACAACGCGGATGACGGTATTGAGTTTTATGGTGGCAACGTAAACGCCAAGCACGTTGTCGTCACGGGTGCGCGTGACGATTCCATCGACTGGGACGAGGGTTACCAAGGCAACCTACAGTATGTCGTTGTGAAACAGTCTGCCGAGGGAAGTGGCGAGGCGTTCGAGATGGATACGCAGGGCGCGGACTCGCCTCTGTCAAAGCCAACGGTATCGAACGTCACGATCATTGCTAATAAACAAGCTGACGATGACGCGTTCATCATGCAGTTCAAAAAATTGTCAGGCGGTTTCTTCCATAACGTGGTTGCCACGGTCGATGCTGACTCGCCAAATGCTTTTGATACTTGTGCCCGCATCACGGGTGGATCCGAAGCTAACGTTGGCACTTCACTGGTGTTCAATAATTGGATTCAAGACTGTGCAAATGCACCCGGTGATCAGGGTGTTCTTGCAACGGTTGATATGGGGGGCGCTGCACTGAATGTTACTGCGACCTTTGCCAACTTGAACTCACTCGCAGCCTCTACGGCTGACGCTGCTAAGCTGTCCGAAGCGATGGATTGGGCAGCAATCAACGCCTCGTTCAGCGAGTCTGTTGCAGACGTCGACTACCTAGACGCCGTGGACTACATCGGTGCGGTAGATCCTGATGCGACCATGGCCTGGTGGGACGGATGGACCATTCCCGGATCAGTTGGAACGCCTGAAGCTGTGGTTGTCGAGTGTCCTGCGGGTACCACTGAAACGGCAGATGGCGTCTGTGAGCTTGAGGGCATCTACAACGACGATGTGACGTTGTTTGCAGGTAACACCTACACGATCAAAGGACGTGTTCAGTTCGGTAATGGTGCTGAGATCCTGGATGCGCAGGGCTTCACTCAAGGTGGCGCCGAGCTAACTACGCCGACACTGACAATCGAAGCCGGTGTAGAGGTGAAAGGCCTCGAGGCGGCCGATGGCACTTTCCAGACAGCTGCGGTCCTTCAAATTAACCGCGGTGCGAAGATTGAAGCGGTGGGTACAGCAACTGCCCCGATCATCTTCAGCTCTGAGGATGCCGATTACGACAACCCGTTTGAATGGGGCGGGCTAGTGATCAGCGGATTCGGTCGCCACAACACGTGTACTGCTGATCTCTGCAACATCACTGCGGAAGGCGGTGCGGGTAACTTTGGTCAAATCAATGGCGACACGCGAAACGACTCCAGCGGAACGCTCAAGTACGTCGTAATAGCCGAGGGCGGTTACTTGATCAATGCGGACGGTGACGAGATCAATGGCTTGTCACTCAATGGCGTGGGCAGCGGTACTGAGATCTCATACCTTCAGGTTCACGATAACGCGGATGACGGTATTGAGTTCTACGGCGGTGACGTCAACGTTAAGTACGCTGTCGTGACTGCAGCTCGCGACGACTCTGTCGATTGGGACGAGGGGTACCGAGGCAACATGCAGTACGTCATCGTTAAGCAGTCGCCTGAGGGCAGCGGTGAAGCGTTCGAGATGGACACGCAAGGTGCGGACGAGCCACTGTCTAAGCCCACGATTGCCAACGTGACAATCATCGCTGACAAGCAGGCTAACGACGACTCTTTCATCATGCAGTTCAAGAAGAAGTCAGGTGGTTTCTTCCACAACGTGGTAGCCACAGTCGCGGGTGATTCACCCAACACGTTTGCATCATGTGCACGGATCACAGGTGGCGCAGGCGCTAACGTAAACACAGCCCTGGTGTTCAATAATTGGATCCAAGACTGTGCAAATGATGGAAGCGGCGGTGATCTGGTGTCTGCTGATAGTGAAGCAGGTGCCGATGCGGTGGGTAACGCAACCATTGCAGTTGCAGCGCCGGCACTGGATGCGATCCTGGCGTCGCAGGCGCCTGAGGCAGTGCTTGAAGCTCCTGTAAATTGGACCGACGTTAACGGGACCTTTGCGGAGTCAACGGCGAACACCAGCTTCTTGGATGCAACCGACTTTATCGGAGCGGTCAACCCTGATGGTTCAAACCCATGGTGGGCTGGCTGGACATTGCCGGGCTCCTTGTAAGCAACGAAAGAGGGTGTGCTGCTGACCAGCAGCGTTCCAACTGAAAGGGCGGCCCTCGGGTCGCCCTTTTTTTGTTCATGTTTTGGTGGCCTCCTTGATCAATTGGTGATCCACCTTTTCTACAGGTTCGTAACAATCGCAACCTTATTTGGTTTCCAAGCCATCTTCCCCCAGATGGTTTTTTGATTCCCCGGTCATTTTTGACCGGGGTTTTTTTTGCCCCAATTTTGGTGAGGGTTGAGTTGTTCCCAATGACGGAGAATCGAATGCAAAAAACCATAGCAATCCTGCTTGCCATGACTTTGAGTGCCTGCGCGGGCGTCACCGTCGAGGAATATCAGAATAGGGGGCCTGTATTCTCGGCGGAGTCATTTTTCTCTGGGTCTCTGACGGCGCACGGTGTGGTCAAAAATTATCGTGGCTATGCCAGTCGTTCCTTTGTGGCCGATATTACGGCTTGTTGGCAAGACGGCGTTGGAACGCTCGATGAGCGATTCGTCTTCGATGATGGCGAGAACCAGACTCGGGTCTGGCGTCTGACTCAATCAGCCGATGGGACATATGCAGCAACAGCAGGCGACGTGCGCGGCGAAGGTCGAGCATCGACATCGGGTAACTCGATGTTCCTTGATTACGTTTTAACCATTGAGCTCGAGGACGGATCGATCGATGTGGCGGTCGATGACCGGATGTACCTTGTCAGTGAAAACGTGCTGATCAACGAATCATCCTTAACCAAATTTGGTCTGCCAGTCGGTGGTATTCTTCTGACTATCATTCGGCATCCAGAGGTATCGGTTGAGTGTCCAGTCGATTAATTTCCCAGTTATTAGGTTACGCGGGCCTTATCCCGTTTTTCGGGTTTTGTCTGGGCTTTAGCTCGCTCGAGGACTGGCCTAGATCGCTTTCTATTCAAGGTTTTGTTGTCTACTCGCTGGCTATTTTTGCCTTTTTAGCGGGTGCTCTATGGGGGCAGGTGCAAGCAGTGCAGGCCGCTGACGGTGAAAGCGCTGTCAGCACACTAATCGTGAGCAACGGTCTCGTGCTTTTCGGCGTTGCGGCAATCTTAACTGCACAGGCGATGATGGCGGCGGTTTTTCTCATGTTGGGATACACCGCCTTGCTTTGGTACGAGACCCGCGTATCGACGTTGGAGACGTGGTATCGACTGATGCGCCGCCGCTTAACACTCGGGGTTGTCGTTGCGCATATTATTTTTGTCGTATTGCACATTACCGGCGCGTAAAACTATCCAATAGCCACTGCTAATCTTTCGCCTTTGTGCGACTATGTCGCGCAATGAAGCATCTGCCTGAAAGCCCCACAATTCTCGCCTTGGATACGTCGACGAATCTCTGTTCTGTCGCGGTAATCTCGGGCGAAAACGTCATCGAGATGCAACGTGATCTGCCACGAGCGCACAATCAGCATATTCTCGCCATGGTCGATGAGGCTTTGGGAGACAGATCGCTGAATAGTGTTGATCTCATTGCTTGCGGCGTAGGTCCAGGCTCGTTCACGGGCATCCGCGTGGCCGTTGGCGTGGCCCAGGGTTTGGGTTGGTCTCTAGACATTCCGGTGTTACCGGTTTGCTCACTAGCCTCCCAGGCTCAGTCGGTTCCACTGCCCGTGGGTACGCGTATTTTAAGCGCTATGGACGCTCAAATTGGTCAGATCTATTGGGCTTGGTTTGAGGCGTCAAAAGCAGGATTAGTCGAATTGAGCGCTCCCTCAGTGGCCTTACCTGCTGAGGTTACGGGACCCAATGGAGAGCCTCTCTCGCAGATGGCGCCTGACTTTGTGATCTTGGGTGACGGTAGTGGTCTCGTATCTGATGCACACGATGCGCTCACTATTAAGGACATTCTTGCCGAGGCACGTCCAAGACCGTCGAATACTGCGCTGGCTTTTCTCGATCAGATAGATCAGTCACGGTTACTCCAAGCGTCACAGCTAGAACCAAGATATGTGCAGAAAGAGATCGGCTGGAAGAAGCTTTCGGAGCAGGGCAAGGCGGGTAAGGGGACTGTAGAGCAGGGGAGAGGCCTCTAGTGGATACTCTTCAGGTTGTTATTCTCGCTTTGATTCAGGGGCTTACCGAGTTTTTACCTGTTTCTAGTTCTGCGCATTTGATTTTGCCTTCGCAGCTATTGGGATGGTCTGATCAAGGGCTCGCCTTTGACGTTGCCGTTCATGCGGGGACGCTGATAGCCGTGCTCGTGTATTACCGAGGAACTTTGAGGACACTGCTCTCAGGCGCTTTCGGTCGACGTGAGGCCACTCGCGCGCATCTCTCTGGCGGGCCCGATAGTGACCTGCGAGACGATCCTGTGGCACTAGATACTGCAGCCACGAATAAAACCACCATCTCGATGCTAAGCGCATGGCGCGAGATTGCATGCTTGGTGGTGGCAACGATCCCGGTCATGCTCATTGGACTGCTGTTTGCGACAGTAATCGATATCCACTTCCGAGGGCTTAATACCATCGCTTACGCCACGCTTGGCTTTGGGTTGTTATTGGGTGTTGCCTATCGGTTTCGAGGATCAGATGGGGAAGAGCAATCTATTACTCGCTTGGATCATGCGCTGTTGATTGGCATGGCTCAGGCACTGGCACTGATTCCCGGCACCTCGCGATCAGGTGTGACAATCACAGCTGCTTCATTTTTGGGTTACAACATCGCCACGTCCGCGCGCTTCTCGTTCTTATTGTCGATTCCTGTCATTGGCGGTGCCCTAATACTTATGTTGGTCACCCAAAGTGATGCAATAGCGGGCGATGCAATCTTTGAGATTTTAGCCGCGATGATGATTGCGGGATTAAGCGCTTACCTGACGATCGCGTTCTTTGTCGGTTTAGTGAAGCGTATCGGCATGATGCCTTTTGTTGTCTATCGTGTGCTGCTCGCGGCCTTGCTGCTTGCCATCATTTAAAGGATACCGCTAGAGGCCTGTAGGTCTCAGCAATGAAGCGACGGGCACTGAATAGCTGGTAGAAACTTTTGCTGGCTCTTACAATCCTGCTTCATAAGTCACAACCATGCGCGTCTAGTTATTCATCGCGCAGACGTATCGGGGAAGATGTAAATGGCACGCCATCGTGTACTCACAGGTATCACAACGACAGGCACACCTCATTTGGGAAACTATGTGGGCGCGATTCGGCCTGCAATTGCGTCTTCGCAGAAGGACGATGTGGATGCGTATCTGTTCCTCGCCGATTATCACGCACTGATCAAATCACAAGATCCGGACCTCGTTGCTCAGTCCAGCCGTGAGATTGCCGCAACGTGGCTTGCTCTTGGGCTCGACCACGAAAAGGCACACTTTTATCGCCAATCAGATATCCCAGAAATTACTGAGCTTTCATGGATACTGACCTGTAATGCCGCGAAAGGGTTGATGAACCGGGCGCATGCGTACAAGGCTTCGGTGCAGGCGAACGAGGATGCGGGCGAGGACTCTGATTATGCAATCACAATGGGGCTCTTTTCTTACCCGATTCTGATGGCGGCTGATATTTTGATTTTCAATGCGAACGACGTGCCTGTCGGTCGCGATCAAATTCAGCACGTCGAAATGGCGCGTGACATTGCTGCGCGATTCAATCACCACTACGGAGAGACATTCGTGCTGCCCAAGGCTGTGGTTGATGATGATGTTGCTGTCTTGCAAGGACTTGATGGACGCAAGATGAGCAAGAGCTACGGTAATACGATTCCGCTCTTCAGCACGCCTAAGAAATTGCAGAAAGGCATTAATAAGATTAAGACCAATCTGCTTGAGCCGGGCGAGCCAAAAGACCCAGACACCTCCGCGGTATTTCAGATCTGGTGTGCCTTTGCCAATGAGGCTGAGCGGCAGGAGATGCGTGAGGCGTTTGAGTCAGGGCTTGCCTGGGGTGAAGCGAAGAAGCGGCTGTTTGAGCGTGTCAACGACGAGATAGCACCGGCACGTGACGAGCACGAGCGTTTAATGGCGAATCCGCAGGAAGTGGAAGCGATCCTAAGGGCGGGTGCAGAGCGCCTTAGGCCCCAGAGTGCTGAGCTGCTAGATAAGGTGAGACACGCGGTGGGACTGCGTACGTTCGCCTGATAGTTATCGTGCAAGACACTCGATCGGTAAGCCGTAACATTTAAAACCTACTGCGGTTTACACAGGCCTTTTCCAATATCGTTAAACCAGTCCATATCGCCAAAAAAGGCCGCACCTTAAACAATGCGCGCGACTTATGGACAAAGCTCCGCTTTTACACCCCTAATCAACGGGATTACAAAGCGTTAGCGGAGGGGTCTTGCGGGACTGTCGGAGGCGTATCCGATAAAAAAAGCGTCTCTTACTGAAGCTCTTCCACGTCAACCTCAACCTCGACAGCAGCGCCCGCACCGGCGGTGCCCAGGGTCTCGCTCACAATCGCCTTTAATTCTTCCGGACTTGGCTTTCGACCCTCTTTTCGAGCTTGCTCGACCAGCGCCTTCACCTTGTCACCGAGGTCAGCTGTGGCAGTGCCGTCGACTTTCACTTTGATCATGGTGACGCCTTCCGCAATATCGGCATCATCGGCGATTACGGCGATTTGCATCTTTTCTGCGATGTCTCCGTCGGCGCCTTTGTGGATCCAGATTTTGGACTCCGTGTCCCCATCCGGTGCCATATGGAATTCGTGAATATCTTCAGCGATAAACGGCATTTCACCCATCTCGATGGCTTCGACCATCATAGGTGGCATAGGTGAATGCGGTCTGACGTAGTCATCGAACAAAATTGCGCCGCCGATAAGAACACCGACAACAATAGCAGGGCCGTATTGATTCATAGAAATGTCTCGTTTTTGTTATAGGGCGAAGTATAGACCCAGAACGGCACTTCTTGGTTCCCCAACAAAGTATCTATAGTTACCAAAGCCGTAATCCGCACGCTCCGCGTAACCCGTGTCCAGAAGGTTAGTGACAGTGAGTGTCGAGCGAAGTTTCTCGCTAATCAGCCACTCAGCACGCGCGTTTACAAGCTCATGACCGGGGTATGTATGCTGGTTGTTCGGGTCGATGTAGTACTTATCAACCCAGGTTGCCTCGAGCTCGATACTGGCGGGACGACTATTTAGGGTCATCGCTTTTATAAGTCGTGCGCTACCAAAGTGGCGAGGTGCTGTATCGATATCGTTACCTTGGATCGAGTCACGACTACCCAGAATTTGTATATCGCTGTCGTAAGTATGGTCTGCATAGGCCGCGTTGACGCTTGCCGTCAGTGTTTCGCTAATGGTCCATGACAGATCCAGGTCGATGCCGCGATGGCGAGTCGAGGCACCGCTCACGCTTTGGCGATTTCGATCGAGGAAAATGACCTCGTCTTTATCGATCGCGTAAACGGAAATATCACTCGAGATTCGCTCATTACTAAATCGCCATCCAATATCGATTGAGGTGGCCTCTTCAGAATCAATGTCGGCAACCTGCTGCCCGGACTGTAGTCGGTACAGCTCGGTCGCCTGTGGTGCTCGGAATCCCTGCGCTGTTCTAACATAGAAATTGTGGCTACCGCGCGTCCACACCAGCGCAAGGTTAGACGACAGGTTTGAGAAGTCGTCGGATCTATCCTCAGGCCGATAAAAGCGACACGCGCTAGCTTCTGGTGCACAGGCTGATCCAGCCGTTTCTGATGTGGTGTAGTCGTACTCGGTCCGTTCTGAGCGAAGTCCGGCTTGCAGCAGTAATTCGTCTGCCAGGGCAACTTCTAGTTGCCCAAACAGCGCAACGTTGGTTGCATCCACCTGATAGTTATAGTGGATTCCTGCAGGTTGATTGGGGCTGAAGGGCTGTTCCTGATCTTCCTTTAACCGACCGTCGGTCGAATCGAGTTCGATCCCCGTGATGTAGTCGCCCCAAGATGCCGTTCCTTTCATATGCGCCTGAAAGCCCACGCTGTCGTGCTCATTCATCTCGCGCGATTTCCACGGCAGATAATGCTGCAGAAACTCCATCTCATTGGAGCGGAAGTAGGGGGTTAGACTCACTGTTCTGTCACCAAAATCACGCTCGAAGCGGAGATGGGCTCGCAGTGATCGGGCGTCACGGTAGGCTTCAGGATTTCGATTCACTTTACGCGAGGCGCTGCTGCGATAGGCACCTTTACCGTCCTGAATGTAGCCCGCTGTCTCTTGATTCAGATTGGATGCTGATACCACGCCTGTCAGCTGCCACTCAGCGACCTCGCCGTCAAAGCGAAGGTTCGCCTTCTGCTGGTCATAGCCGGACTCTGCTTGATAGCCGCCATAGGTCGTCGCATTGGCGTTTAGCGCGACACCACCATTACTTAGGGAGACACGCGCACGTCCAAAGTCTCTGCTACCGAGCTGAATACCCACTGCGTCCTGCGTTTGCTCAGCGCTTTTGGTTAAGACATTGATGACGCCGTTCACTGCATTGGAACCGTAGGTTGCATTTGCAGGGCCTTTCACGACCTCAACACCCGCGGCTTGCAACAAGTTCGCGTCGAACAGCTGATTCACGTTACAAAAGCCGGGTGCACGAAGGTTGATGCCATCTTCGGCAGTGAAAAACGCGCCACAAGCTCCTGCGCCTGTGAGGACGGGAGATCTCAGTGAAATCAACGATTCCTGACCGTTTCCTCGGCTAACCCATGCGCCTGAAACGCGATTGAACAGCTGATTGCTGTGCTGTAAGTCAACAGCCGCAACATCCTCTGCAGAAAGTGCTGACCAGGCTTGTCCCAGCGTTGCTCCGCTGTCGGCCGTGCGGTTGGCTGTGACGATGATTGTCTCGAGTGGCGTGTTTGTGTTCTCTGCGCCCAATACCGTTGATGACACGGCGGCTAATGAGAGATAAACGATCTGACGTAACGGCATGGACAGTCCTAAGAAAGTGGCAGAAAAGCTTACTTAATGCCGCGAAGCATAGCGTCATCGCGTCACTGGTCAAACTTTATTGGATAACGGACAATAGCGGCGTCCTGTAAATCTTTCTTGGTGCTTCTGAATTGCGCGTACTCGCTCAAAATAACGACTTACCGATTCGCACTGAGTTACCTGTGCACTCGGGTAAGGTGCGCTCGGTTTATTGGCTAACCCGTGAAGACAGTGCACGGTTAATCAAAGAGCGCGACTATCCGGCGCATCCCTCCGCCGAGCTCGCAATCATGGTGATCAGCGATCGCCTTTCAGCTTTCGAATGCATGTGGCGCGCCGAGGGTGAACTCGACGGTGTTCCAGGGAAAGGCGCCGCACTCAACGCGATCTCAGGTCACTGGTTCCAGCGTTTCAGTGAGGCAGGACTCGCGCGAAGCCACATCCTTGAAACGCCTCACCCTTTGGTCTGGGTGGTTCAGCGCGCCAAGCCCATCATGATCGAGGCCATTGCACGACAATACATTACAGGCTCTATGTGGCGTGCTTACGAGCGGGGAGAGCGGGATTTTTGTGGTATCCAGTTGCCCGACGGTCTGACGCGAGATCAGCGCCTCGCTGAACTGCTGATTACGCCGTCGACCAAGGGGATTATGCAGGGGATTCCGGGTGTGCCTGAAGTGGATGATGTCAACATCAGTCAGGATACTTTGCGTACTCATTGGAAGGCTTTTAGGTTTCGCAGCGCAGTAGACGTGGACCACTACGCCCAGTTGTTGGCATCCGGCTTTGAGCTCATCTCGCAGGAGCTAGATAGCCTCGGGCAGATATTTGTCGATACGAAGTTCGAGTTTGGCTACGCCACAAATCGCGACGGCGTAGACGAACTGATTTACATGGACGAAGTCGGCACCCCCGACTCATCGCGCATTTGGGATGCAGAAGCCTACGTTCAGGGTAAGGTGCTGGAAAACAGTAAGGAAGGTTTCCGACAAGCGTTACTGTCGTATGCGGATGATCCTGACATCCTAATCAACAAAGACCGAATGGATGAGCGCTACGCCTTTGCATCGAGCACTGTACTGCCGCGTCAGATGATGATGGATGTATCTTCCACCTATATCGATATTGCAGAGCGCATTACGGGTCGGCCACTGGATGTCTCGGATAATCCACGAGATGAGATCGTTCGCGTACTTCGAGACGAGATGGGCATCATTCAAAACTAAACCAAACCAAATTAAAAACAGGGGATTCCATGACAGCGCTGCTAGAACTCACCGATACACTCTCGATGGCTGGTCAAATCCAACCTGCAGACGTTGCTCAGCTAGCGGCGGCGGGCTATGAGACGATAATTTGTAATCGACCCGATGATGAGGAGCCTCATCAGCCGTCGATGGACAGTATCGAAGAGGCCTGTGCTGAAGCAGGCGTTACGTTTGTTCGTTATCCCGTAACTGCCCTCACGTTCCCCGGCGATGATCTCGCCGCAATGGATGATGCAATGAACAGTGGCAAGAAAACGCTCGCCTATTGTCGCTCAGGCGCTAGGTCAACGAACTTGTGGGTCGCGACACTGGCTGGCGAGGAGCGTCAGGCGGCTGCGGTTAGAGCGCAGCAGCTGGGTATACCGCTCAGCTTTGTGATGCAGCTGGGCTAGTAAGACTCGCCAGCAGGGAAAATTCAGCCAGTCTCTTAAGCGCACGCTCTGCCGCTTCACGTAGTCGAGGCTGCTCTGTCACTTCCTCATGAACCGGCGGGAAGTGAGCCGGGTGGTAGGCTTCGGCAATGACTGCATAAGGCATCGAGCTGTCGCTCGTTTCTGCAAACAGGGCATAAACTTTTGTAAAGAGCGGCGTGCCCACTGTCGCCGTACCGTTAGCCAACGCAACAAAAGCCTCGTTTGCGGGAATTTCGGTTTTAATCAGCAACTTTTTGTTGATAGTGAACCCCGCTGCTCTGAGCGTGGCTCCAATGCTCGCGCCAGCTACAATCTCCTTGTGGCTCTGCAGCAAGGAAGGATCCATAGGCTGCGTGAATTCTGTGACTGCCAGCGTTCGACAGACTTTGTCAGCACCATGCCCGCTGTAAAGATTAGCCACGCGCGTCCCGGCAGCCTGATCGATGACCTCTACGCCGTAACTGCCAAAGGTGGCTTTGATCGCGTCGCTGTTCAAAGTGGGCGTTACCTCTCCCCAAGCGGGGGATAGCGGAAATAAACAGGCCAGTAGAATGAGGGGCAAAGCCCGTCGATGCAAATTCATACGTATCTCTTATCGTGAACAGATGACGTTTAGGTAGTGAACGAACCGAAGATTTGATGCAGGATAACCGCAACTCGCTCGAAACATAACAGGATGTCTATCCCATGATTAAAAGAACAACGCTAATCGCTTTTGGCCTCGGATTGATAAGTTCGCTCACAGGGCAATTCGCTGGTGCAGCGACGTTGGCTGAAGACGTTCAATCGCTCTACGACACTAAGCTCAAAGACCTTTTTATTCACTTCCACGAAAACCCCGAGCTTTCTTTCAAGGAAGACAAAACCGCAGCGCGTCTTGGGGATGAACTCGAGGCGCTGGGCTACAGGGTTCACCGAGGAATTGGTGGAACTGGGCTGATCGCTATGCTCGAAAATGGGCCGGGTCCAACTGTTATGTTCCGTGCGGATATGGACGGTCTCCCTGTGCAGGAAAAGTCTGGATTGCCCTACGCGTCCAAAGCGAAGCAGCTCGATTGGGACGGCAACGAAGTTTATGTCATGCATGCCTGTGGCCATGACGTGCACATCACCAGCTTAGTAGGCACGGCGAAACTGATGGCCGAGCGCAAGGACCAGTGGTCTGGCACGCTCATGTTACTGGGGCAGCCCGCGGAAGAGCGCGTCGCAGGTGCCCGGGTGATGATGGAAGATGGTCTGTGGGATCGTGTGGTGAAGCCCGATTTTGCTCTGGCCTTCCACGTGACCAGTGCGCTTCCGACGGGACAGCTGTCGGCACCCGAGACATCAGCGTACTCAGGTGCCGACACCGTTGATATTTTGATCAAAGGTGTTGGTGCTCACGGTGCAAGCCCGCACACAGGCGTTGATCCTATCGTTCTCGGATCACAGATCGTGATGGGTTTGCAGACTGTAGTTAGCCGAAACCTTGCACCGCGTCGCCCGGGTGTTATCACAGTGGGCTCATTCCATAGCGGCACCAAGCACAACATTATTTCCGATGCGGCGAAGCTGCAGATCACTGTTCGTAGTGAGAGCCCAGAGGACCGACAAGTATTGCTCGACGGCATCAAGCGAGTTGCTGTAAACATGGGTCGCGTCGCGGGTTTGCCCGACGACATGCTGCCCGAAGTGATTGTTTACGAGGGTGAAGGGGTTCCACCCACCATCAATGACGTGGCGTTCACGCGCGAGATTCGCAGCGGCTGGAACGAATATTTTGGTTCGCAAATCTTTAATGATGGCGAAAGACTTGGCATGGGTGCAGAGGACTTCGGTTTCTTCACTACCGATCCCTATATTCCCAGCCTTTATTTTGCTGTCGGCGGGACACCTGCAGCGGCGTTCGAAGCAGCGGCAAATGGCGGACCACCTGTGCCGTCGCATCACTCACCACTCTTTAAAATCGAGCCTGAGGCATCGGTGACCTTGGGTGTAGAGGCGTCAGTGAGCGCCTTACTTAATGTGATGGCGCCCTGATGGCGAAAAATCCGGTGTGGGATTTCCCCACCCGGTTCATCCACTGGTTCTTTCCTTTTGGCATTGGCTTGCTTTGGTGGACCGGCGAAACGGGGCGGATGGAGTGGCACAGCTACGTTGGCTATACACTCGTCGTCCTAGTGGTAACCCGACTCGTTTGGGGTTTTGTTGGAAGTTTTCACAGTCGCTTCAGAAACTTTGTACGAGGCCCAGGCACAGTGGTGACCTACCTAAGAGCCTCGTCGGCTCGACTGCCTGGGCGCGCGGACAGTCCTCTTACGTCATCGGTAAGCGACACCGCGGGCGCAACTTTAGGTCACAACCCGTTAGGGGCGTATTCGACCTTGGCACTTTTATCTGTGCTTCTGCTGCAAGGTGTTTCTGGCATGTTTAGCATCGATGACGTGGCCTTTGATGGTCCGTTGGCCTACTACTTCGAGGGGTATTACATCGATTTAGCCTCTCAATGGCACGATATTGGATGGAACGTTTTGCAAGGTCTGGTTGCACTGCACCTTGTGGCCATTGCCTGGTGCCAGCTCAGGAAGCGCCAGCCGTTGATCCAGACCATGTGGTTTGGATCGCAACCGGGTAGAGAATCAGATCATGCGCCCGTTGGTAATGGCCGGGCAATCATGGTCGTAGCTGTTTTAATCGCGGTGCTTGCGGCGGCCATCAATTTTGCGCCCGAGGCGCCCAGCTACTACTAGTCGTCGGGTAGTGGTTTCTCGTTGCAAAAGAGTTGTTGGGATTCTTTTAAAATAAAGGGAACCCGCGATGGCGGGAACCCTCAGAAGCCAGACTTCTTAATAGAGATAGTTACGTGCCTTGTATTCGTCGTGACAGGCTTTGCAGGTGCCACCCGTCTTCTTGAACTGAGCGGTTGCAGCGGCTTGATCACCTGTTTTCGCCGCAACTGCTAGGGCTGCCGCCTCGGTACGAAACGCTGCCAGTTTTTCAGCAAAGTCGTCGGGGTTTTCCCAAATGGCAGGTTTTGCGCGAGTTTTACCCTTGTCGCTACCTGGCGCAAAGCCGCGCTCGACACTTACGCTCGATACGGCGGCCAAATCGCTTGCCCACGCGGTGAACTGATCACCATTCCACTCGATTTTCCCTTTGACCATGTCACCCATGGGGCCAAAGGTCATACCCACGAGCGCAAAGTAAGATTGGCGCAGTGATTGAAGTGGCTCTGAGCGCTCAATGTGCGCTATTGCAGGAACGGCTACAGCTACTGATAAAGAAGCCGCGAGGAGGGTTTTCAATCGAATATTTTTCATGGATTTATCTCCTAACATTTGTAATCGCAACGCATAGCGCCAGCGTGATTGGTTGGATACAGTACGCGTGGACCGGTGCTGCAGATCGCACACCGAGTATGGCAGGGTTGTCGTAGGGAAATCGAGCTTTCAAAACCTCGCTATAAAGTAGCGAGCAGCATTGGTGAATGGCTGGTTTCGGTGAGCTAGCAAAAAGCGACAAGTGGTTTGAGATAAAAGATCTCAAGAAAAAAGACTTTAAAAGAAGCGGCGCGCGGCGCACTCAACAACGAAAGACAAGAATGTGATGAAAACAGATTTTGACTTAAGCGCTTATTGGATGCCCTACACAGGCAATCGCCAATTTAAGCAGGCCCCCCGGATTATCACGGGTGCAGAAGGCGTTTGGTTTACCGATAGCGACGGCCGAAAGGTGCTCGATGGGCACTCGGGACTCTGGACCACGGGTCTGGGCCACGCGCGTCCTGAGATAACCAAGGCGGTGAGCGAGCAGGTTGCGACACTTGATTTCTGTCCGCCGTTTCAATTTGGGCACCCAAAAGCTTTTGAATTGGCTACAAAAATTGCGTCGCTCATGCCCGCAGATCTGAACCATGTGTTTTTCACCAATTCGGGATCTGAGTCCGCTGATACGTCGCTGAAAATGGCGAGGGCTTATTGGCAGCTGAAGGGTGAGACGCGAAAGACGCGTTTTATCGGCCGTCAAAAGGGATATCACGGCGTTAATTTCGGAGGCGTTGCCGTCGGCGGAATTCCTGCTAACAAGCAATTGTTTGGCGAGGTCTTAGAGACTGATCATTTGTCTCACACCATGCTGCCTGAAAATGCGTTCTCGCGCGGTATGCCTCAGTCGGGCGCGCATCTCGCTGAGGAGCTTGAGGCGTTCGTAGCGCAATACGGTGCAGAAACAATTGCCGCGGTCATTGTCGAGCCAATGGGCGGATCGGCTGGAGTGCTCCCACCACCTATCGGTTATCTAAAGCGCCTGCGGGAGCTTTGCGATAAGCACAATATTCTGTTGATTTTTGATGAGGTCATTACGGGGTTTGGTCGTTGCGGAGCTATGACAGGATCCGACGCCTTTGGCGTTGTTCCCGATATTTTGAACGTTGCTAAGCAAATGACGAATGGCGTTATTCCAATGGGTGCCGTAATTGCATCGGAGGAAATTCACAACACGTTTATGGAGAAAGCTGGGCCCGACTACGTCTTAGAGTTTGCTCATGGCTATACGTATTCTGCGCACCCCGTTGCCTGCGCCGCGGGTTTAGCGGCACTTGATGTACTGGTCGAGGAGCAATTACCCCAGCGCGTGGCCGATGAAGCGCCGTATTTTGAGGCGCTGCTTCATGACCAACTCTCAGAAAAGCCGTTTGTCACAGACGTGCGCAATTACGGATTTGCCGGTGCGATAACGCTGGAGCCTGCCGGCGACGAGCCGTTGAAGCGGCCCTTCGAGTTGGCGATGGCGATGTGGGAGCGTGGTGTGTTGGTGCGATACGGTGGCGATACCATTCAGATGGCACCTCACTTTGTGATGGAGCGACCTCAACTCGACCAGCTGGTAGGTACGTTGGCCGACTGCTTGGATCGCATCGCTTAGACGCAATACTCAAGTTTTTGGGAGAGGCCGATGTCTAATTTCATCAAGTGGTTTTCTGCCGTTGCAGGACTCATAGCGATTCTTATTTTGGTCGCTTTTGTGCGGTCCCCCATCAACCCAGAGGTTTGGGAGCCGCCCAAAAACTCAGGCTTCACAGGCGGCTTCGCACCTAATACCGACTTGGCGTCTATGCTTCTTTTAGAGGTGCCGGGACACGGTCCCGAGGACGTCTCCTGTACTGAAGACGGATCGATGATTACGGGTTTGGAAGACGGGCGTATTGTCCGTATGACCCTTGATGGCAGATCCGAGACCATGGGTGACACGCGAGGGCGGCCTGTTGGGCTTCAGGCAATGCCTGACGGCTCAGTGATTATTGCGGACGCACTGAAAGGGTTGCTCAGATTGCAGCCGGATGGTTCGGTTGAGGTGCTTGCAAATGAGTTCGAAGGTCGACCGATCTTATTTGCCGACGATCTCGATATTTCTTCCGATGGCGTGGTGTGGTTTAGCGATGCTTCCCAGCGCTTCAGTATCGATGGCTTCATGCTGGACTTGCTCGAGGCGTCACGCACCGGCCGCCTCATGTCCTATAACCTTGCGACGGGCGAGATCAAGTCACATCTCGAAGGGCTATTCTTTGCCAATGGCGTGGCACTGGGTCCTGACGAGACCTACGTATTAGTGAACGAGACAGTCACAGGGCGCGTGCACCGTCTTTGGGTAAAAGGTGAAAAGGCTGGAGAGAGTGATATCTTTATCGATCAGATTCCTGCCATGGTCGATAACATCTCGTTCAACGGCGAAGACACCTTTTGGGTGGCATCCCCAAATCCACGTGATGCGTTAGACGCCTTTGCAGATAAGCCCTTGCTGCGTCGATTGGTAGGTGGCTTGCCTGCGTGGGTGAGCGGCTCGCTCGAAGAGCACTTCAGTATGGTATCGGCGTTTGATCTAGAGGGAAATTTGATCAAGAGTTTTCGAGACCCTGATGCACGTTTGAATCAAGTAACGAGTGTTAACGAGTGCGATGGCAAGCTGATCATGGGGAGTCTCATTTCCACCAGCATGGGAATCCTGGAATTAGCCAATGACTAACAGCAGCCATGTCCCCGTTTTAGTTGTTAACGCATTCACCGATACGCTGTTTGGCGGTAACCCTGCGGCGGTTGTGGAGACTGATATACCTCTCGCCGACGGCACCATGCAATCCATTGCTGAGCAACACAATCTCAGCGAGACCGCGTTTTTGGTGAGGAAAGGCGTCGACCATTTTCATTTACGCTGGTTTACTCCTGCGAAAGAGGTCCCGCTTTGTGGTCACGCCACCTTGGCGTCTGCCTATGCCTTGGATTATCTCGGACACTGGGCAGGCGAGCGTCTCACCTTTGATACCGCAAGCGGGCCGCTTTACGTGACTCGTGATGGTGATCGATATCGCATTGAATTTCCGGCCGTGTTTATGGGCGAAGTGGACACACCTGACAAGGTTGCTGCGGCTCTGGGGGTTCCTGTTGTCCGAAGCTTTCAGCCTTCTAATGGAGCTTGGCAGATGGTTTGCGAACTCGCGGACGAGGCAACCCTCAAAGCCTGCTCACCCGATTTTTCCGCGCTTGCGATTGCCACCGACCTTGGCGTGAGTATCACGGCGGCGAGTTCCGACGTTGACTACGTGTCGCGTTTCTTTATTCCTCAGCTAGGTATTAATGAGGATCCTGTTACGGGCTCAGCGCATTGCCAGCTTGTCCCTCTTTGGGCTGCGCGTTTTTCAAAGACCACCTTGAGGGCGCGACAATTATCAGCGCGAGGTGGTGAGCTTAGCGGAACGCTAGACGGGGACCGCGTTGTGTTGGCGGGGCAGTGTTGCTTGTTTTCCGAGGGAAGGATCCTCCTCCCCTCAGAGTTGGTTTAGCGCTCTGCTAGAGCTTGTTTTTTTCCTGCTCAATCCACCGCGTCATTCTCACCTCGAGTGCATCGAGTGGAATGGCGCCCGCACCTAGCAGTTCGTCGTGGAATGCACGTATATCGAAGCGATCGCCAAGTTCTTTTTCGGCGAGCGCACGTAGCTCGAGCATTTTCAGCTGACCAATTTTGTAAGCGAGTGCTTGGCCTGGCCAACCAATGTAGCGATCAATCTCGTTGATAATGTCGGCCTCTGTTTTGGCTGCATTGTCTTTGAAGTAATCGATGGCTTCTTGCCGTGACCAACCGAAGTAGTGAATGCCGGTATCGACCACCAGTCGAACCGCGCGCCACATGTCATAAATGAGTTGTCCGTAACGGGAGTAGGGATCTTTGTAAAGTCCCATATCGTAGCCCAATCGCTCGGAATACAGACCCCAGCCTTCGATGAAGGCTGTGACGCTGCTGTTGCGCCGGAACTCAGGCAGTCCCTCGATTTCTTGTGCCAAAGCGATCTGCAAATGGTGTCCCGGAACGCTCTCATGTACCGATAGCACTTCCATTTCATATTTGGGCCGAACCTCGGGCTTGTAGAGATTGACGTAATACCAACCGGGACGGCTGCCATCTAAAGCAGGACGCATGTAAAACGCGGTTGTTGTGTCTGGCGCGAGCTCAGGTGCAATCGGGCGAACGCCGTAGGGCATGCGCGGGAGCTTGCCAAACAACTTTACCAGTTGCGGGTCTAGGCGTTTCGAAACTGCCTGATAGCCCTCCAGAAGCTCTTCTGCTGTCTCGTAATAGAACTGAGGGTCGCTTCGTAAAAAATCATTAAAGGCGTTTAGGTCGCCTTCGAATCCCACTTCCTCAATCACCTCCATCATTTCACCGCGAATCCGCGCAACTTCAGCGAGGCCGACGTTGTGGATTTCCTCAGGCGTCATGTCGGTGGTGGTAAAGTGCCGCGCGAGCATCGCGTAGACCTCTTTACCGCTGGGCAGCGTGCCAATGCCCGGCTGCTCACGGGTACTGGGTAGATAGGTTTCCTCAATGAAGGCTTTGAACTGCGCGTAGGCGGGAACGAGTTTCTCCCCGATAACCGCTGCAGCTTGCGCCTTGAGTTCGTCTGCGCGAGGTGAGGGGATTGCGTCGGGCATTGCTTCGAACACGCCCCAGAAGGGGCTGTCCTGGGGTTTATCAACGATGAGCGCATCGAGCTGATTAGGGATGCGCTCGATAATGATGCGCGCTTGTGTGCGTTGCTGGTCAGCCCCTGCTTGAAGCAACGCTTGATATTGCGCTAGTTGCTCAGGCAGTTTCTCGAGGCGTGCCAGCCAATCGACATAATCAGTCTCAGTAGCCATAGGTAGGCGTTCAACCATGGTGTAGCGGTGCTGTGGACCACTGCGCATGTTGAGCGCAATAAGATGAAGGCCATTTTCGTAAGACTCGACCTCTTCCTCGAGTGCGGTTCTGAGCATTCGTTGGTTGAGTTGTGCTGTTTCGCTCAGTGAGGCTGAGTCGATTCGTGATAGATCCTCAATAAACGCCTGTGTGTCTTTGTTTCGCTGCTCGAGCACGTCGGCGCTTAGGTCAGTCCAGCTTTGATTGCCCGACATATCGCCGTATTCCCGGCGATACTCGGGGTATTGCTCGAGAACCCAGTCCCAGTGGTTACTGATAACAGCGTCTAGACTCTCGTCAGAGGCGACGCTGCTTACAGATGAAGTGGCAAAAAAGATGACAAAAAAAGCCGGCAAGGTTAGCCGGCTTACATTGAAATAGTTCATGAGGGATTCCCCAGTCAAAATTTGGTTTTCTTACTCGCGACCTAAAATGGATCGGGCGACCAGTTCACGCATAATTTCCGATGTGCCGCCGTAAATGGTTTGAATACGAGCGTCCACGTAGAAACGTGAGATTGGGTATTCCGTCGTATAGCCATAGCCACCGAAGAGCTGCAAACACTGATCTGCAACGTCGCACTGCATCTCACAACTTGCCAGCTTGAGCATGGCGGCTTCATCGGTCGTGAGTTCATCTGTTGCGTATTTGTTGGCACACTGCTCGTAGAACGCGCGGTTAACAGCCACCTGCGTTTTGACGTCAGCAAGCTTAAAACGCGTGTTTTGGAACTGTCCGACCTTCTGTCCGAAGGCTTCCCGCTCTTTTACGTACTCAATGGTGATATCCAGCGCACCTTCCGATGCCGCAACTGCCTGCGCAGCAATACCAAGACGCTCACGTGGGAGTTCGTCCATCAGAATTGCGAAACCTTTGTTTTCTTCACCCAGGAGCGCGTCTGCAGGTAAGCGCACATCGGTAAAGAACAATAGCGCAGTATCCGAAGCATGCTGACCGATCTTGTCGATCTTCTTGGACTTTTCAAATCCGGGTGCATGCGCGTCGACGAGGAATAAAGATGTACCCTTGGCACCTTTGCCGGGATCGGTAATCGCTGCAACGATGACGAGGTCAGCGTGGATGCCGTTGGTGATAAAGATTTTAGAGCCGTTAAGCACCCACTCGTCACCGTCGCGAACCGCGTTGGTGCGAATGCCTTGCACGTTGGAGCCTGCGCCGGGTTCTGTCATCGCGAGGGCGCCAACCACTTCGCCTGTAACCATGCGCGGGAGCCAGTGCGCTTTTTGTGCCTCAGTACCATGTCGGCTGAGATAAGGCGCCACAATATTAGAGTGAATACCGTAGCCAGACGCGAAGCCGCCAAAACCCATTCGCGACAACTCCTCAATCATCGCGAGTGTCACGTGTGGCGTGGTTCCTGCACCGCCGTAGGCCTCATCGACATCGGGGCAGAGCAGGCCTGCAGCACCTAGCGTGTTCCACAACTCGCGCGGCACCATGTGGTTGTGTTCCCACTCCTCGTAGTACGGGGTGATCTCCTTATCGAAAGCGCGGCGCGCCATATCACGGAAGAGAGTGAGTTCGTCTAAGTCTACTGCTTGATTCACTTTTGAAGCCTCAGTATGTTGGAATCCTCTGATTATGAATTAAAGCGGCGCGTCGCACCAACTCGAGAAAACAATGTTAAGTATTGATGACGCCAAACCTCAAAATGCTACGGAAGCCTACGATGCTGAGCTCTCGGCTGAGCACGTAGCGGCGGTCTCGCCGTGGCTGAGTGCGCAGCGTTTCTCCCAGGCCTTGCGTGACGTGCATGACCGTGGCTATACCGTTATCGAGCACGTGATGACGCAAAATGAGCTCGACGCCTACTGCGACATTTTGAATGCGCATATGGCCCAATCGCCGACTGGTCGGAATGTATTTGAGGGTACGAAAAGTCATCGCCTTTATGCCTTGCTAGCGAAGTCACCCTTGTTTGCGAACATGATTCAGCATCCGCTCGCCATGGCTTTCGCTGAACACTTTCTTGGCCCCACCTGTCTGCTGTCTGCCTGTCTATCCATCAATTTGCATCCCGGTGAGACCGTTCAGCCCTGGCACACCGATGATGGCCACATCACAGTGCCTCAGCCGCATGGCATCTTTGGCATTTCAGTATTCTGGGCGCTCGATGATACCAACGAGGAGAACGGCGCGACGGAGATTCTCCCGTACAGCCATCTATGGGATAGTCACGAGATTGAAGGCCGCTTAGACAACGCGCACTTCGCACAGCGAGACGACTTGGATGGCTCGGTTGAGGAGAATGCCGCCGCTGTAAAAGCGACGATGCCAGCCGGGTCCGTCATGATTATGCGAAGTGATGTCTGGCACCGCGGTGGAGCGAATCATACCGATCAAGACCGGATGATCGTGACGCCACAATATTGTGCAGGTTGGGCGCGGCCATTGGAGAGCATGTTACTTGCAGTGCCGCCTGAAAAAGCCGCATCGTTGCCACAGCGAACACAGGAGCTTTTGGGCTACTCGATCCATACACCATTTATGGGTTACGTCGATGGGATGCACCCGGGTCGAGTTCTACAGTAAAGTTAGTTTCATTACCGATAACGTTAAAAACGTCGTAAGACTGGAGAAAAACAATGCGTGATTACACGAAGTTCTACATCAATGGCTCTTGGGTAGAGCCCTCAGAAACCAACACACTTGGGGTCGAAAACCCAGCCACGCTAGAGCAGTGCGCAACCATTTCGATCGGCAACAACGCTGACGTGGATAACGCAGTTGCAGCAGCGAAGGCCGCTTTTGAAACCTTCAGTCAGACATCGGTTGAGGAGCGCGCGGCGTTACTCGATAAGATTGCGGAGATCTACATGTCCCGCATCGGCGAGATTGCCGAGGCAATTCGCGAAGAGATGGGCGCGCCTATTTCACTGGCATCGACCGCGCAAGCTTACGCGGGTCTCGCGCACATCACCGAAGCAGCGAAAATTCTACGCAACTTCTCATTCTCAGAAGATTTAGGTGCACACCGCGTTGTCAAAGAGCCTATTGGTGTCTGCGGCTTGATTACGCCGTGGAATTGGCCGATGAACCAGGTGACTTGCAAGGTGGCACCCGCACTGGCTGTCGGTTGCACAATGGTCCTAAAACCCAGTGAAGTGGCGCCACTGTCATCGTATATCTTCACTGAAATCATGCACGAAGCTGGCGTTCCTGCCGGTGTTTACAACATGGTCAATGGCGATGGACCGGGTGTAGGCACTGCGCTTTCTAAGCACCCTGATGTCGACATGATGTCGTTCACTGGCTCAACGCGTGCGGGCTCGCTGGTGGCTCAAAATGCTGCACCAACAGTGAAGCGTGTGACACAAGAACTGGGCGGTAAGTCTCCGAATATCGTTCTCGATGACGCAGACCTAGAAGCGGCTGTAACGCGAGGTGTGCTCCACATGTACAACAACACCGGGCAGTCGTGTAATGCGCCATCTCGTATGCTGGTGCCACGTGGTCGCCTCGCAGAGGCAGAGCAGATTGCTGCCGCGGTATCGCAGACGGTGGTCGTTGGCGATACTGCCGATAAAGACACCACCATGGGGCCGGTTGTATCGAAGGTTCAGTGGGACAAGATTCAGGGTCTTATCCAGAAGGGTATCGACGAGGGTGCCAAGCTGGTTTGTGGTGGCACAGGCCTTCCTGATGGTATCGAGGCCGGCCACTATGTGCGTCCAACCGTATTCTCTGAGGCCAATAACGAGATGACGATTTCCCGAGAGGAAATCTTCGGCCCAGTTCTCACGATGATTCCTTACGACAGTGAAGAAGAGGCAATTCGAATTGCTAATGACACGCCGTACGGTCTTGCGGGTTATGTCCAGAGTGGTGATATGGATCATGCGCGTGCCGTGGCTTCGAAGATTCGTGCCGGCAACATTCACATCAACGGCGCGAGCGGTGGTCCCGACATCCCATTTGGTGGCTACAAGCAGTCAGGTAACGGCCGAGAGTGGGGCGCACATGGCTTCACGGACTACCTCGAAATTAAAGCGATCGAGGGTTACACAGCCGCTTAAATATGCGGCGTTCAATCGGCTTTTAATTCCAATTGGCTTTTAACTCCAATTGGCTTTTAACTCCAATTGGCTTTTAACTATAGGAGCGTGGTGTGTCTGACTTAGTACTTGCAATAGATCAGGGCACCACGGGCTCTACCATTGCGCTCATGGATGCCGACGGTCGCTTGTTGACCTCGGTGAACCATGAGTTTCCTCAAATTTTCCCCCAGCCCGGTTGGGTTGAACATGATCCTGAGTCCATTTGGGAGTCTGTCGAAAAAGGGTTGTCGGCGGTATTCGCTGATGGAGCCTACGATGCTGCCGATATATCGGCAATTGGTATCACCAATCAGCGCGAGACTGCTGTTCTTTGGGACGCAGAGACAGGTAAAGCCGTGCATAACGCGATTGTCTGGCAGTGTCGTCGGACAACTGATGTCTGTGAAAAACTAAAGGCCGAAGGGCACGAGGCGTTGATAAAAGCGCGCAGTGGCTTAGTTCTCGACCCCTATTTTTCGGCAACAAAGTTCAAATGGCTCTTGGATAACGGAGCCGACACCCAAAGTCTTCTTGATCAAGGTCGACTGCGCGCGGGCACGATCGACAGTTACTTAATCTGGCGGTTGAGTGCAGGCCAGGCGCATAAAACCGATGTCTCAAATGCATCGCGAACCTCGTTGATGGCACTCGAAAGCCTGAGCTGGGACGACGAATTGTTATCGATTTTTGGTGTGCCCAGAGCAATCTTGCCTGAGATATGCCCCTCCAGCGGCCGATTCGCGGTGACCAGTGGCGTAGCAGGGCTGCCCGACGGTATCCCGATCTCCGGCGTTGCGGGTGATCAACAGTCCGCGCTGTTCGGTCAGGCTTGTTTCGGCGTTGGCGATGCAAAGTGCACCTTCGGAACAGGCTCGTTCATTCTTATGAATGCGGGCGATACGCCTGTTGCGTCCAATAGCGGCTTACTGAGCACCGTTGCTTGGCAGCTCGATGGGCAGCCGACAGTTTATGCAATCGAGGGCGGTGCTTTCGTCTGCGGCGCAGCCGTGCAATGGCTTCGCGATCAGTTAGGTATTATCGAAAGTGCGCCCGAAGTCGAGGCGCTCGCGCAAACGGTTGATGATGATGCTGGTGGCGTTGAGTTCGTTCCTGCGCTTGCGGGACTGGGGGCGCCTTACTGGGCGCCTGAAGCCAGGGGTACATTGACCGGTTTGACGCGTGGCTCCGGCCGCGGTGAGATTGCTCGCGCAACGCTTGACGCAATGGCGTTGCAAAATGCTGACATTCTCAATGCTATGGAGAAAGACATTGGTAGCCGCATGCAGTCGCTTAAGGTTGATGGCGGCGCCTCGGCTAATAATTTCTTGATGCAGTTGCAAGCCGACTACCTAGACCGGCCCATTACACGTCCTGAGGTTATCGAGACGACCGTCGCCGGTGCTTGTTTCTTAGCGGGTCTGGGTGAGGGTGTCTGGAGCTCTCCCGACGAGGTGGCAAAGGTGTGGCGATCTGATCGCTCGTTTGATGTTGCTATCACGGATGATGGCCGTGCTAAGCGGTTCGCGTCCTGGCAGGCAGCGGTTGCCAAGACTCTGCTGAGCTAGCTCGTGCAATCCACGCAAACGTCAATGACCTGCTTACGCGGTCGCCATAAATGGCGAGAAGTGAAGCCTGATGGCATGGCACTGGTACGGGGTGAAGTGGTGATGCGTCAGCGCTGTGAACGCTGTGGCAAGGAGCGGAATAGGGCTCGGTGAGGCTCGCTTGTTGCTGGTGCCAACGCTCCGTTTTAGCGCTGCTTTCGAAGTTCTTTCTCCTCAAGATGTCGGTGTATTTAGCTCCCACTCTGAACCTGCAACCCCGTTTCTTAAATACCCAGGTTAAAGAGTTGGTTTCGCTCTCAACCTGACGAGTGATCGCGACAAAAGCACCCCCTCTGTGTACTATTTTCAGGTCGGTCAGATGCGTCAGAATTGCATCTGTCTTAACGGTTAAGGTGCGAGCTCACGAGAGCTAGAAGCGCCAGAGGGGAAGCTGCAATGACATCAATGTTATATCCAACTACTAACCCATCCGCGTCTGAGCAAATGGTCGTCGCGCGAGGTGAGGGACCTTACATCTTCGATCGCAACGGTAAGCGTTACCTCGAGGGTATGGCCGGGCTTTGGTGCACATCTTTGGGGTATGGCAACGAAGAAATCATTGAGACCGCAACGCAGCAGATGCGCGAACTGAGCTTTAGTCACATGTTTGGTGGCAAAACGCACGACAGTGCGATGAAGCTAGCTGATAAATTGGCGAGTATGGTGCCAATGAGGGACGCCCGCGTCTTTCTGGGCAACAGCGGTTCGGATGCGAATGACACGCTGGTAAAGCTGATTCGTTATCACGCCACAGCAACAGGGCGACCCGAGCGCACAAAGATAATTGCCCGAGACAAGGGTTACCATGGCGTAACGGTTGCCTCTGCTTCTCTTACCGGAATCCCCACCAATCACAATCACTTCCAGTTGCCGTTCGATGCGCTTGGGGTCATTCGAACAGGGTCGCCTCATTATTATCGTGGCGCAGAAGCCGGCGAGAGCGAGTCTGACTTTGTGGCACGTCGCGCGACTGAGCTCGAGGCGCAAATTCTTGAAGCGGGCCCCGACACGATTGCAGCCATGATTGCTGAGCCTGTGTCAGGCGCCGGCGGTGTGCTTATCCCACCAAAAGGGTATTACGAGGCGATTCAAGCTGTCTTGGATAAGTACGGCATTGCACTTTGGGATGATGAAGTCATCTGTGGTTTTGGACGCTTGGGTCAAGACTTCGGCGCAAACGCCATGGGAATGCGGCCTGAAATGATGGTCTTTGCGAAAGCACTGAGCTCAGCATATGTGCCTGTCAGCGCTGCGGTTGTCAGTGGAGACTTTGTTGAAGCGGTTGAGAGCGCTGCATCGGATATGGGCGTCTTTGGGCACGGATACACTTACAGCGGCCACCCGCTCGGATGCGCAGTTGCGCACAAAGTGCTCGAAATATATGAGCGAGACCATGTCTTTGAGCATGCATCGAGCGTGGGTGATTATCTGCAGGAGAAGTTGCAATCCTTTGTCGATCATCCGCTCGTTGGCGAGGTCTCTGGCAAGGGGATGATCGGTGCGCTTGAGCTAGTAGCCAATAAGGACACCAAGCAGGCTTTCGAAGGCATGGCTGTTGGCGCTTATTGTGCAAAAGCAGCTGAGGCTGCCGGACTTATTGTTCGACCATTGGGTGGGAACCGCGTTGCGCTGTGCCCACCGCTGATTCTCCAGCGTGAGCACGTTGATGAGCTAATCGATAAGCTGACCATCGCGGTGAACGCGACACTCGATTTTGCGAAGCAAGAGCAGTTGTTGGCCTAACAGAGACTCCTAAAGCGGTGAAAGTTCTTCACATTGAAGCTGGCCGCTTTCTTTACGGCGGCGCTCAACAAGTGGCTTGGCTGACGCATGGGCTGGCTCAGCGTGGTGTGCAGAACGTGCTGGTCTGTCCTGAGGATGGCGACATTCAGAATGCTGTCGCGGAGAATACCGTCATTCACGCGATACCCATGCGTGGTGACTTGGATCTTGGGCTAGTTTCACGTCTGACTAAAATCATCCGCGCTGAATCTCCTGATCTTGTGCACATACACAGCCGGCGGGGCGCTGATGTTTTCGGTGGGATTGCCGCGAGGCTGACAGGTGTTCCCTGTGTGCTGTCTCGTCGTGTCGATAATCGCGAGTCTCGCTGGTTTGCACCGGTAAAATATCGGCTTTATCAGCGAGTCGTTGTTATCTCAGAGGCCATTGGCCGTGTATTGGTAAGTTGTGGTGTGAATCCACAGGCGATTACCGCAGTGCGGAGCGCCGTAGACGCTGCGAGCTATGATCTGTCCGCAGACCGCGCTTGGTTTCAGCAAACGTTCTCCCTGCCGACAGATGAAGTCACCATCGGGGTTGTCGCACAGTTGATACCGCGTAAGGGACACCGATACTTGCTCCAAGTCCTACCGGAATTGCTCACTAAATATCCCCAGTTACATGTGCTCATTTTTGGGCAGGGGCCCCTGCAATCAGAGTTGGCGGAGACCGTGGCGCGTCCTGAGTATTGCGGGCGGGTACAGATGACGGGTTTCCGCGATGATTTGCGTCGCGTGATGCCGAATCTCTACGCAGTGGTGCATCCGGCGGAAAAAGAAGGGCTAGGCGTGGCGCTTCTGCAGGCCTCAGCCTGTGGTGTGCCTGTGATTGCGGCTGAAGCCGGCGGTATTCCTGAAATCGTTTTGCACGATCAAAACGGGCTTACATTCGAAGTGGGGGACGTCGGAAAGCTTAACCAGTGCATTGATTTGCTTCTATCAGATCCTGTGATGCGCGAGCGCTTGGGTGGGGAAGGTAGAGAGCTGGCAAATACGGCGTTCTCGATCGACGCCATGGTGGAAGGCAATCTCAAGGTCTACCAATCGCTCATTAATTCGTAAACGCCGCTGACTAATTGCGCACGAATATTCCGCCCCACATCATGCGATTGAGGTTAATCTCTCTCAATAGCGCTCGCACAGGACGCCAAGGTAGCGGCAATGTCGATAGGGTTCACGATCGACTACTCCGCGTCCGAAGACCATGCTTTTTCATCAGCCCACGAATCTGGTCGTAGCTAAGACCAAGTTGTGCCGCTGCCTTTTTCTGGTTTTGCCCATTACCAGCGAGCGCCTCCTGCAGCCACTTGGCCTCTTGTTCATCAAGGGCTTTGCGCATATCACTAGGGATTGACGACTGCTTAGCGTGCTCCTCGGCTAAGTGAGTCTGCTTCTGTGCTTGATCGTGAGTTATTGCAGGCGAGTCATAAGGCGCAGGTTTCGTATGGTTAGCGTCAAACGGATCGATGATCAGCGATTGAAGCGGTGCGCCATCCTCGCCTTGCCGATGGAGGGAACGCTCAACAACATTCTTGAGTTCGCGAATATTTCCTGGCCATTCATAGTCATGCAGTGACTCTCGCACTTGATTTGAGAAGCCAGGGAAGTGATGCCACCCAGATTCGGCAGCAAAGCGAATGGCGAAGTGCTCTGCAAGAAGGTCAATGTCCTTCTCGCGTGCGCGCAGCGGGGGCATGTGAACGACATCAAAGTTTAAGCGGTCTAAAAGGTCCCACCGGAACAAACCCTCTTCAGCCATTTGCTTGAGATTGGCATTGGTTGCACCAATGATTCGCACGTTTACGGTGATGGTCTCAGAGCCGCCAATTCGTTCAAGCTCACCGTATTCGATAACACGTAGCAATTTCTCTTGCAGCGCTAGGGGCATGGTTCCCAGCTCATCGAGAAAGAGCGTGCCTTGATCGGCGCGCTCAAACCGCCCGGCGTGGCTTTTGCGAGCGCCGGTAAAGGCTCCGGGTTCATAGCCGAATAACTCACTGTCCAGGAGTGTTTCGGGGAGCGACGCGCAATTAAGTTTTATGAAGGGCGCCTGCCAACGCTCAGACAGAAAATGTAAACGGTTTGCTGCAATCTCTTTGCCCGTGCCTCGTTCACCGATAACCAAAATAGGGCGATCGATGACGGCGAGACTCGAGAGATGATCGAGTGCTCGATTAAGTGCTGCGCTCTCTCCGATCACACTTTGCTCAGATAGCATTTCAGGTATACCTTCCAAGATGTTTTGGGTTAATTAAACCTTAATAAAGGCTAAAAAAACCATATTTTTAAGGTAATAATAGCTCTACTAGTGAGTTTTAATCCCGTTTTATACGCCAAAAACCCTATAAGTTGATGTATTTATTGAAAAAATAATTAATGGCTTGGATCTCGCAAAAGATATGGAAGAAGACAAACGTCGAATACAGTTCACGACATTAGGAAAACACTATGGGTATTTTTTCGAGACTCTCCGACATCATTAACTCCAATCTCAATGCGATGTGTGACAGCGCCGAAGATCCAGAGAAGATGATTCGCCTGATTATTCAGGAGATGGAAGACACCTTAGTCGAGGTTCGATCCGCTTCAGCCAAGATCCTCGCTGATAAGAAAACGCAGGAGCGTCAATTACGTTCGCTTCAAGGGCAGGCCGCTACCTGGGAAGAGAAAGCAAAATTAGCGCTCTCGAAGGATCGGGAAGATCTCGCGCGAGCCGCATTGAACGAGAAGCGTCGTGTTGAGGCTGATGCTGTAGCGCTTGAAGGTGAATTGATGTTGGCCGATGAGCACATTCAGCAGTTGCACGATGAGGTTGGGCAGTTACAAGCAAAACTCGATGATGCGAAGGCTAAGCGCAAAGCGATTTTGCTGCGAGCAGATTCGGTCACACAGCGCCGAAGAACTCAGCACCAGATTCACCGCAACCATCTTGACGAGGCTTTTGAGCGTTTCGAGCGCTTTGAGCGACGCGTCGATGGTTTGGAAGGTGAGCTGGATGCAATGAACCTTGGACGAGCGAAGCCCAGTCTTGCTGACGAGATTGACGCGCTTGCAGAGGACGACATGTTGAATGAGGAGCTAGAAGTGCTCAAACAATCGATGGCAGTGAACAAGCAAGCAGAGGAGGTGAACAAAGATGCGTAACACTAAGGCCTTTATTGCTTTCTCAGTTATTGGGCTTATATCACTAGAGGCGCATGGAGATGCAGAGCAGTCTTTCGATGTTGCCGACTTCACTCGCGTGGCTGCTTCACAAGGTGTTGAAGTCAACATCACGATGGGTTCCATGCCGCGGGTCACTGCAAGCGCGGAAACTGAGAAAGATCTTGAGCGGCTAGAAATAGAAGTTGATGATGGCGAGCTTCGCATCCGACGCGGTTCGTGGTCTTCGAGCATTTGGAACTGGGGCAAGTCCTACGGCCATGTTTCGGTGAATATTGTTGCTCCGAAGCTGGAAGGGCTCTCTTCGAGCTCGGGCGCCAATCTAACAGCGGTTGATATCAGCTGTGAGGCGCTCTCTATCGATGCCTCAAGCGGCAGCAGATTAGAAGTGAGTGGAAGGTGTAACGAAATAGACGTTGATGCATCGAGTGGCGCGTCGATCAGTGCACGCGAGCTAGAAGCGAAAAGTGTGGTGGTTGAGGCCTCAAGCGGCGCAAATGTTGACGTCTTTGCTGTGATTGACTTCCAAGGCGATGCCTCGAGTGGTGCCAATGTTGATGTCTACGGTGCTTCACAAGTCTTTGAATCTGACACCTCGTCGGGCGCACGCATTGCTCGGCAAGGTGAGCAAGAACTCATCTGACTCGATGAGTCGAAATCGTTAATTAATAAGGTAATCAAAGTCATGGGAAGTCCTGGGAATATGGAAGCAATTATGGCGATCGGTGTGGGGTATGTGTTTATGCTGACGCCTGCGATCATTGTTTTTTTGGTGTTACGCGCCCAACAAAACAGTCTTGAAAAGCGATTGGACGCGCTCGTACAGATGTCGCGTATTTCGGGTGAGATCGTCGGTGTGGACGAGATTTGCCAACCCCTTATAAACCTGCGGGGAGTGGGTCATCTACGAACCTGGGGAATCATTTTTGTCACTACTGCGCTTGGAATATGCGTAGCTAGCTTTTTGGGTGGTGGGGAGCCTCTTTTACTGACCTCAGTTATCATCGGTGCTTTAGGCCTTGGCATGCTGCTGGCGGAGCGATTTTCGGGTCGCAGTGGCGCCACCGAAGGCACCGCAGCCCCTAACCAGGCGGTATCGTGATCAGTTTGGTTGTTCAGAAATTGGAGAAGTAAGTGAATTTCTTAGAGTTTATGTTTGTCCCCATGATCCTACTGCTAACCGTAGTAGTCCCGATCTGGATAACGCTGCACTACCGCAGTCTAAACAACTCAAGCCGTGCACTTAGCGATGAGGATCGCGAGGCACTTGAGGAAATGCTCGAAACCGTTGATCGCATGACGGATCGCATTGTGAATCTTGAAGCCATATTGGACGCAGACCGTCCGAATTGGCGAAACCAAAAGGAAGGTGACCGATGAGTCGTAGAAACCGCAATCAATATCAAAGCTTCAACCAAGGTCGTCAAAACGGCTGGGGCATCGGGCTCTATCGACACCCCTCGGACGGTTGGTTTGGCGGTGTATGTGCAGGACTTGCCGAATACTGGGAAGTGCCCACGTGGGTGACCCGATTATCAGCCTTCGCTTTGTTCTTATTCACCGGGTCAATCATATTTTGGTTCTATGTTGCTGCATGGATCTTGATCACTAAGCGCCCTTCGCGCTGGAGTGATGACGTGTACGAGGCTGAGGTCGTTCGGGAATATGACGAAGACAGGCAGACTTATCGTAAGCGCGCCGCTTTTCGGTATTCAGAGGCGCCCGGAACACGCATGAACAAAGCGCGCGACCGCGTGCGGGACGCTGAGCGACGAATCGCAGCTATGGAGCGTTACGTAACCTCAAGTCGCTACGACCTAGATGGAGAATTCTCCAAGCTTTAACGTGCTGCGGGCGCCAACAGGTGTTTACCTGGGTAGCGCCCTTCTACTTGTTCGCCTTCGGTAACAACAGGCCGACCACCCACAAGGACGTGATGAATGCCGAGTGAGGTTTTGTAGGGGTCTCCGTACTCAGCCCTTGGCGCGATTTCGTCTGCATCGAAGATCACAATATCCGCATCAGCACCGACTTGAATCCGACCCTTTCTTGAGAAATCTTCAGACGCTAAGGCCAACCACTCTGCAGGCAGTAGCGTGATGCGTCGTAGGCCCTCGATGAGCGGCATGACCTCGAGCTCGCGCACATAACGACCGAGGAAATGGGCGTAGGTGCCGGCGATATTGGGGTTTGTTTTGACTTCGATATCAAAGGCGGGGAGGGCGTCGGTTGACACCATCATACCGGGCCACGCTAGGGCTTTTAGTAACCACTCCTCTTTGACGTAATGGTGATTGATCGAACTCGTTGGGTAGTCGCGTTGGTAGCGTAGGAAGCGCTCCTCATCCAGCCATTCCCCTGTGGGGACCCATTGTACGTCCTCATAATCGATATCAAATATGGCCCGCCAGTCACGATTGACAAACACATCGGCGGCGATAGATGTTCCACCAGCAAGATAGGATAGGGTTTCTGTGGTGATTCGGGCACCACGCGCATTGGCGGCATCGATTTTTGCCAACCATTCATCGATACCACCCATTGCCGAGTGAGTGATATGACAAATCATCGTCGCCACACCGTGGGCTTCTGCTAGGGCAATCACCTCGTCCAGACCGGTCGGATCCCCCGGCATACCTCGGCGCACATGAACATATACGGGTTTGTCGTACTCCGCCGCGGTGGCGAAAATCATGCTGAGCTCGCTCTCGCTGACGGCCTCAGTCATGTAATCCAAGAGCACCCCTATACCCAGACCGCCTAACTCGAGGCCATTGCGTAAATGTTTGCGCATCTCTTCCACTTGAGTAGGGCTTGCCTGTTTGCGCCACATATCGCCACCGAGGGTGATAAAGCCCGTCTCATCGAAAAAGTAGCTTTGGGAAGAGCCTTCCATGACCAATCCGCGGATGACGAAGTGCCCGACCGATGATCCGTAGTGTAATTGCGCACCGCCGCGATATTGGTAGCCGTAACTCGTCGGAGGGTAGGCGCCAGCCTCGAGGTCAAGCTGAGTTGTTATGCCGTCCAAAACGCTCAAGTGCTCGCCGAGTCGCGTCGGCGTATGCGAATGGATATCGATAAAGCCGGGCGCTACGACTAACCCCGTCGCGTCGATGGTGCTCTTTCCTTTGATGGCATCGTCGGTTATTCGCGCAATTTGACCTTTACGAATACCGAGATTAGTTACGCGATCAGTGAGCGTCTCCGGATCCATGACCCGACCGCCAATAATGACCGTATCGTACAGCTCAGAGGTATAGGTTTTGGCGTCTGCGAGCGAGGAAAAAATCAGCCCGCAAAGTATAATTGCTGTTACCGAAGTATCGAATAGGTTGCGCGTGATGCCTCTCATTGCGTGTCTCTCGTTGGATGACTTTGGGTCTATGTGACGGAAGATCGTTGTTTTTTTAATGTTTGGCTGAGTCGATGATAGTGACTCACCAACTGTTTGTCTCGGAGTAGTTGTTTGCAAACTCTCTCATTACATTCTGATTCTGCAGAGTCGTCGGAGCACTTAGTTTTTTTGCATGCTAATGGATTTCCGCCGGGTACTTACGCCTCCTTTTTGGAAGCACTGAAAACGTTAGGTAGCATCAGCACACTCGAGCACCGGCCTTTGTGGCAGGAGATAGCACCAAAGTTTCTGAGCTGGGAGGTTTACGCAGAGGATGCGATTAAGACGCTTCGGCAAGAGGTTCGTGAGCCTGTCTGGTTGGTTGGGCATTCGATGGGCGGTGCAATTAGTCTGCTGATAGCACACAAGGCTCCCGAGCTTGTTAAAGGCGTAGTTGCCCTCGATCCCGTAACGATTAACTCACCATTCCTTGCCTGGTCGCGCTTGGCGTTTCGGCTTTGGCCAAACAAGCCCAAAATGATTCGGGGTGCCTTAGGGCGCCCACACGATTTTGAGAGTCATCAAGCGGCATTCGAATTTTACCGAGGCAAACGCGCCTTTGCGGCAATCGCCGATAAAGAATTGATGGATTACGTTGTGGCTGCGCACGCGCCTTCCGACCAAGGCGTCACGCTTCGATTTTCTGGCGAGTGGGAGGCCTGCGTTTACCGCTCGCCGCCGAGTCTTTGGTCAAAGTTGCGAAAATTACAATTACCCGTACACATCTTGGGTGGTGAGTCATCCTACGTAATCACGCCTGCTGTGGTTGAGCGTCTTCGTAGTTATCCAAATCTTCAGATGGAGATGATGGATGCGGGACATTTGCTTCCGATGGAAAAGCCGCTCGAAACTGCCGCTTTCGTCACGCGCGTCATAGAAATGTCATGACATTTCGATCAATGCGTCATATTTCTCTCGTAGACTTGGGTCATGCCACGGCGGACTAATACGAATTGAGTACTACCATGAGTAACCCTATAGACGGGCGATTAGCCGATCTCGATGAGCGCTTATTCATGCCTCGTGAGCTTAGCTGGCTCTCGTTCAATGCTAGGGTATTACAAGAAGCAGAGAACGAAACGGTCCCTGTTATCCAGCGGCTTCGGTATCTCGGCATCTTCTCAAGCAACCTCGACGAGTTCTTCAGGGTGCGCGTAGCCGAGATTCGTCGACTGATCGTTGTCTCAACAGGCGGTAAACGCCAGCGCGCAAAAGACCTGCTCGAGACCATTCAGCAGCGGATCGGTGAGTTGCAGCGGGAGTTTGACCGGATTCAGGTCGGTGTGATGGCTGAGCTGCGGCGACGGCATATCTACATTATCGATGAAAAAGACCTGACCAAAACACAACTCGCGTTCGTTGAGCGTTATTTCGCGTCTAAAGTGCTACCAACACTCGAGCCGATATTACTCAGCGATGATTTGGCGATCCCCGCGCTTGCTGACGAGTCGCTGTATCTCGCGGTGGATATGAAGACCGATCAGGGCGTCCAGTACGCGGTTATGGAGGTTCCTTCCGACGTACTTGGTCGTTTTGTCGCTATCCCTAGGGGCAGAGACACAAAGGGTAAAGTTTATATTCTACTCGACGACATTATCCGCGCCTGTTTGCCACGGGTATTTCGGGGGGTCTTTGATATTCAGTCCGCTGATGCTTATTGCTTTAAGTTTTCGCGCGACGCAGAAATTGAAATAGAGGCCTCTATAAACGAGAGCCTCATTGAGAAAATGGCTTCGAGCTTAAAACAGCGCCGAAAAGCTGACGCGGTGCGCTTTGTTTACGACAATGCAATGCCTGAACCTTTGCTTGAGCACCTCCGAAAGCGCTTAGGCTTCGGACGCTACGACAGCCTGATCCCCGGTGGCCGGTACCATAATTCCAAGGATTACATCAGCTTCCCTAACGAGGGTCCCAAATACTTAGAGTTCAAGCCGTACACACCCGTACGCATACCCGAGCTTGATGCGAGCACCAATATTTTCAACGAACTGCGACAGCGGGATTACCTGCTTTACTACCCGTATCACCCGTTCGATTATGTCGTAGATGTCTTAAAAACTGCGGCGATTGATCCAGCGGTTACGTCGATTCGCATCTGTCTTTACCGGGTGGCAAGTAATTCACAGATTGTTGATGCGTTGATTAACGCGCAATACAACGGCAAACGTGTGCGTGTTGTGGTGGAGCTGGCGGCGCGATTCGATGAGCAGGCGAATATTGCCTGGTCGGAGCGGCTCACCGAGGCCGGTATTGAGGTGATCTTCGGTATTCCAGGCCTCAAAGTGCACAGCAAGCTATTCCTTATTGAGCGCATGGAAGAGGGTCAGCTAGTCCGTTACAGCCACGTCGGGACGGGTAACTTCAACGAAAAGACCGCCAGACTCTACACAGACTTTACCCTTTTGACGGCAGATCCCGTGATTGGCGAAGACATCAATCAGGTCTTCGATTTTCTGAAATACAATTACCGAAGACCGGATTATCAGCAACTTTTGGTCTCACCGCATACCTCGCGCGAAGGTTTGATTGCGCTCATAGACGGTGAAATTGCGAATGCACGCAATGGCTTCAGGGCCCAGTTGTTTCTAAAGTGCAACAATCTGGTCGATCGCCAACTCACGCTGAAACTGTACGAGGCCAGTCAGGCGGGTGTTGAGATAAAGCTCATCATAAGAGGAATGTGCTCGTTACTTCCCGGTGTCGCCGGTATTTCTGAGAATATACGTGCCATTAGCGTCATCGATCGTTATTTAGAGCACCCTAGAGTCTATATCGCCTATAGCCGAGGTGAGCCCAAGTACTACATGGGTTCTGCAGATCTCATGACCCGCAACATCGATTATCGCGTCGAGGTGCTTTGTCCGGTTCACGATCCGAAGGCACAGAAAACACTTCAGGATGTGCTTGACCAGCAATGGAACGACAACGTCAAGGCGCGGGTAATCGATGCAAGCCAGGGCAATCAAATGGTGCCTTCCGAGGGAAGGGCTACCTCCGTGCGATCACAGGAGACGATTCACCGCTATTTCGAGACAGGTAAGTTGCCAAGGATGCCGCAGTCAGATATCCGCAAGCCGTCGATGCGACGCAAAAAGGGGCATCAGAAAAAGGCGTAAGTCAGCGTAAATCGTCGGTACGAACGTTGAAAAAGGGACGGGTGATACCGTCCGTCTCGAGCAGTAGAAACTCGCTGCCTTCTGGATTCGAGAGCACTACCTCTATCGGTTGAAACAGCGGCCTGCGAACAAACTTAACAAACCAGCCAAACTGTTGTTTTTGATTGAGTGCAATGCGCTGCTCGTGTGTGATCAGGCTAAAGAAATCATCAGGAATAGGTGGCATGCGCATGCGCCGCTCGGCAACGCCGCTCGTATTTTCAGACTGAATGTTTCCTGCTGCATTCATTTTGAGATTACTTTCGTCCATACCCCTGGCCATACTAGCAATTAAGCTCATTGAACAAATGACATGTGTTGCGATGCGTGAGCCAGTTCACAATACAACATGCTGTATCGGGGTGGTCAAATGAGCCACGGGCTTATCTCGTCGTAATTTGCCAGCACGATTTGCTGCGCGCGGGCGTCCTCGAGTTGCTTGCCCACGTTGAGATTCAGGAGTTGAAGCAGGTAGGGTGCTAATTTCGCGCGAACGGTGAGCTTCAGTTGGCCGTTGGTCATTCCGTAGTCGTGAGCAATGACCTCTTGCTGGTCGGGAGTGAGCCGATTATCAGGCGTGATTTCAAGGGTGACGTGGGTATGCCACGCTTGGTCGTCAGCCTCTGTGTGATCACTCGCGTCCATCAGGTCAGCGTCTCCCCTAAAGCGGCTTAGTACGAAATCTCGAAAATCCAGATTTTTCTCACACCAAGCGCGGACGTGCCACCGGTAACCTGTCCATACGAGCGTATGAGGAACAATGATCCGCCCCTCCCGGTCGGGGTTATTGAGAGAGACGTAGTCTACGTCGATTCGCCGGGACTCAGCCATCGCGCGAATGATGGGGCGAAGCAGACTTGCAGGCACTTCACGAAGCGGCGCAGCGATGACTTCAACGTTGGCACTGGCAACGGGCAGGTCACCTAGTATCTGCTGAACATCGCTTTGCTGAGCAGCCATTTGCAGATACTCGGAGGCCAGTCCTTGAGTCAGAGTGGGCGCAAAGTCTTCGGAAGGGGAGTAGTACTTCGCGACGGCGTCATAAACCAGATCGCCTCGGGTAAGCCCCCGCCGATAACTGGTTAAGTCTTTGTTAGCTTGTTGACGACCAATGCCAAACGTCTCGCACAGTTGGCGCGTTGTAAGTCGTCCCTCCCATAAGGCAATAAGCTCGATGTATCGGTAACGAAGCAGCTGCTCCCAGCGGGGATTCGAGAATTTTGGACGAAATGCATCTGTCATACCGAAACGCTACAGGCTCGCCAAAATTTCCTCAATATGTGTCACTGTTGTCCTCGGATTCACAATACAGAACCGCAGCACAGTCTCGTCTTTGTACTTTGTTGGCGTGACGAACGAATCACCTTGTTCAAGCTGCTGATCGCTCCACTGCTTGTAATCACCTGCGTCCCACCCGATCCGTCTAAACACACAAATCGATAAGCTCTGGTCTGTCACGAGTTCAAGGTTAGGGTGATTTTGAATTCGTGTAGCCGCCTCGCGCGCAACCATCAGTGTTTGCTCAACAGCCTCCTCGTATGCCTGGGTACCATGTGTCGCAAGGCTGAACCACAACGGCAGTCCACGAGCGCGACGAGAGAGATGATGCGCGTAATCGGAGGAATTCCAGACACCATCGTAGACAACCTCGAGGTACGCCCCTTGTTGTTGATGTGCCTCACGCGCCAGTCCCGGGTTTTGATAGATCAGGGCGCAACAATCAAACGGAGCGAAGAGCCATTTGTGTGGATCGACAATAAAACTGTCTGCCAGCTCGATGCCTGAAAACTGATCACGCACGCTGGGTGCCGCTAGGCCTGCACCGCCATAGGCGCCATCCACATGCATCCATAAATCTTGCTCTTTTGAAATCTCTCCGATGCCTGAAAGATCGTCGATAATTCCTAAATTGGTGGTGCCTGCCGTGCACGCAACGGCGAATAGTCTTTCGCGGTCGATAGCGTTCAGACTCGAAACCGCCTCTGCAACGTGCTCTCCTGTCAGGCAATCCCCGCCGACTTCAAGCAAATCCACATCCATCACATAGGTTGCCTGTTTGATTGAGGCGTGTGCGCCTTTAGAGGATATAACAAGGCCACGCAGTGCATCGCGACTCTCGTTACCGCGACGCCACTTGTGTCGGGCTGCAACAAGCGCCGAGAGATTTCCCGCAGTACCACCACTGACAAAGGTGCCGCCTGCCTCAGGACCAAATCCTGCAAGGTCTGCTATCCACTGTAATGCTTGGTTTTCAGCATAGGTTGCACCGGCGCTCTCGAGCCAGCTGGTGCCGCAAATACTTGAAGCACCGACGATTAAGTCGAATAGCGTTGCGGCTTCAGTGGGTGCTGCCGGGACAAAGGCTAGAAATTTTGGATGATCGGTTGAGATGCAGGCTGGTGCGAGGACGTCTGTGAAAAGGCGCAGTGCCTCGAGTCCACCGAGACCTCTTTCGGTGATGGTCTGTCCAGCCATAGCCCACAACTCTTCAGGCGTTCGAGGTGCGTCTAACTCTGGCGGATCCATACGAACGCGTTCTACGCTGTAGCGCACGATCGCTTGTTGAAGTACTTCCATGTCTCTGGTGAGTTCGTGCATTGTTCGGCCCCCAACACAATCAATGGAGATCGTATCAGCACTCACACCGGCTGCTAACTACCCTGTGGGTTTAATTTGGCGGTTTAGACTAGCCGTTGTCGGTGGCGGCGTATGATCGTGATGCCGATTAATGCACCCAGAGAACACACAAACATAATTATGATCGGTTCCAGCATTCTGCCAGCGTACGTTGCCCCAGCAATTGCCCCCACGGTTGCCGATGCAACGGAATGAACGCTTCCGTAAACCGCAGATGCGGCGCCTGCTTTGTGAGGGTAGAGCGAGACCGCCCCCATAGACGCATTGGGTGCGATCAGCCCGACCCCAAAGAAGAATAGGATTGAGATCAACGCTAGCAATGCTTTAGTGGAGTCGGGATTGATCAACGTCAGCAGCGCAGAAGTCGTGGAGAGCGCACAAATGAAAGCCCCTCGCCGGAGGGTCCGATCTGCACCCCATTTCAGAACCAATCGGGAACTAGAGAGGCTGCCCACGATAAAGCCAGCTGCTGTCATCGCAAAAACCACGCCAAAGAACTCCGTTGATACGTCGAACACGTCTCTGAGGAAGAAGGCTACGGTGGAGATATAGACGAATACGCCACAGAAAGAGAACGTGCCGCTGAGCTGATATCCGACAAATAAAGGGTTCGAAAGACATTCTCGGAACGACAAAAATACATCGCTCAATCTGAGCTGTGCTCGCGGTGCGTCTTCAGATCTTTTTACTGTCTCTTGAAAAGAGGCCAGACCGAGTAGCACAGCGGCGGCAAATATCGCTTGAGCAATGAAGGTAAATCGCCAACCCAGCTCGACGGTGATCAGAGCGCCCAATGTGGGCGCAAACAGCGGTACCGAAGCCATCGAGGCGCTGGTTAAAGCCATTATCTGTGCCGCGCGGTCACCCTCGTAGATGTCGCGGATCATGGCGCGCGCTATCACAGCGCCGCTCGCCGCAGCTGCACCCTGAAAGATGCGACCTATCCACATCGATTCAATGCTCCAAGCGAGCGAATTTAGGAATGAGAAGGCGATGAAGGCGAAGCAGCCAGCGCGCACTACGGGAAGTCGGCCAAAGCTGTCGGAGAGAGGACCAAAGAAAAGCTGTCCTATGGCCACGCCGATCATGAAAATCGACAGCGTTAATTGACCTTCTGAGACCGTAGCGTCCAATTGACCTGACATGGCGGTTATAGCCGGTAGGTATAAATCGGTCGATATGGGGATCAGAGCCAGAAGCCCTGTAATGGTCGCGAAGACTAAAATCTCACGGCTATTGAATCCAGGCTTTGAGGTGCTCAATTTACGGTTGGCGTCTCAAGCGGGATAACTGGGCAAACTTCTGGGATAAAGAACTGTCCATTCTCCATATCCATCAAATCAAGCCCAATGGCACTGCCGTTTGTCAGTACTGCGAGGCGAATCATGTACGCGGTGTTCGCGTGCTTCACCTCGACCATTTGGAAGGTTGTCACGCCTGCACCAGCTTCCTCAGCCATGCGAACCGCTGTGTGTTCCATATAGACTTTAGCTTGGCCCGGTTCCATCGGAGTGAGAGAGCGCTCCAAAATTTCGTGCAGGTGCGCTTCGATTGCCGCTTTGTTTTCATCTGCGGTAAGTGTTGCTGACACGTAGCTACGATTGGTACTCATGGTGGACCCTCCCCTGAGGCGGGCGCGAGTGTATCACTAACTAAAGTGCATTGCGCTACTGGCAGTTCGTGCAGGTCATGATAGACTTCGCCGCCTGTCGATTGTGACAGCCGCTCCGCCCGTAGCTCAGCTGGATAGAGCACCAGGCTTCGAACCTGGGTGTCGGGAGTTCGAATCTCTCCGGGCGGGCCACATATCAAAGCGCCTCCGTAAGGGGGCGTTTTGCTATATGGGATTAAAGAGGAGTTCGAACTCCCAAGTTCGAGTCGAACGCAGTGAGACCACGGAGGCGAAGCCGACGCTAATCTCTCCGGGCGGGCCAAGCCTAAAATGCCGACCTTGTGTCGGCATTTTAGCTTTGGAAAACCTAAGCCTATGGTTTGGACTTCGCCGTTCGAGCCGATGCGCTTGATTAGCTTCCTCAGCTTGGTGTGTACTGGTCGTTGAGGCTAGTACCCAGAGGGGCGATTCGCATGTGTGATGAGAATACGGTTCAAGATGCAGCGCAAGCTGGTAATTCGGATGCTATTACTCGGCGCGAATTTAACACCTTGGCGGCGGGTGCTGCGGTGGCGTTTTCACTGCCACCCGTGGCAAATGCGAAGTCGGTATCTAGCTCTGACGTCACCATTGCAACCCCAGACGGCAGCTGCGACGCATTCTTTGTTCATCCAATTGAAGGTAAGCACCCAGCTGTTTTGGTCTGGCCTGACATTCTGGCGTTGAGAGCCTCTTTCAGGGCAATGACGACGCGACTGGCAGAGAGCGGGTACGCCGTACTTTGCATTAACCCTTATTACCGCGATGCGGTGGCGCCTGTGGTTGAGACCGGTGAGAGTTTCCAAGATGCATCGACTCAGAAAAAAGTACTGCCGATGTACCGAAATTTATCGCCTGAGACTCACAGAGCTGACGCACGGGCCTTTGTCGATTGGCTTGATGCGCAAAGTGCCGTGGATGCTTCAAGACCGATAGGGACTATGGGCTATTGCATGGGCGGTCCCATGGTGATGCGTGCGGCTGCAGAGCGCTCGGATCGAATTGGCGCAGGCTGTGCCTACCACCCGGTGTCATTGGCAACGGAAGACGATGACAGTCCACATCGCCTGATTTCCAAAATGAACGGTCAATTCCTGATTGCTCTCGCCGAGAACGATGACGAGCGCAACCCTGATGACAAGTCCGTACTGCGCGAGACCTTTGCTAAAGAGGGACTCACAGCGGAGGTGACGGTCTTCGAGGGGGCGCTACACGGATGGTGCGTGTTGGACTCTCGGGTGTATGACGAGGCCTCGGCGGAAGTCGCTTGGGCAAAGACGCTCTCGGTGTTTGAGTCGGCCTTGTGAGCGCGGTCTGGTATCGCTTCTCAGAATGAAGTGGCGGATTTAGAGAGGTATCTGAGCTATGTGCGGGCGTTACACACTCACCGCTTCGAATAAACCGGATTTGGCGGCGCTGAAATTCGAGGTTCCAGACAGGTACAACATTGCGCCGCAGTCTGATGTCTTAGTGGAGACGCGACTTGATGGCTACACCATGATGCCGTGGTCACTATCTCCGCCGTGGGCCACGACGCCGATGCATTTGTTCAATGCGCGACTGGAAACTTTGGACGAAAAGCCGTCTTTCAAGGGCAGCCTGCGGTGCGTATTCCTAGCGGATGGCTGGTATGAATGGCAGCGCTCGGCAAAAAATAAGCAACCCTGGTATCACCACAGAGAGGGAGAGCTGATGCGCTTCGCTGGCGTTTATCACCCGTCGAGCGGTTGCGCGATTGTAACGACAGCAGCTCAGCCTGATATCGAGCATATTCATCATCGGCAGCCCGTTTTATTAACGGCGCAAACCGCCGCAGGGTGGTTGGCGAGTGCACCGGCTGAAGATTGTCTTACTGATTATCCGGTCGCTTTTCACCAAGTTTCCACTCGGGTTAACAGCGCGAGACTTGACTCTCCTGAGCTATCTTTACCGACTCAAGAGAGTGCTTCTACTGATCCTCAAGGGACGCTTTTCTAAGGTCATCCCAGGGTAATCGCAGGGGCATCGCAAAGTAACCGCGCCTAGAAATTGCCACAGCAATCTTCCGTCTGTGAGAGGGCGCTCATACTGGTGGCTTTAGACAATCTGTTCACAAATTTATCTCATTTATTTGATCGCAAAATCGGCCAAGAAATCTCTGTTTTTTCGCCCCCAGCTTTTTATCCTCGTGTGGTTAATCTGACTCTTTGAAAAAAAGGGAGAACTACCACAAAAACGTTGTAGTACAGGGTGTTTGACGTTGCTACCATCCGCGCAATAATTGATAACAAACGGCCGGTCTGAGAGTCGTTGCTCCAAAAAACAGGGGGGAAGGTAAATCACGTCTGCACACGACGGCTTTACCGACAATGTATGAATGAAGTTGTTCACGATATAGCGACCAAGCACGCGGCCGAGGCGGGTGGTTTATTGCCTTGTTTGCACGAGGTGCAAGACCGCCTTGGGTTCATCCCTGCTGATTCCCATGCTCAGTTAGCCGAGGTTTTCTCGCTCTCAGCGGCTGAGGTTCATGGCGTGATCAGTTTTTACCATGATTTTCGTGATCAACCGGCCGCCAGCCGCGCTGTGCAAATCTGCTGTGCCGAGGCCTGCCAGGCGGTGGGTTCGCGAGAACTAGAATCCCAGGCCCCTCAAGCGCTCGGCGTTGAGTTCGGTGAAACTCACTCTTCGGGCGCTTTCAGATTGGAGCGCGTTTACTGCTTAGGCAACTGTGCATGCGGGCCATCGATCCGTGTAGGTGATGTTGTTCATGGGCGTGTGGAAGCAGCTGACTTGCAGGGTCTCGTTGCAGACGGGGGTGAGGTATGACGATTTCTATCTTTATCCCGCAAGACACAACGGCTGTTGCCGTAGGTGCAGACCGCGTTGCCGCAGCCTTTAACAGCGCCGCAGAGGCCATGGGGGTTGAGCTTGAGGTTATCCGCAATGGCTCCCGTGGTGCCTTTGGTCTTGAGCCATTGGTTGAGGTCGAAATGGATGCGGAGCGCATCGCATTTGGGGCGGTCAAAGTTTCCGATGTGCCAAGTATTATTGAGAGCCTTGAGACGGGTGCTCACAGTCATGAGCGGTATCTTGGTCCAACCACAGAGATCCCGTGGTTCAGAGGACAAACACGTATCACGTTCAAGCGTTGCGGTCTCGGTGTACCAACAAGCCTTGAAAATTATCAGGCGCTTGGAGGCTATCAAGGTCTAGAGCGTGCGCTTGCGTTATCTCCTCAAGCAATTGTCGATGAAGTAAAGTCATCAGGCTTGCGCGGACGCGGTGGGGCTGCATTCCCAACGGGCATCAAATGGCAGACAGTTCTCGATACACATTCCGCACAGAAATACATTGTCTGTAACGCAGACGAGGGTGACTCCGGTACCTTTGCCGACCGATTGATCATGGAGGCGGATCCTTTTCAGCTAATCGAGGGAATGACCATTGCCGGTCTCGGTGTCGGTGCGACTCATGGATACATCTATCTTAGATCCGAATACCCCAAAGCTCAGCAAGCCTTGGAAGCAGCGATTGATATCGCGGAACAAGCGGGTTACCTCGGTAAGAATATCTGCGGCTCGGATGCTGCATTTAAGCTAGAGGTGCGCATGGGTGCTGGCTCCTATATATGCGGTGAAGAGACGGCGCTTCTAAATAGTCTCGAGGGAAAGCGGGGTGTCGTGAGAGCGAAACCGCCGCTTCCTGCGATTGAAGGTCTCTTTGGACAGCCGACGGTTGTCAATAATGTGCTCACACTTGCCTCCATCACATCGATTCTGGCTGATGGCGGCGAGGAGTACGCACGTCACGGTGTCGATCGCTCTACTGGAACCTTACCCATCCAGTTAGCAGGTAATGTGAAATGCGGTGGTTTGATCGAAGTGCCTTTTGGCGTTTCTCTGCGCGAGATCATTGACGCATGGGGCGAAGGAACGCGGTCTGGACGGCCTGTAAAAGCTGTACAGGTTGGGGGACCACTAGGTGCCTACCTCTCCGCCGATCAACTCGATGTGGCCCTCACGTACGAAGCACTCTCGGCCATCGGGGGCATGCTGGGACACGGTGGCATTGTGGTCTTTGATGACACGGTTGATATGGCTAAGCAGGCGCACTTTGCAATGGATTTTTGTGCAAAAGAATCCTGCGGTAAGTGCACGCCGTGTCGGATTGGCGCCGTTCGTGGTCGAGAAGTACTCGATCGCGTTTGCGCTGATACTGCGACAAGCGACGATTTGATTTTACTTCACGATCTCTGCGAGACCATGGAGCAAGCATCACTCTGCGCCATGGGTGGGTTAACGCCATTACCCGTCAAGAGCGCGATGAATCAGTTTCCAGAAGATTTTAACGTCACAGACAATCACTACGAGGTGGCAGTATGAATAGCATGGTTGAGTTCTATCAGCCCCAAGCGGATTTCGGTACACCCGAGTCGAAATCTGATGCCACGGTCACCCTGACGATTGATGGACGGGAGGTGACAGTAGCAGAGGGCACCTCGGTGATGCGAGCTGCCTTCGAAGCCGGAATCAAAGTGCCGAAACTGTGCGCGACAGACAGCCTCGAGTCTTTTGGCTCGTGCCGAGTTTGTCTGGTTGAGATTGAAGGTCGACGCGGTTACCCCTCGTCATGCACCACGCCTGTTGAGGCGGGAATGTCGGTGACAACGCAAAGCGATCAGCTTGCAAAGATCCGTCGTGGCGTGATGGAGCTGTACATCAGTGATCACCCACTCGATTGCCTGACCTGCCCGACAAATGGAGACTGTGAGTTGCAATCAACCGCAGGTGAAGTTGGTTTGCGCGACGTGCGCTACGGATTTGCCGGCGAAAATCACACCCAGCTCGAGAAGGACGAGAGTAGTCCGTATTTCACCTTCGACTCATCGAAGTGTATTGTCTGCTCGCGCTGCGTACGTGCCTGTGAGGAGCAGCAGGGCACCTTTGCGCTAACCATTTCGGGCCGCGGTTTTGATTCACGCGTGAGTGTGGGCACTGACACCGATTTTCTCGGTTCCGACTGCGTCTCATGCGGCGCCTGTGTCGCAGCCTGCCCAACGGCAACCCTCACCGAGAACAGTATTATCGAGAGTGGTATTCCAGAACACTCGGTGACTACGACCTGTGCCTATTGCGGTGTTGGCTGCGGCTTCAAGGCAGAGATGCGTGGACAAGAAGTCATTCGCATGACCCCATGGAAGGACGGTAAAGCGAACGAGGGGCATGCCTGCGTCAAAGGTCGCTTCGCTTTCGGTTATGCAACGCACAAAGACCGTATGACCGAGCCAATGGTCCGAGATTCGATTGATGAACCTTGGAAGAAGGTGAGTTGGGATGAGGCGCTGTCTTTTGCGGCCTCACGACTTCGCGGTATCCAAGAAAAGTACGGTCAGAAAAGCATCGGTGCTATTTCTTCATCGCGCTGCACCAATGAAGAGGTCTGGCTCGTCCAAAAGATGGTGCGAACGGGCTTTGGCAATAACAACGTTGATACCTGCGCGCGCGTCTGTCATTCCCCAACCGGATACGGTTTGAAGCAAACGCTTGGCGAGTCTGCTGGAACTCAGGATTTTGCGTCGGTAGCTGACGCGGACGTGATTGTTGTGATGGGGGCTAACCCCACCGAAGCGCACCCGGTATTCGGCTCGCGCTTGAAGCGCCGCTTGCGAGAAGGTGCTCGCCTGATCGTGATTGATCCTCGTCGTATTGAATTAGTGGGTGCACCGCATATCAAGAGTGATTTCCACCTGCCAGTGAGACCGGGTGCCAACGTAGCGCTGCTGAATGCGATCGCGCATACCATTGTCGACGAAGGTCTAGTCGATCAGGAGTTTGTCGATGCTCGCTGTGAAAAGGTGGCATTCACTAACTGGTTGACCTTTATCCAGCAGCCAGAGAACTCACCAGAGGCAATGGAAGCGCATACGGGCGTACACGCAGATGATGTACGTGCGGCAGCGCGACTCTACGCGACAGGTGGTAACTCGGCGATCTACTACGGTTTGGGTGTCACTGAGCACAGTCAGGGCTCAACAACGGTCATGGGCATAGCGAACCTCGCTATGCTAACCGGCAACATTGGCCGCCGCGGTGTCGGTGTAAACCCACTTCGTGGGCAGAACAATGTGCAGGGCTCGTGCGACATGGGCTCGTTCCCACATGAGCTACCGGGTTACAGGCCCGTCAGTAACAATGAGGTTCGGGGCACATTTGAATCAGCTTGGGGCGTCACACTCGATCCAGAGCCGGGTCACCGCATACCCAATATGTTCGAAGAAGCGCTCTCTGGTGGTTTCAAAGGCTTGTACTGCCAAGGTGAGGATATCGCACAGTCAGATCCCAACACTCAGCACGTCGAAGCCGCACTGTCGTCGATGGAATGTTTGATTGTTCAAGATATTTTCCTGAATGAGACGGCAAAGTTCGCACACGTATTCCTTCCCGGATCATCGTTCCTCGAGAAGGATGGGACGTTCACGAATGCTGAGCGACGGATCTCTCGAGTTCGCAAGGCAATGGAGCCGCTCGGTGGTAAAGCTGACTGGCAGGCAACACTGGGTCTCGCGCAGGCGCTGGGCTGCGATTGGGACTATGAGAGCCCAGAGCAAATCATGCAGGAGATTGCTGCACTCACGCCGACCTTCAGTGGTGTGACTTACGAGAAAATTGAGCGGCTGGGCAGCGTTCAGTGGCCTTGTACCGATGAGGACCATTCAGGGACGCCGACCATGCACGAGGAGACCTTCACGCGTGGTCTCGGTCAGTTCATCGTGACCGAGTATGTGCCAACGGACGAGCGCTGCACGCGGCGATTCCCGCTCATTATGACGACCGGGCGTATACTGAGTCAGTACAACGTGGGCGCACAAACGCGTCGTACGGAGAATTCAGCCTGGCATGACGAGGATGTCTTGGAGATCCATCCAGAGGATGCGCAGGAGCGGGGTATTTGCGAGGGAGACTGGGTGGGTATCTCTAGTCGAATTGGTGATACGGTGCTGCGAGCCAAGTTATCGCAGCGCGTGCGCCCTGGTGTGGTTTACACGACTTTCCACCACCCGGTTTCAGGTGCCAACGTCATTACTACCGACAACTCTGATTGGGCGACAAATTGTCCGGAATACAAAGTTACGGCCGTACAGGTAACACGCGTATCTCAGCCATCAGAGTGGCAGGAGCGTCAGAAATCCTTCGACCGCAAACAAAAGCAATTTGTTAAGGAAGCAGTCGTTGGCTGATCACGGCCTTTCGGATTCTGCTGTCTTAGTTACTCGGACGTTATCAAGCGATACAGGTTCGGTTGAGACAGATGATCTCGTCGTTTGTGAGGTTCCTGTGGCGCTCTCATTTAACGGCATCTCTTACGCGGTCATGATGGCGACACCCGCTGACCTTGAGGATTTCATACGGGGTTTTGCCATTGGCGAGGGTATTGTCAGGGCTTCTTCTGCGATCTATGACATTGAGATAACCCAAGCCGCTAGCGGTATCGACGTAAATGCCTTGGTATCAAACGAGACCGCCTTTAAATTAAAAGATCGTCGGCGCTCAATGGCAGGTCCAAGTGGTTGTGGACTCTGCGGCATCGAGTCTATTGATCAATTAAGTCGCGACATCAAGCCAGTGTCTTCTGCCGAGTCTAACTTTCAGGTGCCATCAGAGGTGGCCTTGAACCGAGCGCTTGCTGGACTTCGTCCTTTGCAAGATGTATCGAGGCAGACAGGAGGGGCGCATGCAGCAGCGTGGTGCTCGCTTGATGGCGATATTCTTGCTTTGAGAGAAGACGTTGGGCGCCACAATGCTCTGGATAAGATTCTCGGTTGGCGCGCGTTGAATCCCAACGAAGGCTTCGTCCTTGTCAGCAGCCGCGCTAGTTTTGAAATGGTGAGTAAAGCAGCTACGGCAGGCGTTTCGGTCTTGGTGGCCGTATCGGCACCGACATCAGCGGCAATCGACATGGCAAAACAAGCGGGTCTTTGCCTAATCGCATTTGCCACAGAAAGCCGGTCTGCGCGCTACTCCTGAGTTTCTAATTTTCGCTGCGTCATTGTGGCGCGGTTTATGTTTGTACTAGTCAGCTTTAAGAGAGCATCGCGCCGAGTCGCATAAATGACTCGTTGTCGCGACTTGCCTTTCTGTTTCGACCCTGAATCAAATCGCTGGCTTTTTTTAAAAGTAACCCGATGGGCTGCCACGTCAAGCTTATTGGGGCAGCACTGGGATAGGTCCTGTCAGCGACTAGTGGTCCGTAGCTTGATTCGCTTTTTGCGTTGCCGAATCAAAGCGCTGATTTTTTAAGAACGGCGCGATGAGTTGTCCCATCATGGTCATGGGGTAATCAGGAGACCCACCAATTCCGATATCGTCGCTGGGTCGCTCACCTTTCACCTTGTGGAAGGTACCAAACAAAATATCCCAGACAATGAATTCACCACCGTAATTGCAGTCGCCAATCGCCTTGTTGGGGTAGTGGTGATAGCGGTGGTTATCGCCAATGGAAAATATGTACTCCCAGAAACCCAGTTTAAGGTCGATATTTGAGTGCTGGAAAATACCGATACTGAGTTGCATGAATATAGCCACCATGACGATTTCAGCGGATGGCTGGAGCAGCGCGAAGGGCGCGGCGAATAAAATAGCCTGAACTATGACTTCTACCGGATGACTGCGGATCCCGTTCAGCCAATAAAGACGTTTCACCGAGTGGTGTGTTGCGTGAAAGCGCCAGAGAAACGCGTTCTCGTGGAGGGCACGGTGCAACCAATATCTGAAAAAGTCCTTGATCAAAATAAACAGCATGACTTGAACCGCGCCCGGGAGTTCGTTGGGCCACAGCGAATGTCCATAGGGCTCAAGCATCTCAACAAGCGAAACCAGAAATAGCACCTGAATTAGGTATTTCGCGAAGCCATTCCAGAACGCATTTGATATGAACATCATCACGTCTACCGTCATGTCGTTTCCGCCCTCGAGCCAGTTTCGGCTAAACGGCATAAGTCGTTCGAGCGGAGCTGCAAAGAGGCCGTAGACAACCGGTATCAGTGCGAGCGTGCCGATAGAGGTGATAGAAGCGCCTTGTTCAGTGGCTTTGAAACCCAACCACATAGAAACAATGAGTGTCACTGGAAAGAGGGTGTGTGAGATGACCTCTCTCAGGAGCGTGCCCTCGAGTTTGTATGACAGGCGGTCCAGTTGCCGCAACGCTGCGTTTAGCGGCGTGACCAATAAAAAGTGGCCAAGTTCCTCAATGAGGTTTAACGGCGCACCCATCCATCGCTCGATGACAGAGGCTGATGTTTCTTCATGGGGTAAAGTTTGATTTCGCATTACATAGCTCAGATCTAATTATTGTTCTGCCTGGCGCACGTTGCACAAGTGCTTTAAGCGTTCCGTGTCCAGACGTTTCATTGTGCACTCTGGTGGTGAGAGTGTAGCGGAGGATTGTAGCGGGTTTTGTGATGCGACGTGTATCGCCCGCGTATCGCGATTCCCCTGTGTGAGGTATTTGGTTGTAAAGGGGTACAGCCAGCCTCACCTCAAATAGGAGTTTGTGGTACAACCTCACTACACACTGGTGCGTTTAATTCTTTATTCGTTATGACAGCAGTAACCCAAATATCCGATGGTCGTCGCCAGCGCACTGAGCGCAGTCGCAAAGCGATGATTGACGCTGCTTTGGCATTGATCCAAGAGGGTAATTTCGCGCCCACAGCGCGGGAAATTGCGGAGCGAGCTGGCGTGGGAATTCGGTCGTTCTTCCGGCAATTTGAGGATATGGACAGTTTGTTCCTGGCGGTCGATGCGCAAATTTCAGCGTCGGTCGTTGATAGTTTTCTCAACCGGGGTGAGCGAGACGGGACACTTGGAGAGCGGCTGGCGTCATTGGTTACGACTTATACGGATGCGTTTGAGACTCACAGAAATCTCCTGGTCGCGACGAAGTCACTTAGGTGGAGCTCCCAAGTACTCAAAGACAATTACGCGCGCTATCAAAAACAGTCCCTCAACAACAAAGAAACGTGGATTCCTGAATTTAAATCGCTTTCAGACGAGGAGCGGCAATTAGCAGACGCTTATTTGTCCTTTGAAATGTGGCATCGCATTCGTGAGATCCAAGGAATGTCTGTGCCAGACGCGCGCGCGGTTATCCTGACCGCATTTCGGAAATTGATCTAACGCTCTTGTTTTAGCATCTCGCACTCTCATACCAACCACCGCTTGTTATTGATATGGCAGTCCACGTGCCATATGTTTACCCCTCATCGCGGGGATATCGATTTATACGCTGGTAAATAGCAAAAGAAGCATTCACGCATAGCCAGTGGCTCATATTTTACGGGGGATTTATGTCGCAACAATTCAAAGAGCAGGGTGGCGCGGCCACCATGGATCCAACGCCCTTGCAAAGGTGGCTAACCTCTCGACTTGCAATGCTCATGAACAGCGAAGGGCGTTTTGAGAAGCGCCGCAAGAAGGCCGATCGTGTTCGGCAAAAAGAGGGTCGCCGCCACGTCGTTGATTACTTCCATCAAACTGAAGATGGCTACAGCTATCTAGCCGCCCAAGTGTTATCGCAATTTGCTGAACGCTACGATGTCGAGCTCAGGTGCCATCTCGTTCGAGGTCCCGAAGGCAAAAACGCGCCTGATGCCGCGTTACTTTTGAAATTGTCTCGGTATGACGCATCCCTAATTGCGTCTGAATATGGGTTAGATTTTCCTGTGAACGCCGAAGACCCGAAGAGTGAAAATATTCACTTAGCGCGTTCCATTTCAGCCTCTGTCAAATCTGAAGATATGGCTGAGGTCTTGCCGAGAATAGGGGAAGCGCTTTGGCGCAATGACTCCAAGGCGCTTGAGTCGTTAGCTGAGTCGTATGGTCATGCGACTGACGCCGATATTGAGGCACTACTTGATGCGGGTACCGAATTACGAGCACAACTCAAGCACTATTCGGGCGCCATGTTCTACTACGAGGGTGAGTGGTACTGGGGTATCGATCGACTCCATTACCTCGAGGAGCGCCTGGTGAGCCTTGGCGCTTCCAGAGCACCCAATGAGCCTTTCGTTGCGCCTTGCCCAGCGGTCTCCGTCGAGGGTGTATCGGATGCTTCAGAGCTGACACTTGAGTTCTTCCCGTCTCTGCGAAGCCCATACACATCGATCGTGTTTGACGAGACCGTGGCGCTAGCAGAGCGGATTGGTATCAACTTTGTGATGCGTCCAGTGCTCCCCATGGTGATGCGGGGTGTCCCGGCGACCCGTGAAAAGGGTATGTATATTTTTTCGGATACCGCCCGTGAAGCGCGGCGGCGCGGCGTGCCCTACGGAAACTTCCATGACCCGATTGGCAACCCAGTTCGGAGGTGCTACTCGATTTACCCTTGGGCTGTTTCACAGGGGCGCGGCACTGCGCTGCTCTCAAGTTTCCTCAAGCATGCGTTTTCAATGGGTGTGAACACCAATAACAATCGCGGGCTCAAGCGAGTGGTTGAGGCCGCGGGTCTTGATTGGCGCGAGGCTCAAACTCATCTCGGAGAGAGCGAGTGGGAGACAATGCTCGAGGATAATCGTCTGTCTATGTACGAGGGCGGGCTCTGGGGTGTCCCCAGCTATCGCTTGATCGACGCGCAGGGTAACGTCCAGCTGGAAATATGGGGACAAGACCGCTTGTGGCTGGTGGCGAGGGAGATTCGGCGCTTAAGCACGCAGAACTGACCTCTGATGGCTCGCGCCATTCAGCAGTAACGAGTTGGAACGAGAAAAAAGGACGGGCAGCTAAACGTTGCTCGCCCTCTGCCTGTTAGATGGATTTAATTAGCCGAACCCCAAGGCCTTGGCTTCTTGGCTCAGAATTTTAGCAACCGCCGGTTGTGCCTTAACAGCTTTGAAGAGCGCTGAGAATTTTGGATAGGTCTCGGCAGGGACGTCATACCCCGCGTAGCTTGCGTTGATAAACGGTGTTACCAGTGTTAAGTCAGCGAGCGTAAACGTACCAAACATAAAGCCCTCTTCTGGCAGCTGACCCTCAATGTAACTGAGCAGCGGCGGTAGCTTTTTCTCGATGATATTGCTGATTAATGCCTCGTCAGGCTCCTGTTTGAAGGCCCTCGGACGCATAAAGCGCTGAAAGAAAATCCCGGCAGCGAGTTCCGCAATAGGTCCTGACGCAAAGTCGTCATACCAATCCGCCATGGCTTTGTCTTGAAGCGTATTAGGGTAGACCGGTACCTCCGGATAAGCTGCCTCGAGATAACGGCAAATCACTTTTGAGTCGCCCAGTGTGAGATCGCCGTCTACCAAGGTAGGGATCTTTCCAAGAGGATTTAGCTTTTTATACTCCTCGTCCCCTGTGAAGGGCATTTGAGCCACCATCTCGTAATCGAGACCCTTTAGTTCAAGCGCGATAAGTACTTTTCTGACGAATGGCGAGCCATGAACACCGTGGACTTTAAGCATAGTTACCTCTAAAAGTTGACTAAGGGATTAGAGTTTATTCTTGTGATTCTTTTGGTTCTTGTTGCGGCCACTGATGGTCAACAAGGTGCTGCTGACTTGCAGAATTCGTCAGGTGCCACAATCTGCATGGCTACTGTATCACCGCCTGAGGTTTGCAGGGAGTTGGCTTGAAACCAAAAGCTTCAGAGCCGACTATGGTGCCTCTAATTCTTAGTCGTCTATGCAGTTGTCACTTTCATTGGGAGTAGCCTGTGGCCAAGCTAACCTTTTTCTATGACCTCTCATCTCCGTGGACCTATCTCGCCTTCAATAATGTGCAGGAGGTGCTTTCGAATACCAAAGCAGATGTTAGCTGGCGTCCGTTTCTTGTCGGTGGCGTCTTTAATGCAGTAAATCAAAGCGTTTACGCCGCGCGGTCTAACCCTAACGATCCAAAGGTGATTCATAACTTCACGTGGCTGCATGAGTGGGCGCGTTTGGCAGGTCTCCCCTTGGATTTCCCAACGGTGCATCACCCTGTTAAGTCAGTGCTGCCCATGCGTGCGTGCTGCGTGTTGGAGGAGGATCAATCGTTACTTTTCCGTTTCACGAAAGCGGCCTTTGACGCGTATTTCGCCGACGGAAGAAATATCGATGATCCTGAGGTTGTGGCTGATATCGCAAACAGCTTGGGCATCGATGGTGACGCGCTGGTCCAACAAACCACCATGCAAGACGTCAAAGACCGATTGCGAGCAAATACGGAAGAGGCGATTGCCAAGGGTGCCTACGGATCGCCGACAATGATCGTGAATGAGAGTCAGCTCTATTTCGGGAACGACCAGCTTCCTCTTGTGCGTCAGGCGCTACTCGCAGGGTAAGACAAGACGACAAAAGAGCGATGGTTTAGTCTGGCGCTAACGAGGCGCCAACAATGAAGCGTGATCAAAATAGTTTGAAGCGCGGACCACGGGGTGTGGGATTCTTGTGCGAATCCGGAAGCTGGCACAGCCGTTCCATCTTGTTAATGCTCCCGTCCGCATACTCCCACACAAGTAAATCATCCTCCCGGTAGCGTCTAACGACTTTTGGGCCCCATCCAAAGACGTAAAAATTGAGCACCTTTTCTTCCCAAATCATCGAGGCAGATGTGCGCATGCAGTATTCGCGATTGCCTGCGGTGAAGAGTACGCGCCCCTCCGTGTCATTCGTATTGAGCCCCCCCGAGCTATTAGGACCATAGTCGTGGATGATCCCGGCTGCGGTGACAACAACTCGCTCCCCGCATTGCTCCACTCTTTCCACGTGACCCGTGCGTGCGCCGCTAATTGCGCGCCAGAGCCCTCGGATGTCATCTGCGCCCTCCGATAGTGGCTCTGTGCAGTCTCGCAAAATAGGCAATGGGAAGTGATCGTAGGCGCAGCTTGGTGTGTTCCCTTTGGGGATATCCCTCGCCATTAGGCCTGTACCATCGAGCGCGGGTAGCTCGCAGTAGTTCAAAACTGAGCCATCACCAGCGAGTGTTTCGGGGTCGATGGTCAACGGGGGGCGAGGCGATAGATAAGCTAACCAAAACAGTCCCAAAATAAGGCTCAGCGCGATAGCAATGAGGTATTTGAGCAGCTTCAACATAGATGTCAGCACATAGGATCAGTAACTGGGTAAGCGATTAAAAACGTTCAAGGTCGCAAAATGATGCCGTCTTGGGCACTAACCTCACCGTCCAGCATGGCGACGATCCTCTCGGCGATTTCCTCGGGGCCCCGCGACTCGGATATTTGGAGCCAGCTGTGCGCCGCCATGATGAAGTCAACCATCGCACCGCCCATTTGCCGCATCATCTCTCCAGACCCAATGCGCTCGCGTAAGACGGCGATTTGGTCAGGCGCGGACCAAAAGATGGGTTTTGCGCCGGGCAGTGGTGTGGAGGCACCGAACGCGCCCGCATCCCAATGCGTTTTTCCAACGGAACCAGAGTAGGGGATGGTTTCACCAAGACGTTGATGAAGCGCTGCCACCACGTCGCTGTTGCCGGCGACATCGAAGATGATTGTCTGCTCACCCACATCGATTTGATCGATTTCGTCGTAGGTGAGCACTTGATCATAGCAATCAAGGCTCTCTACAAAGGCGCGGTTTTTGGCTGAGGTGAGCCCAATACACTCGATGACCCCGTTGAAGTTCTTATTCATCAAGTAGCCAAACCCCATGGCGGTTTTTGCCGATGCTGATGTGACAATAACTCGCTTGGCACCATGAAAAGCGTGGTCCTCGCAGTAGCTTTGCATCAGGAACGACGTCCCAAAGAGCGGTCTAAAGAGCATAATCGCCTCCTCAAACTCGGGTGCATAGCCTGGCTCGCTGTTCGTGAGCGCATACTCGTTGTAAAACGGGGGCACCACTGCACGGCAGGGACGGATATCAGTGAACCCGCTGGGGCTTACCTTGCCAGGTTGCATGATGACGTGAGACGCAATCGGCAGGAATCCATAGACACGATCGCCAATTTGGAACGAAGGGTTCTTGGACTCAATAACATCAGCATAGCCCCAGCAGGGGAGATTTGCGGAGCCCTCTTCCGCTGGGTAGATGTCGAGGTATCGAATCAAGCCGGACTTGCCTGCGAAACCGTAGCTGATCGAGTTTGCTGTCAGCGCGAGTTTGTCGACGCGAAACAAGACCTCCCCCTCGTTGAGTTCGTTGGTCGCATTGTTAAGCGGCCCTGCAACTTCATGCTGACGAAAATCGTCGATATTTAAGGACAGCGTGTAGGGGTTATGAGTCATAGCAATCACAGGTTTTTGAGACACCTGATGACGGTATGTTGTGGCATAAATACTGTCAATATGATCGCATGCGGTTTGGTGTCAGCACGCGACTCGGTTTGGTTTTAGTCGTTAGAGGCGAGCTACGGCAAACTGCTGTGAATCACACCTCACGCAATGTAGGCTAATTCTGAGTTGGCTAGATGTGTTTGGTAATGTGAGTCAAGCGACTGGGTAAAGCCATGCAGTTTTGTGTCGATCAAGACGGAGTCGAAGAACTTACACTGATCACTAAGCGGTGTAGGTGAATCATTAATGAAGCATTATGGCAGTTTCTAACACGATATTTGAGCCGTTTGGCCTTGTGCTTGGGTTTGTGAAAGGGACGGTTCCTCAGACAAAGAGCCCGTTACTGACAATGCTTAGCTGCTTGCTCATTACAGCTTGCACTAGTGTACCGATCGTCTCGACGCCCTCTAGCAATTTCAACTCACGTGTTAATCATCTAGTCATTCATTTCACCTCGGAGCATTTCGAGCGCTCTTTGGCGATATTAACGGGGGAGACGGAGCGGCGCGTCAGCGCGCATTACCTCATCCCAGAACTTGGTGACCTAACTTACTCTGGTGACACCCTTCGTGTTTACGAGCTGGTGTCAACGTCGGACAGGGCCTGGCATGCAGGAAGATCCTATTGGGTGGGTAAAACAGGTCTCAACGATCAGTCGATTGGTATTGAGATCGTCAACCAATCCGGTTGTGAGAAGGACATTGCAACTCTGGGGAACAGCGCCGAGTTTGCAACTGCCTGTACGTTTAAGCCGTTTGGAAGCGAGCAGATTGATATGTTGGTGCGATTGCTCAACCAAACACTCGAGCAGCACCCGGATATTCGCCCTGAAGCGATTGTAGGTCATGCTGATATTGCACCCACCCGTAAGGTTGACCCGGGGCCATTATTCCCTTGGAAACAACTCTTCGATGCAGGGATTGGCGCCTGGTTTGATGAAAGTCGCGTGACAGAGCTTGTTGGCTTGATGAGTCATTACCCCTTAACTACCGAGCAACAACAAGCCTTACTGTTGGCATACGGCTACAAAGTTTCGGTAACGGGCATTGAGGATGAGCAATCTCAGCTAGCAGTCCGCGCCTTCCAAATGCACTTTCGTCCTGCCAACTACTCCGGCTTTTTCGATGAGGAATCTGCAGCAATACTCATATCGCTTTTGGAGCGATATCGCCCGTACTCCTTAAACAAGCTGGTTGGCTTACCTTTCGAACTTCGATCCTCGAACTAGAGAGAAAACAGAGTTGAGTCGAGGCACCCGGCCTGGGCCATGTCTGTAGGGGCCGCCAAGCCTGTCGGCTGATGGAAAACGCTTGGGCCTCTAGGGTGCTGCGATTAGGTGATACTAGGGGGGGGCAAAATACTTGCCTCTCAAGTTTTTCGTAACAGTCGGGGCGTGAAATTTCGCTTAGGCACCGTCTGCTTTATGAAAAAGTAAACTCGACAGTCGGTTCAGACCTCTTATACTTGCGCCCCATAAACTGACTTAGTAGTAGATACCGCAATCGCGGTATGGGGCAAAGTATGAATATGATGGATGCGGTGGTCGTTCCGATGCACCCAGAGGGACGAAAGTTCGTCGCTATTTTTGGCGCCATTGCGTTAGTCCTGGGATTGTTCTCAGAGGCGCTGTTTTGGATCGGTGTGGGACTAACTGTCTGGTGCTACTATTTCTTCCGCAATCCGGTTCGCGTTGTGCCTCAGGGTGACAACCTGGTTATCTGCCCTGCAGATGGCGTTGTGTCGCTCATACAGGAGGTCACGCCACCCACTGAGATGGGCTTAGGCGATCAGCCGCTAACACGCGTCTCAGTCTTTATGAACGTCTTCAACTGCCACGTTAATCGTGCCTGCATTGACGGTACCGTAACGAATGTGACTTACCACCATGGCAAGTTCTTGAACGCATCGCTCGATAAAGCCTCGGAACACAACGAGCGCAACTCAATCACCATCACACGTGAGGATGGAACTGCTATCGGTATTACCCAGATCGCGGGTCTCGTGGCTCGTCGCATTGTGTGCTTCGTCGAGGAGGGTGACACCCTCGCAGCGGGTGATCGGTTTGGTCTTATTCGATTTGGAAGCCGACTCGACATCTATCTTCCTGAGAATGTTGCGCCAGCGGTTTGCTTGGGACAAACCATGGTTGCCGGCGAGACGGTACTGGCGAGACTAGACGAGTCGTCGGCGCAGGTTGGCGTTTCAAAGTGACCTCGGAGCTCCAGCCTAACGGAAGCCCTGTGCGAGGGCGCGATCGTTTAGCTAACCTCATCCCCAATATGATGACCTTGGGGGCGGTCTGTGTAGGGCTTACTGCGGTTCGTTTTGCTCTGGACGCTCGCATCGACCTCGCTGTGATTGCGTTGGTGGTTGCTATGGTGATGGACGGCTTGGACGGTAGGCTGGCAAGAGCACTTAATTCCACCTCGCGTATCGGTAAGGAACTCGATTCCTTGGCTGATTTCTTTAACTTTGGCATTGCGCCCGGACTGATACTCCACCTTGCGCTGTTTAATCAGTCGACAAGAGTGGACTTCACATGGGTTGCGATCATGTTGGTAGCTGCATGTTGTGCCTATCGCCTAGCGCGTTTTAACGCGAGCGAAGAGTCAGAGACAGCGCAAACGTTTGAGGGGGTTCCTGCACCCGTTTTGGCGTTGCTTACCTTAATGCCCGTCTATCTTTATTTGCTCGAGTTTGACTTTGTTAGTCAGTCTCCCGCACTGATCTCGATGTATCTCATTGGCTGCGGGTTCCTCGCTGTCTCGCAGGTACCGACCTTGTCCTTAAAGTCCCTTAAGATCTCCCAAAACTACGGTTTCTTGGTGGTTCCGATTTTCACGCTGTTGATTGCAAGCCTTCTCATCTACCCTTGGGAAACGCTGACAATGCTAAGTCTGACCTATCTTGTGGCGCTTCCTTTTTACGCTCGTAAACACCCACGGACCTAGCCAACTTCGTTTGCCGGGTCGAATAGTCTTCTCATCCGACTAGTCTTTGATCATTAAGCGTAGGGCTACGCAGTGGCGCGACTCGATCTCTCTGTGGGAATCAATCACGATCAGCATGCCATTACTCTCAAAATACGATTAAGTTTTGAGCATATTAGCTCGCAGTCTAGTGGTGGACAGTCGCTGATATCGCTAGACTCGTAGCCGCTCGGATACAGTGCCTTTTGGGGGGCAGGAAAGAGCGCCAAGCAAATAAAACGATAAGGGGTTAAGGCATGATTCCACGTCACATTTTTGATTCAGAGCACGATGTTTTTAGGGATATGGTTCGCAAGTTCCTCATGGACGAAGCCTACGAGCAGCATGTGCAATGGGAGAAAGACGGCCAGATCGATCGTAACTTTTGGTACAAGGCTGGCGAGCAAGGAATGCTGTGTCCCGGGGCCTCCGAAGAGTACGGCGGTGTTGGCGCAGACTTCCGCTACAACATGGTGGTCGCTGAAGAAGTCTGTCGCTTGGGCCTGACGGGTATTGGTTTCTCGCTGCACAACGATGTAACAACGCCTTACCTCACTAACGTGGCAAACGAGGCTCAGAAACAGAAATATCTTCCCCGATGCATTTCTGGTGACTGCATCGTTGCGATTGCAATGACTGAGCCAGGCACGGGTTCAGATTTGCAGGGCATCAAGACCTCGGCAGTCGATATGGGAGACCACTATCTCCTCAACGGCTCCAAAACCTTCATAACCTGCGGGCAGCAAGCCGACATCGTGTTGGTGGTTTGCAGAACTGATCCCGACCCAAAAGCCGGTGCTAAAGCATTCAGTATATTGATTGTCGAGCGTGACATGCCGGGATTTGAGCGTGGGCGTAACCTCGATAAGTTAGGTCAGAAAGCGCAGGACACGTCAGAACTTTTCTTCAATGACGTGAAGGTCCCCAAGGAAAATCTGCTGGGTGAGGAGGGTATGGGCTTTATCTACCTCATGCGTGAGCTACCACAGGAGCGTTTGAGCATTGCCGTGTCCGCGGTGGCCGGTTGTGAATCGGTGATGGAGCAGACGGTAAAGTATGTGAAGGAGCGAAAGGCGTTTGGAAAGGCTATTGCTGATTTCCAGAACACGCAATTTGTGTTGGCACAGCTCGAGGCAGAAGTCACGGCAATGCGTATCTTCATTGACCGGTGTGCAGAGCTTTTGCTGAAAAAAGAGCTGACAACGGTCGATGCCTCCAAGGCCAAGTTGCTCGCGACTGAGCTACAGGGCCGCGTCACGGACCAGTGTGTCCAGTTACATGGCGGTTATGGCTATATGTGGGAGTACCCGGTGACGCGTGCGTACGCCGATGCCCGAATTCAGCGTATCTACGGTGGCACAAGTGAAGTGATGAAGCTCATCATTGGGCGTGATCTGCTCTCTGATTGAATCTTCCGACAAAAAATGAAAAAAGGCAGCCGAGGCTGCCTTTTTTGTGTGTTGAGCACCGTTGCAGACAGCTACCACATGGCCACGGGGTTGATGATCATTTGAACCGCGCCCTTGAGGCGCGCTTGGCCCAACACAAACATAAACTCGTGAACACTCTCGGCAGCTAGGCGCCCTGTGTTCATGGTTTCGAGGATGTAGATCCCATTTTGTTTTAGTAGCACGACGTGATCGTAGAAAATCTTGTCGCCCGGGCGTGGTGGCACGGCGCCGAGCCCCCATGTGTCCGCGCCCACCGCGGTTGGCTTTAATCCAGCGAGGAAGACGGCTGCTTCATTCGTAATCCCGGGAATACTGCCGGCCCATAGCTGGGGCTCGGACTTCAGTTTCGCGTCGGTATAACCCGTGTGAAGCAGGACTATATCGCCCTCGTTAACGCTCACGTTCTGAGCCTTCATCGCCGCTTTAATGTCTTCTGATGTAATGGGCTGGCCTGCGCTTAGATGATCCACACCCATTTGCTTGGCGATGTCGATCATGACGCCACGACCAACAATCGGTGGAATACCGCTGATATCTAACTTCGTCAGTCCGGTAATGACCGAGAAATCCTTTCCTTGGTTGCAGTTATAAAACTCACCGGCTTCACCCATGTGCCCTAAGCCATCTAGCTGCGGCCCAGTGCCAAGCCACATTTGCAAGACATCGTCGTTCGAGCTTGCCTCCCAGCCCACACCGAGATCCGCATTGAACTGCTGGTTGGGTTGAACGACTTGTAGTTGGGTGTAGCGAGGGGGATAGGCCGGCATACCTGGCTCAATTACAATGCCTAGTGGATGGCTCTCACCCTTTTTGACGAGTTTCGCTGCTGCGGCCGTCCTCGCGGGGTTTACGCGGTTTGCCGCGCCGATTTGGTCATCAGCGCCCCATGCGCCATGAGTGCAGCTCTCAGCAGATGCCGTTGCAGCTGATAGAAGCGCCGCAGTGCACGCGAGCGTCTTAAGGGATGTAACTAGTGTGCTTCGCATTATCGTTCCTTTTTTATTGTTTATTGCGCTTAGGTAAGGTCATTGGATCTTTACCCAGAACCATCCCTAACATACCGCGGAATACCGACTTGTCCAGACGAACGGGATGATGATGCGGCAGCAGGTAATGGGTGAGGCTTCCGAGCCATATCTCCAGCCACTCTAGCGACGAGAGGGACGACACAGATTGCATCGCAACACCGTAGGTGCGAGCATCTCTGCCTTCGAATTAGGGGGAAGACCATGACAGCAGGTGCACTAAACGGAATCAAGGTTGTAGAAATCGCGGGCATTGGTCCCGGACCCTGTGCGGGCATGATGCTCGCTGATATGGGAGCCGAGGTCACCGTCATTGATCGTCCAGTTCCAGACCCCGAAGCTGCGGCGGCTTTTGCCAAGTACACCATTTTTAATCGAGGTAAGAAGTCGGTAGCGCTGAACCTTAAAGATCCTGATGCGGTGGGTGCGCTTTTAAAGATTATCGATGACGCAGATGTGCTTATCGAGGGCTTTCGTCCCGGTGTCATGGAGCGACTGGGGCTCGGTCCCGAGGTATGTTGCCAACGCAATCCCAAGCTTGTTTACGGTCGAATGACCGGCTGGGGTCAAACGGGACCGCTCTCCCATGCGGCGGGTCATGACCCTAATTATATCGCCTTAACCGGCGCGCTTTGGGCGGGCGGTAGCCACGAGCACCGGCCCACCGCGCCGCTGACACTGATTGGTGATTTGGGTGGCGGTACCATGATGCTGGTTTTCGGTATTCTGAGTGCAATTATCCACGCGAAAAGTACAGGCGAAGGCCAGGTTGTCGACGCGGCGATTACTGACGGTGCAGCCTATATCTCCACCCTTTTGTGGGGCATGCACAACTCCGGGCAGATGACGGATGAACCCGGTTCCGGCTGGGCGGACTTTGGCTCTCCTTGGCACGACACTTATCAGTGTTCAGACGGTGAGTACGTCACGGTGTGCGCGCTCGAGCCCCAGTTTTATGCTCTGTTGATTCAGGGCCTGGAGTTAACAGATGATCCCATATTCGCAAACCAATGGGATAAAGATCAGTGGCAGGCAGGTAAGGAAAAGTTCCGGGAGATCTTCGCGGCTAAGACGCGTCAGGAATGGTGTGATCAGTTTGAAGGAACTGACGTTTGTTTTGCGCCAGTGCTGAACTTCTCAGAAGCGCTAGAGCACCCTCATAACGTGGCGCGCGAGACATTCTTCACGCGCGACGGTATTGCACAGCCAAGTCCCGCACCCAAGCTGAGTGGAACACCGGGCTCTGCGGGTGTCGTTCCCGTGCCCGGCGCAAATACCGCTGAAGTGTTGGGGTCCTTGGGGCTCGATGATGCGACACTTGCAAAGCTTGCCGGCTAAGAAAATGCGCTGACCAATAGGTCGCTTTATCCCGGGGGAGGGGTATTCACGTGAAAGAACAGCTTTCAGATCCAGGGCTCTTGCAAACGCAGGCGTTTATTAACGGACAATGGGTTGATGCCAGTGATGGGGCAATGCTCGATATCACTAACCCGGCGACCGGTGAGATTATCGCGAGCGTTGCCAAAGTCGGCGCAACCGAGACAGCGGCAGCGGTTCAGGCTGCGTCGGAGGCGATGAAAAATTGGCGGGAGCTGCCCGCAAAAGCGCGCGCTAATATCTTACGTGATTGGTTCAATATCATCATGGCCAACCAAGAAGATCTCGCTCGGATTATGACGCTCGAGCAGGGCAAGGTTATCGCTGAAAGTCGCGGCGAGGTTGCGTACGGAGCCTCCTACATTGAGTGGTTCGCGGAGCAGGCAAAACGCATAGATGGTGATGTGATTCCTGGTCCATCACCGGATAAGCGCATTGTTTGCATTAAACAGCCTGTCGGTGTCTGTGCCGCGATCACACCATGGAATTTCCCCAATGCAATGATCACGCGAAAGGCTGCGCCTGCGCTTGCAGCTGGGTGCTCAATCGTCATTAAGCCTGCGAGTGAAACGCCTTTATCGGCACTGGCGCTGGCAGAGCTCGCCAAGCGCGCGGGCATTCCTGACGGCGTGTTGAATGTTGTCGTGGGGAGCTCATCGGCTATTGGAAATGAGCTGACCAGCAATCCCATTGTGCGCAAGTTGTCCTTCACCGGATCGACCGAAGTAGGGAAGTTACTCGAGGCACAGTGTGTTCCGACACTCAAAAAGACGTCGATGGAGCTCGGTGGTAACGCGCCTTTTATTGTCTTTGATGATGCTGATCTCGACGCCGCCGTGCAGGGGGCATTGATTTCGAAGTACCGCAATAGTGGGCAGACCTGCGTGTGTTCAAATCGGATTTTGGTTCAGTCAGGTGTTGCTGAGGCGTTCACACAGAAGTTGGTTGCCGCAACTAAAGCCTTAAGCCTCGGTAACGGTATGGCAGATGGCGTTGACCTCGGACCTTTGGTGAATGCAAGAGCGGTTCAGGACGTCGACGCACTGGTGCAATCAACGGTGGAGGCAGGAGCTACAGTTGCTTGCGGCGGTGCGCCTAGCGAGTTAGGCGGCAATTTCTATTCGCCAACCGTCCTGACCGGTGTCACGCCCGATATGGCAGTTTTCCGCAACGAGATCTTTGGTCCGGTCGCGCCCGTGACGGTTTTTGAGACCGAGGAAGAGGCCATTCAACTCGCGAACGATACGGAATTTGGATTGGCGAGCTACTTCTACACCCGCGATATTGGCCGGGTTTGGCGCGTTAGTGAGGCATTGGATTACGGCATCGTTGGCGTCAATGAAGGCATTATCTCGAACGAGATGGCACCATTTGGTGGGGTCAAAGAGTCTGGTTCAGGCCGTGAGGGCTCGAAGTACGGAATCGAGGATTACCTTGAGATCAAATACGTCTTGATGGGTGGGTTGTCTTAGGCATTGAGTGGTACCGCGCCTCGCGGTTCGCCCGACACCCTGTGGCTCAGGCTAAATACCTGAGGCATCGCGCCAGGCGCTAAGTTGCATGGCGTGGTAGCCCAAGGCTATATGCCGCAAATTCCCAAGATCTATTCCTAATTGGCTTCGAATCGCACGTTATCGATTCGGAACCGCGTGCCATTGTGATCTCGCGCCCAGATGACAATACCGGTATTGACCTTGGTGATATCTAAACCGCTAGAGGTAAAGGCGCTGACAGGGACTTTTACTGTCTGCCAATCATTGCCGGGCTGAACGTTCAGATCGATATGCGCAGATTCACAGGGATAGAAGCAATCGAGCTTCATGCGGTAATCGTTGGGTCCCTCGATGTGTTTGAGGTCTAACACGAAGTTACCCGATTGGTAGTCGCTGAGATCGATCCCTGTGCTTGACTCAGTGAACAGTGCCGCGAAAGGTGCGGCGGGCTCATGAAGAATCTCGAGCACGGTGCCGCGTTCCGTATCGGTCAGATAGGACCAACTGATACTGGGGCATGCGGCTCCGTTGTCGTCAACGCATAATTCAAAGTTAATCGCCGAATCGAATGCCCGCGTGCCAAGATCAAACGTTGTTGTGAAGCCGCCGTCCTGAAAAACCCAAAATGGATCTGCATCAGGGTTGCCGCTCCCACTGCCACCGCCACCGCCAGTGTTACCCCCTCCGGACCCTGTGTCTTCGACGATGCCTGACTGATTGTTTGTCAGTGACTCGGTTAGTTGCGGAAACTCAGTTGTATCTTGGTAACTCAAGCCGTAGCCGCGCTCGAATAGGTTGGCAGCCACGGGTGAACTCGCGTTGCTCGGATTTATGGCACCGCCCGGCCAACTGAAGCTCAGCTTACCGGTCATATCGAAGGCGACATTACCCTGCGAGTCTGTAAACAACACGTCCGCGATTCCGCTTGCCTCGGTACCGGGTAGCCAACTTGCTACAAACGCATCCGAGCGATTCAACTCCGGATTCACGAACATCGGGCGTCCGCTCATAAGAAGGGTGGTAATAGGCACGCCTGCGTCTCGGAGCGTTTGCACTTGTTGCAACACACTACTGGCGCTCCAGTCGAGATTCTGTAGATCGCCATTACCCTCGGCATACGGCTGCTCCGAGAGGACGACTACAACTGCATCAGGAACGGAGGAGTAATTCCCTGCCGGTGAATATTCCAGGGTCCCACCTGCTGACTCAACGACCTCGGTAAAGGCGTCGCGTATGGTGCTTGCACCGGGGAAGTCAGCATTTGTTGTACCCGTGCCTTGCCACGTTACAGACCAGCCACCGGCTTGCAGCGGGATACTGTCGGCGGCAGCCCCCACGAGCAGGATCCTCTGACTAGGATTTAGCGGCAGTGTCGCGTTATTGTTCTTCAGCAACACCTGCGACCGCCGCACCGCCTCTCGGGCAATGGCTCGGTGCTCGGGACTTCCTACAACACTGATGGGTTGTCGCGAGGGATCAAACGTCCGCGAGACCAGCCCTAGCTTCTGCTTAAGGTCGATGATCCGGGTGACCGCTTGATCGATCCGTGATTCATCAACGTCGCCACGTCGTACTTGTTGAATCAGGTTATTTCGAAACGCTAGCCACTCCGTGGGTACCATGATCATGTCGATGCCGGCATTAATGGCTTGCGCGCAGCTCGCGTTCGAGCAACCCGACACTTGCCCGATTCCGTTCCAGTCAGAGATAACCATACCGTTGAAATTTAGCTCATCGCGGAGCAGTGAGGTCAGAAGCGATTTTGAGCCGTGAACCTTCTCGCCATTAATACTATTGAAGGTTGCCATGACCGTATCTACATCGGCTTCAAAGGCGCCGATGTAGCCGGAGCCGTGCTCTGCCATTAGCTGAGCACTCGAGGATACGAGCGTATTACCTTGGTCTATTCCCGCTTGAGTGCCGCCGTCGCCGATAAAATGTTTTGCCGTGGCGGCTATGCCTTCAGCCTCGATTCTTTCGACCATGACACGGCCGTAGGCCTCGACGATCGCAGGATCATCAGAGTAACTCTCGTAAGTCCGACCCCATCGATAGTCTTTGGCTTGTGCAAGTGTAGGCGCAAACGTCCAGTCGATACCGGTGGCGGCGACTTCGCGGGCGGTTGCGGTAGCGATCTCTCCGATTAAATCCGGATCGTTAATAGCCCCAAGACCAATGTTGTGAGGGAAAATGGTTGCGCCACGTAAATTGTTGTGCCCGTGCACGGCATCAGTTCCCCATATTAGAGGGATTCCCAGGCTACTATTTGACCGCTTTAGTGATGCCTCTCGGAGCTCCCGCGCGAATTGCAGCCACGCTTCGGGGGTCGCCGCGCGATTACCATATGGGTGACTTCCGCCTCCGTTTAGCACGCTTCCAATACCGTATTGGCTGATTTCCTCGAGCGTGATGTAGGCAATCTCTGGCTGAATCATTTGCCCCACTTTCTGCTCCAGCGTCATTTCAGCAACGATTCGAGCTGTTGAGGCTGCGAAGAGGTCGAAGTCTCCATCAATGACAATGACTTCTAATGAAATTTGCGTGGTGTTTCCTGCAGAGTCCGTGGCGGTGTAGGTAATCGTATAGGTGCCGGGCTCAGAGCCGACTGAACCCGATATGACAACGGTTAGCTCACCGTCTCTGTCATCAATTGCAATGGCACCTGCCTCAACGTACTCGTCGCCCTCGAATAGCGTCACCGTACCTGCAGTATTGAGCGATATTGTGGGAGGCGTTCTATCAGCATTCGGGTCGTCACCGGGTGAGCAGACGGTGAGTACCGCTGCGCAAAGTAGGGGGAGTGATAGGCTCATAGGGCACTGTGCATTTTCTATGATGGGAGTAATTATTGCTAAAGCACGAGATTGCTCTATGTCGACCTTGGCCGCAATACAGACGAGATTAGGCGGGCCAAGGGAGCGTTGCAAAGTGTCGATTTGAGCGGGTAGCCTAGCGCGGCATAAATCCTCAGGAGATCTTTATGAGTAGGCGCGGTCGGTGTCTTTGCGGTGGGGTCAAAATCGAGACATCTGTTGGGCAATGCGGGTTGGATATTTGTCATTGCAAAAACTGTCAGCTTCAGACCGGGGGTCCATTCGCGGCATTTTTAGCGCTGCCGCTCGCAGAGCTTACCCTGTCGGGTCCTTTGCGGCGCTTTGATGACAATCGAACGGTGAGTGGCAATGTCGTTGAACGCTTCTTCTGTGAACGTTGTGGCTCTCCCTGCTATGTGAGGGTTCAAAGAGCCCCCAACACTGCCTATGTGTTTTCAGGGCTTTTTGACGAAACCGATGACCTGTCCCCGAAGGGACATGGTTGGACGTCACAGAAACACCAGTGGGTAGAGATCAGGGAGGATGAGCCACAATTTGATGTAGATCCTGGGCTTTACCCAGAATAAGCTACGGCGCCTAACGTGTGCTGGGGCGTTTATCATGCGGGTCTGCGCTCTGGTTGATAAGGCGATACAATGCCAGGGCTTCGTAATAAAAAAATCAAACAAACCAATAAGACAAGAGAGACACAACCAATGACAAATTCAAGTTCTGATGCTCAAGTTGCCACCTATATCCAGCAAGCTGCCAAAGCTGCGTGGAATGTAGATGGAATATCAGATGCGCTGCCGCGTCGAAAAATCGAGAGTGTTGGAATTATTGGTGCGGGTACGATGGGCGGTGGTATTTCCATGAATTTTGCTTCCGCCGGCATTCCTGTGACGATCGTCGAAACTAAGCAGGAAGCACTTGAGAGGGGATTGGGCGTCATACAAAAAAATTACCAACGCAGTGCTGATCGTGGTCGCTTCCCTCAGGAGGAAGTGGAGATTTGCATGAGTCGCTACACGCCGTCCCTGGATTTGTCGGCTCTGTCGAGTTGTGACCTGATCATTGAAGCGGTATTTGAAGACATGGATATTAAAAAGTCGGTCTTCAGCCAGCTTGATAAGATTGCGAAGCCCGGCGCTATCCTGGCGACCAATACCTCTGCTTTGAATATTGATGAGATCGCTTCAGTGACCTCTCGTCCAGAGGACGTTATCGGTCTGCACTTTTTCTCGCCTGCCAATGTGATGCGTTTGCTCGAAATCGTACGAGCAGAGAAGACTGCTGACGATGTTGTTGCTACCTCGGTCGATCTTGCTAGAACAATCGGTAAGGTCGCCGCACTCGTGGGCGTGTGTCCTGGCTTTGTTGGAAACCGAATCTTGTTCGCGCGTCAGTATCAGGCGAATGCACTCGTCTACAAAGGCATCATGCCTTGGGATATCGACGCTGCCTTCAATGAATTTGGCTTCAAAATGGGCCCCTTCCAAATGTCGGATCTCGCGGGGCTCGATATTGGTTGGAAGAAGGGTGCGACTACGACTAACCCAATTCGTGACGCACTGTGCGAACTAGATCGCCGCGGCCAAAAGACAGGCGCGGGTTACTATGATTACGACGAAAGTCGAAAGAATATTCCGTCCGATGTGACCGCTGGAATCATTCGAGATATTACGGGTGCTGATGATGCTTCGATGTCGAATGCCGCAATCATCGACCAGTGCGTGATTCCAATGATTAATGAAGCACTTGCCATTCTCGAAGAGAATAAAGCTCAACGACCCTCCGATATCGATGTGGTTTGGCTGAATGGTTATGGCTGGCCACTAGATAAGGGTGGTTTGATGTACTACGCCGATACCTTAGGTGCCCAAAAGGTCTTGGATGTGATGAGTGATTTAGCCGCAAGCGATGATTCGATCAAAGTATCCCCGTTGCTCGCAGAGCTGGTGGCCAGCGGTGGCAAGTTCGTGGACATTGATACGGGTGGGCTCAAGGTCTGATCGAGCAGACGCTGCCGGAATAGTTTGTCGTGAATCAAGCGACGTCGACGACAGGACTCGTACCGCGGCTGTTTTCGCAAACGGTATCGGATTCCGACCGCCTGTTTTGGCTGCTGAACGCAGGCGGCTGGATAAGCTTGTCGGTGGTGACTTATGTGAGTTTGTCATTGCCCTATGACCAGCTGCAGTTCGCTTACATTGCTCACAATATTCTTCAGTCTGTTCTCGGGTTTTTGCTGAGTATCCCGCTAAGGCAAGCGTTTAAAGCGACATGGAATTGGGCCGCCACAACACGTGTGACGATCGCTATTGCGCTTATTTTGGTCGTGGCCACGGTGTGGGCTGCAATGCGACTCCAACTGCTTATTGTTATCGCCGGAGAAGCGGATCTTTGGGACGACTTTGGTGGGTTCTTATTCCCGTCTTTGTTTGTGTTCTTGGCCTGGGTGTCGCTGTACCACCTGGTTAAGTATGCGCAATTATTGCAAAACGAACGCGAGTCTACGTTGGTGCTTGAGGCAAGTAGGCGACAAGAGGCGTTCAAGCTTGTATCGGCTGAATCTGCTGCGCGAGAAGCACAGTTAAAACTGCTCCGTTATCAGCTCAATCCGCATTTTTTATTCAACACGCTCAACTCCATAGCCTCGCTTGTAAGTGCGCGTCGGAGTGATGACGCGCAGAGCATGATTGGCGAGTTGTCGACTTTCCTTCGATTCTCTCTCGAGTCTGACCGCAACGTGACTTTGCCTCTAAGAGACGAAATTGAGGCGCTAGATCTGTATCTTCGTATCGAGCAAGTACGATTCTCCGATCGGTTGGTTGTAGAGCAGGACATCGACCCGCGTGCCCTTGCTGAACAGGTTCCCAGCTTGCTCCTTCAACCGCTGGTTGAGAATGCGATCAAACACGCCATTGGTCGCGCAGAGGAGGGTGGGCGCATCTTGATTACGGCGAAGCTACGTGACACAGAGCTCGTGATAACTGTTGAGGATAGTGGCTCGGGGACTGGTGAAGAACAGCCCCAGTTAAATCAACTTTTTGAGTCGCCTGGCTTTGGGTTACGCAGTACAGCTGAGCGTTTGGAAAATCTGTATGGAGACGCTTTTAGTTTCAACGCGGGGCAATCTCGCCTAGGCGGATTGAAACTTGCGTTACACTTGCCGACAAGGGGGCGACGACCATGACAGACAAATTGAGAGTGCTTGTCGTTGATGATGAGCCGTTGGCTCTCGAGTACATGGAGCGACTTTTATGCGATGTAGATGGTGTTGAGATTGTGGCTCGCTGCCGAAGTGGGCGAGAGGCACTCGCTGAGCTTCAAAATCAGGCCGTGGATCTAATGTTCCTCGATATCCAAATGCCCGGTCTGAATGGCCTTGATGTAGTCAAGCGCTGCCAAAGTGACGTGATGCCTGCCGTCGTTTTTGCAACTGCTTACGACGAATATGCGGTGCGGGCATTTGAAGCCAACGCTGTTGATTATCTTCTCAAGCCATTCGAGTCGGAGCGCGTCGTGGAGGCGGTATCGCGAGCAAAGGATCGATTGCTCTCGGTCGCATTACAGAGCGGTAAAGAGGCGGCGGTTGCAGCGATTGCAGGGCTAGAAGGCGGTTCGGAACTACTCGCTGGAGAAGTGCAAGAACGACCCGCAAGACTCCCGATCAAGGACGGCCCCCATACACACCTTGTCGAGCTGGAAACAATTGACTGGATTGATGCTGCAGGTGACTACATGTGCGTGCATGCGGGAAACCAAACCTACATTCTGCGCTCTACCATGAAAGAGCTGGAAAAGAAGCTTTCGTCCCAATTTGTAAGGATCCATCGCTCAACGATCGTGAATCTACACAAGGTACGATCAGTGGATGCTATTCCAAAGGGAGAGTGCCTTCTACACCTCGATGACGAAGTCAGTTTGAAGGTCAGTCGTAACTATCGTTCGGCCGTCCAAGACCTCATGGGATAAGGCTAAACAAGCCCTTTCCCACTTGTCTCGCCCCAAGTCCCTATCGTCGCGTTTGTATTAAGCGTTCCGCGTCGTTGTGGGATAAAGCAGACTGCTAAAACTAACTAAATATTCAATGAATTGGGGTTACTCATGTTTGATCGTTTGCATCGTCATGGCCGTCTGATCGGGATTGGCTTAGCGGCAGCACTACTGAACGCCTGTGGTGGGGGAGGTGCTTCGTCACCAGAGACTGAGCCGTTCTACTTGGAAGAGCAGGAAGAGTGGACGCTAGTTTGGGCTGATGAGTTCAATGGTAGTGGCGTAGACGCTGCTAACTGGACGTTCCAGACAGGCGACGGCACTGACTATGGCTTACCTGAGCCAGGCTGGGGTAACGGAGAGCGCCAGTTCTATCTCGAAGACAACGCAGCGGTAGCAGATGGGTCACTCGTGATCACTGCTAAAGAAGAGCCCATGGGCGGTATGCCTTACACCTCTTCTCGCATGCGCTCTATTGGTAAGTTCGACTTCACATACGGCCGCGTTGAAATGCGTGCAAAGGCCGCTGCGGGTCAAGGCCTTTGGTCAGCGATCTGGATGATGCCTACTAGTTCACCCTACGGAACATGGGCGGCATCGGGTGAGATCGACATCATGGAAGTCGTAAACGCGGGCACCGAAAACCAGGGCGTTTTCTTAGCAGCACACCACGGTTTCCAGTGGCCTCTGAACCAAATTGTTACTGCGCCTGCAGAGGTTGATGATGCTTCAGATTGGCACACCTACGCGTTGGAGTGGTCTGGTAAGTACCTTCGGTGGTACGTAGATGGCGTACATCTGCGCACGGTCGAAGCTGAGTCTTACTACAGCTACTTCTTCGCCGGTAACGACACAGGTTTCACCGCTGCAAGCGATCCTGCTGCTCCGTTTAACCAAGACTTCCACTTGATTGTGAACCTTGCAGTTGGCGGTAACGGTCCTGGTTTTGTGAATCCAGCCGACGTCGATGGCTCTACGATGGAAGTCGACTACATTCGCGTTTACGAGTGCTCGTACGGCCTTGCCGACGGGACAGGCTGTAACTCAAACGCCGACCGTGGTCTGGAGACGCCTGACGAGGCTGAGCCTTACATCGAAGAGACAATGCTCTTTGCAGATGGCGCTGCAACACTTTCATGGCCCACTGGTGAGCGTCAACTCGTGGCTGCTGCTGGTTGGGACAACGATGGTGCGATGTCGGTTGTCGACGACGGATCGGTTATTAACATCATGACATCGGGTGCCGGCAATGCGGTTATTAATGCTGCTGATGGCGAACCCTTCGAGCTGTTCGGTTACTACGGTGCCGGTGAACTGCGTTTCGATATGTACATCGAAGCTGCCGGTACTGCGCCGCTTAGCGATATTTTGATCAAAATGGACAGTGGCTATCCTGCCTTGGGTCAGGTGTCTCTATCCGTTGCGGATCTGCCAAAAGATGAGTGGTTCTCATACAGCATTCCGCTTCGTGATCTGGTCGAGAATCCCGGCGAGCAGCCGTTGAACCTTCAGCAGGTTGTAAACCTGATTGTTATAGAGCCTACAGCCGCTGCGTCGCTCAAGGTCGACAACGTGTCGCTGAAGTGTGGTCATCCCTACCGTCGCGAGTGCGGCATCAGTGGCCCACGTCAGGCCGGTGATGGTTCGACTTTGGTTGTTCTTGACGAAATCGGTCTAGAGGGTGGCTTCTGGTCCTCTCTCGGCATTGGTGGTAGCTCTACTGATTCTGGATTCGTTTCGTATTATGAGTCGGGCACGAACCAAGTCACTTGGAGCAACACGGGTGACAGCCTCCTTGTTAATTTCGCCTCGAGTGATGAGTTTGGTGTTTGGTTCGTTCAGGCTGATCAGCCTGGCGTGGATCTATCGCTCTATGAGGATGCGGGCTTCTTACGCTTCGAGCTCAAGCTGCCTCAAGAGACTATCGATGGCGGCTTGAACTACAAGGTGGAGAACGAGTACCCAGACGGTACGGGTGACTTGTCTCTCGACCTCACTGGTGTCGAGGCTGACGTTTGGACTTCTTTTGAGATACCTGTAGCGGCTTTGCTGGCGTCGACTAACGCAGCAAACTATACGGACCCCCGTCCCGGTGAGCCGCTGGATCTTTCCGCAGTGCGTGCAGCGATTGTTATGTGGCCTGCAGGTGATCAGGGCGGCATCTTCTTCGAAATCCGCGACGTTCGCTACGAGAATGATCCAGGTGCGGCAGGCGATCTATGCCCTCAGCCAACGCCTTACGGCACGGCGGCAATTACCGGTTCATTCGGTGGTGCGGTCATTGAAGAAGGCGGTATCTACTCATTCCCAACAGGATCCGAGCCTTGGGGTGGATTTGCGAATGAAAATACCGATATGTACCCCATGTCATTCCCACACGGTGGAACGATCACCTTTAATGCAGCGGTTCCGCTCGGTGGAAGTGCTGACGTAAGGTTCCGTTTCGAGTTCAATCCTTACCCAGATGTAGATCCTGCGTACGATACAGCTGCGATCAATGTTTCTGGCACTGAGTTGACCTCATACACCATCGAGATCCCCTCGCAGGGTGAGAATACCTTCTCGTCGTTCCTTATGTACTTGAACACGATGGATGTAGGCGTACAGGTCAGTAATGTGAGTGTTGTGGCTAACGCGCCTGAGTGTGAGGAGCCAAGCAACGATACGGTTCTCGATCCAGCGTCATTCACTGAGGCATTTGGTGGTACGACTGTCGTTGATGAGGTGTTTACCTTCCCTACGGGAGCTGAGGCTTGGGGTGGTTTCGCGAACATGAATGCGGATCTCTACCCACTGAGCTTCCCTTACGGTGCGACAATCTCCTTTATGGGATCTGTTCCTGAGGGTGGTGCGGCAGACGTTCGATTCCGCTTTGAATTCAATCCTTACCCTGACGTAGATCCTGCCTACGATACTGAGGCGGTGAATGTATCGGGCACTGAGGCGATGGAATATACGATTGAAGTCCCATCGCAAGGCGAGAACACGTTCTCATCGTTCCTGATGTACCTAAATACGCAGGACGTTGGTGTCAACATCACCGACGTGGTCGTCACCGTGAAGGGTGAGCCAGTGGTTGAAGGTACTGAGCTAGATCCTGCGGAGTTCACCGAGGCGTTCGGTGGCACGACACAGGCGGACGGTGTATTCACCTTCCCGAGCGGTGCAGAGGCGTGGGGTGGTTTCGCTAACATGAACACCGATCTCTATCCTCTGAGCTTCCCTAATGGTGCCAAGATTTCCTTCACAGGTGCGGTCGCCTCGGGTGGTGCAGCTGAGCTGCGGTTCCGTTTTGAGTTCAATCCATACCCGGATGTAGATCCTGCATACGACACCGATGCCGTCACGGTTGCGGGCGCAGATCCGATGACATATGAGATTGAAGTGCCAGAGCAAGGCGACAACACGTTCTCCTCGTTCTTGATGTACCTCAATACGCAAGATGTCGCTGTATCTGTTAGCAACGTGGTTATCACGGTTTACTAAAACGTATACCGTTAGTATTGAAAAGGGGCCCGACGGCCCCTTTTTTTTTGCCCGAATGACGTCTAGTCATGTTTTGCATCGAAACTGGCTTGAAGTGGTAGACGAAGGAATTGGGTGGCGCAGTAGAGAAGTTGTGCTAACCGCTTGGTCTTACTGTCCTGTGAATTTTCTTTTGACGCGTGTTTTCTACGCGGTTTTGGCCCTTTGATAGCATGCTGTCACATTGCCGTCTGATTCTTCACGATGCTGGGGTTTTTACTAATAAATGTCGAGAATCTGCCGCAAACTTACGTATGGCAGAAGTGCACACGAGAGGGAGGTCCGCACAGCGCAGTAACGAGAGTCTGTGGGCGACCATGCCGCTGCGATTTGTCGAGAGCTATCGGTCCTTAGACGCTTCCTTTCAACGTTTTTGTTTGCGTGCAATATCACGCTTCGCGTGCCGGGCGATACGTCAAACCTTGGCCTTGTCGTTATTCTTCATCAGCCATCTCGCGCCTGCATCCGATCTCTTCGTGAGCGGGATGTACTCTGAGAGTGATATCCAGTCTGAGCAAATTCCCATTTATCTGCCGTGGAGCGATGAAATTACCCGGGGAGAGGTCTCGCTTTCTCAGTCGCCACAGCGTGGCCAATTGCGCGATGATTCAGGGGTAGTCGTAAACATCGACACCGTTTTACTGGGCCAGAATCTCACCTACATCCCCGACCCTTTATTTCTAGGCGATGACCTGTTTCGGCTGACTATCGATGGCAGCGTTAAAACAGTAAATATCTATGTCTTCGATGACTATCGATCACCGCCTAGTTTGCTAGGTAGCAATGTGCCCGGTAGTTCAGCGAATGCACAATTCGGGAGCACAGTTGCCCTCGCTGCAGACGGAAAAACAATGATTGTGGGGTCTCCCAGGGATAGTTCTCAAGGCTCAGATCGAGGTTCTGTGCGCGCCTACAGGTGGCTTGATAAACAGTGGAAGCCCTATGGTGAGCCCCTCTACGGGGTGAGTCTGTTCGAGCGTTTTGGATCATCGCTCGATATCGATGCAACGGGTTCGACTATGGTTGTTGGCTCACCAAAGGCATCAAACTCTGAAGGGCGAGCAGGCGCTGCTTCTGTTTATACGCTCGACGATACAGGTTGGCAGTTACTGGTGAGTGCGGTGACTGGGGCGAGCCTCGGTGATGACTTTGGTGCAAGCGTAACGATTTCCCGCGATGGCCGTGTCATTGCTATAGGGGCACCCTACAACGATGAAGCAGGACCCAGTGCGGGCGCGGTTTATAGCTATCTGGTAGAGGGTGAGTCCTTAACCGAGCTGCCTGTTATCTACGGAGATAGTGCGGGTGACTACGCAGGATGGAGTGTTGCACTCTCGGCCGAGGGATCGACGTTGGCCGTAGGTGCGATTGGTGATGACGGTACCAATACCCTTGCCGGGCAAGTGAAGGTATTTCAGCTCATCGATAATGCGTGGGTTCAAAAGGGCGCAGATCTCAACGGCGAGGCATTACTTGATCGATCGGGTCGATCAATATCCTTATCTGCAAATGGTGACGTCGTAGCTATTGGTGCAAGGTCTAATAGTGGTGGTGGTGAGAGCGCGGGTCATGTCCGCGTATACGAATATGACGGATTCGTCTGGCGTCAGCTGGGCAATGATTTAGACGGTCGACAAGCAGGTGATAATTTTGGTTCCTCGCTCGCGCTATCGGGCGATGGATATCGCGTCGCAATCGGTGCGCAGCTCAGTAGCAGTAATGGAGACCGATCTGGCGAGGTTGCTTTTTTTTCATACGAAAATAGTCAATGGGTCAGGAGTGGATCGCCGATATCTGGCAATGCTGGGGACTACCTTGGGTGGTCTGTCGGGTTGTCCGAAGATGCCCGCATCCTCGTCGCAGGCTCACCCAATAGTGATGTCGCGGGCTTGAATTCTGGCGAGGTCGTTGGCTTTAACGTCATTAAAGATGTGTACTTGCCGAGTGCTTCACCCCAGACAGTTGCCGTTGAAAACATACCTTATGCTTATACCTTCGAACTGGATTCAGAGTTCTACTCGCTTACCTTCTCCGCAACGAATTTACCAGCATGGTTGAGCTTTGATCCGCTCGAACGCAGCCTCTCTGGTGCACCAAGCGCAGAGGATGTGGGTGTTTTTGAAGATCTTAGTTTGTGGGTGGATGATGGGCACGGCTTGACTCGTATTGCCCAGTTTGATCTCACTGTACTCGAAGATACCGATCAAGATGGACTACCCAACGAGTGTACCCCTGGTTGCGTGGATACCGGTTTTTCAGAGGATCTCGACGACGACAACGATGGTGTGCCCGATGTTGACGATCTATTCCCGCTCGACCCCAGTGAGTCAGCTGATAGCGATGGTGACGGTGTTGGTGATAATACTGATGCGTTCCCTCTGGATCCGAGTGAGGTCACTGACACTGATGGTGATGGTGTGGGAGACAATTCGGATGCTTTCCCACTAGACGCGACGGAGTCTCAAGACACTGACGGTGATGGCGTGGGTGATAACTCTGACCTTTACCCAACCAATCCCGGCGAGTCAGCGGATTCGGATGGAGATGGCGTTGGGGACAATGCGGATGCTTTCCCCTTTGATGCTAGTGAAACCACTGACACCGATGGCGATGGGGTTGGTGATAACTCAGATCTCTACCCGGACGATCCTACCGAAGCCTTTGATTCTGATGGCGACGGAGTTGGAGACAATGCTGACGCGTTCCCACTCGATGCCAATGAAACCCAGGATACTGATGGGGATGGGGTCGGTGATAACGGCGATTTATATCCGTTAGACCCAGAGGAATCGGCGGATTCTGATGGTGATGGTGTGGGTGATAATGCTGATGCATTTCCTGAGGATCCCAATGAGACAGCCGATACAGACGGAGACGGTGTTGGGGATAACACCGATGAATTCCCCGGGGATGCCAGCGAGGCCTACGACTCCGATGGTGATGGTGTTGGAGATAATGCAGATGCATTCCCTCTTGATCCCAGCGAGACACTTGACTCCGATGGTGATGGTGTTGGTGATAACACGGATGAATTCCCAGATGACCCGCTAGAAGACAGAGATTCGGACGGTGATGGTGTGGGTGACAATGATGATGCGTTTCCGTTAGACCCGAATGAATCACGTGACAGCGACGGTGATGGCACGGGTGACAATGCCGACGCATTTCCTCTAGATCCCTCCGAGAGCACCGACAGCGATGGCGATGGGGTTGGCGATAATGGCGATGCTTTCCCCAATGATGGGGCTGAAACGATCGATACCGATGGTGACGGCGTAGGCGACAACGCCGATCAGTTTCCAAACGATCCAACAGAGACAATGGATACTGACGGCGATGGAGTCGGCGACGAGGCGGATCAATTCCCTTCAGATCCGTCGGAGACAATAGATACCGATAGGGATGGTCTCGGAGACAATCAGGATCAAGACGATGACAATGATGGGTTCACCGACGCAGAGGAGATTGACGTAGGCTCGGATCCGCTCGATGCGGGCGATGAGCCGGTTCGACCTTTGAGTAAAGTGCTAATTTGGGCAGCAATTGAGTCCGTGAAACCTTATCAGCCAAACCCACCAGACGACCTAGTCCCTTTCCAAAAAGAGATGAAGCCCTAAACCTTCGCGTGCTGGACGAGCGTTTTGACGAACGCGCCATGCTCTGGGAGCTTGGCCACAGTCTGGGCTACTTCGTGCTGTATGCCCTTTAAAAACGCAGTCATCTGGCTCTCTGACATCGCTTGAGCGATGTTGTGATAGCCCTCAGGATACATCCCTTGCCCCATCATCACTTGAACCCATGAGTTCTCTGCAAACACATCGTCTTGGGGTTTGAATACGCGCGCCGAACGTTCAAAGAGTTCCATGCGGTGTTTGAGCGAGTCAGGCAGATCCATGTTTCTACAGTGATCCCAGAATGGGTCGCCATAACGTTGATTAAGGGTGTAGTGGAGAACGATAAAATCACGAATATGCTCAGCTTCTGAGCGCATGGTGCGGTTGTATTCGTTGACGGTGCTGGGCTCGATACAGGTATCCGGGAACATCAGAAGCAACCACATAATACCGTTCTGTATAAAGTGGATGCTCGTCGATTCCAGTGGCTCAATGAAACCACTTGAGAGGCCAATGGCAATGCAGTTCTTATTCCAATACTGCTTGCGCTGCCCCGTCACAAACTTGATCGGGCGCGGGTCGGTGAGCGGTTTATCTGGCACATTGGCGAGAAGTAGGTCACGGGCCGTCTCCTCATCCATAAAGTCATTGCTGTAAACAAGACCGTTACCAGCACGATGCTGCAAAGGTATCCGCCACTGCCACCCCACTTTATGTGCTATCGCGCGGGTATAAGGCTTAGGATGCTCATTCAATTCGCTTTGAACAGCCCAAGCGCGATTGGCAGGTAGCCAGTGACTCCAATCATCAAACCCTGTTTGAAGTGCACCCTCGCTCAATAAGGCTCTGAATCCTGTGCAGTCGATAAATAGGTCGCCTTCAATACGCTGCCCATCCTCCAGGTGCAGTGCCTCAATGAATCCGTCCTCAGATGAGGTTTCAACACGTTGTATTTTGCCTTCTATTCGGGTAGCTCCCGAGGACTCGGCGAGCTTTCTGAGGTACATGCCGTACTTACTCGCATCGAGGTGGTAGGCGTAATTCAGCTTGTTTTGGCTAGTAATGGCGAAGCGCTCGGCTTCAGCCGCTTTGAGTTCAGTACAGTACTCGCCGTAGTCTTCAGCCAGTCCCATCTCTTTTGCGCGAAGCCAGAAGTGGTGGAACCCTGCAGCCCAGCTTCCTTTGCCTGTATCGCCAAAGGAGTGGATGTAGTCCTCGCCTTGCTTTTGCCAGTTCTCGAATCGGATTCCTAACTTGAAAGTGCCACTCGTTAGTTTGATGAAATCAGGTTCTGGAATTTGTAGAAGACGGTTGATTGTTAAGATCGTAGGGATTGTTGCTTCGCCAACACCCACCGTACCAATTTCCTCAGATTCCACGAGGGTTACGCTGATTTTGCGGCCAACCAGTCGTGAAAGTGCAGCGGCCGCCATCCAGCCTGCAGTACCACCACCGGCAATAACTACTTTTTCTACAGTGCGCTGATTCATCAGTGGGCTACCGTTTCAAGGAATTAGTGAGCTCTGCACGAAGTTGTCGTGCGAGTGGGTCTGTAACTTCTCCAAGCCGTCCCCAACTTGCTTCCGGTAAGTGCTCCAGGTGTTCGTTGGTTTCGGCAAACACATAGTGATCAAACATCGCTTTAAGTGCCTGACGTTGGTGCAATGGTAACGAACGTATGCTCAAAAATGCATGTTTAAGGGCTTCAGTGGGCGATCCGTAGACCCCAGGGGTTTCCTGCCACCAAAAGTTGACCAGCCCGTTGACGGCGCTTAACGCCTCCACCTGGTGCCACCACATATTGGGTAGGTAAATCACGTCTCCAGGTTGTAAAGTCGCAGTTTGCGCATGATTTTCCGCCTGTTTGAATTTGGGGTATTTCCCGTAATCAATATTATGGAAGTCCACCATGCTGATGGGTTGGCCTGCAGGCGTGAGGTCCCACGGTCCCACATACAGATTCTCGACCTGCTCGGGCGGGAATACTGTGAAGCGTCGCTCCCCGATGACGCAGCAGGCGATATTGCGTGGGAAGTCAAAGTGCGCCGCAACCCGGGATTCATTTCCAACCCAAAGACTGGTCATTGGACTGGGGAGTTCAAAAGGCAGGGCATTCGCTTCATTAAAGCCGGGCAACCAAGCGCTTGTTTGTGTGCTCCCCACGTAGAGTGAGGGTGCTTTTTGATCGCTCTGCGAAAAAGCGAGCAGCTTGTCGAAAACCTGAGACAATTGCGTGCTGACTTGCACGAAATTAAAGCCAGTCACCTCGTCGTTGTAGAAGAAGCGCCCATTTGACTCGGGTTCCGCTAGGAAAGCATTTACAGGGCGTCCCTGATAAAACTCAGCTAAGTAGCTGAGCGCGCTCTGAGCGCTGTCCTGTGAGGCTTTGACCAATGGCCAGTCCGATACGTAGCCACGCGCAATCCATGGTGCGTCCGACAGGAGTAGTTCAGAGGGCGGTGCTATACCAGGCTCCAGCTGAACTTCTCTAATGGCAGTAGCGCGCTCAAGCAATGTTAGTCACCTAGGCCGTGACTGTCGCGTTTTTCAGTTCGATCAAACGCTTCAGCTGAGATTGCGAGGCAACCATCATGAATGCGGGAAGTAGGTGGCCTCGTCGGTGAAGATCGGCCACTGCCTCTTCATTGAGAGTTTGCAGCTTCTCGTCATCTATGGCGTAAAAACCCTCTAGTGCATGATCCTGACCATTTTTGAGCGTGATCTTGAGCGTGATCGCTGTGATCAAATTGTGCTCATTAAGCGCCTCAACAAACAGGGGAGTCAGTGTGTGACCCTGGTGGATGCCCTCGAGCATCGTGGCAAGTCGATCCAGATAGGCTGTATTGCCGCCGAACTCCAAGAAGAGGGGCTCACCCTCGTCCTGAGATACGTTGGGATGCTCCATATCAATGGCAATAACGCGTGCAGTCTCACCTGTGTCGGTTTGCCCGTCTGTCGCGATCATCAGTGGACCGCGCTGGATGAGCATCGGGATGTACTGACTTGTCCAACGCTCGTCGGTGAGAAAGAGGTTCTCGCCTTGCTCGAAGCCGAATAGCGCGATCGGCGTGAAGCTGCCATCGCTCGGTGATTTGTAAAACATCAGTGGAAAGTTACTTTGTAAGGCACGCATTTCACTGGTGTAAACGGGCGAGAACATCACGCGATCCGCTTCGCAAGGGGATTGCTTGATCTTAAGTTGAGCGTGCTCGACGTTGTTTAACTTCTGAATATTTCCCACGGCACTTACCTAGATTCGCGCAAAGTCTTGTTCACGCAATTGATTCATCAAGAAGCGATTTGGAGGCAAAAATTGCCCATATTTGCCCGCTTTCTTCTGTGTTTCAGCGAATAATCGCTGTGCAACCTCACGTTGTCGGTCGCCGGATCGCGTTGCCATGAAGGCCGGCTGTGACTCAAAGCCCATACCGTATAGTACGTATTGATAGCTTGCAGCAGGAAACATCTCGTCGCGACGTAAGTCGTCATGATACCAAGGCGGACGATTTGCCCATACGACTAAGTTTTCCTTGAGGGAATCAGGAATGGAGCCTACCTCGCGATTTTCCTGCCAATACGCTGAATCGTCGCGCTTTGACAGCACGTAGTGAAGTTTTAAGAAGTCGATGATTTGAGACCAGCGGCTCGCAAACTCGCGGTTGAACCGGCCTGAGATCACTTCCATGTCGCCACGGTGCCGTGGCATCTGATTTGCCAGAGCGGTTGCGCTCAGCTCGACAAGGACCAAGGCAGAAGCCTCAAGCGGTTCTATAAAGCCCGCAGACAGTCCAATACCGAGACAATTCTTCACCCAAAAATGTCGTTTGTAACCAGGCTCGAATTCGAGCAGGCGCGGTGCTAGGTTGTCTAGGCCTGCTATATGGCCCGTTTCTTTGAGATATGCATCGAGTACCTGAAGGGTTTGATCATGCGTTTGGAATGCTTTTGAGAAGACATGGCCGATACCGCGTCGATGCTGAAGCCCGATATCCCAAATCCACCCATTCTTCTGCGCGGTGGAGTGCGTTGTCGTAGCAATAGGCGCATCTGCCTCCGCATAGGGCACCTGAAGAGCGACTGCCGCGTTGTTAAACAAATAGTGATCGATCGAAACGTTTTCTACGCCGAAATGCTGACCCAGCAATAGGCTTTGAAAGCCAGAGCAATCGATAAATAGATCGCCATGGATCTCGCCGGCTTGTTCAGTCATAACGCTCGTTATGTAGCCTTCGTGATCATTGGTCACGGACACCACATCAGCGCTTACGTGCGTAACGCCCAGCTTTTTGGTCGCATTTGTCGTGAGCAGTGATGCAAACTTACCGGCGTCGAGGTGGTAACCGTAGTTAACGGTGTAGGCGTAGTTGGGGATGCCAATCTGTTTCGGTGCCTTGCCTAGCTCACACACTGCATGTTGTGGTGTCACAGCTTCAGCGAATGGTATTTCCCCTGCTGCGCCAGCCAACCAATGCTCTGCGAGGTTCACTGTGTCAAACCCCTCTGGCAGAGAGAAAGGATGGTAATAAGGCTGGTCACCCTTACTGATCCAGTCTTTGAACCACGTTCCTTGCTTGAATGAGGCGTCACAGGAGCGAATGAAATCGGCTTCTGAAATGCCGATATCCTTTAGCGTTGTTCGCATTGACGGCCACGTTCCCTCACCGACACCAATCGTAGGGACGTTGGGGGACTCGACCAAGGTAACGCGAACACCTAAACCCTGCTCGGGGCGGAACCGAGCCGCAATGATGTTCGCGGTAAGCCAGCCGGCAGTCCCGCCGCCCACAATTACGATGTCTTGGATATGCTGATCAGCCATGGTGTTTGCGTTGTTTAACCTCGAGAGAGTGTAAAACTTTGTCACTGCTACAAAAACAAAAAACCGCCCAGTAGGGCGGTTTTGAAGAGATCGCTGGGATCGCGTGCTTAGTAGTTGTAGCGGAATCCAACGTTGTAGCGTGTACCAATCTGGCCAACACCGTAAGTCTGGTACTGGCTGCGGCCGTGCGAGCGGAATGTCTCGTTCGTCAGGTTGATGCCCTCGACAAACACAACGAGCCCGTCCGTCACTTCATAAGTGATGTTGCCGTCCCATTGCTCGTACTCAGTCTGATAGCCGGGCTTGATGTCACCACCCGTGTAGTAGCCATCACGCCAGTTGTAGGCGATTCGAGCCTGAATACCATACTTGTCGTAGAACAGGATGAAGTTACGCGTATCGGACAATCCGACCAGTGCGAACTGACTACCTAACTGCTCGTTATCATAGACCGCAGAACCATCAGCGATGGTTAGGTTCGCGATAAAGCCAAGGCCTGTATCCCAGAAGTTGTGCTGCCACGCGAGCTCCCAGCCATCGATACCTTCTTCGCGATCACTGTTCGAGAGCGTATTAACGATGAAAGGTACCGCATCGTCACGGCCAACAACGCCTGTAATCACCTGGTTTTCTGCGTCAACACCGGGCTGATCCGCAAAGTTTGCAAAAATGTAGTCACGGATATCGGCGTTACCGGGGTAGACGCCGGTTTCTGCCTGAATCGCTGCGGCTGCATCAGCATACAAAGGACCGAGACCTGGGCTCGCCAACTGATCGTTCAGAATGACATCCTCTAAAACACTTCCGCCAATCCAGTTGCGCACCTTCTTGTCAAAGTAACCCGCAGAAATGTAGCTGGCATCGCCGTAGTAGTATTCAAGCGACAAATCAAAGTTGTCTGACTCGTAAGGGAGCAGCCCTGGGTTACCCACTGACGCAATCGCCTGGCCAGGTATGCCCTGGTCGACGCGAGTGATTGTTGGGAGGTTCAACGTGCCAACCAGTGAACCAAAGCCCGCACGCGCGATTGATTGGCTAGCGGATGCACGGAAGACAAGGTCGTCCGTCAGCTCGATATCAACGTCGATCGAGGGCAGTGTGAAGTCATAATCACCTTCGAGCGAAGAGGGCGTAGCACTGTCGGCACGGATGATCTCGAACTCGTTGGTAGACCGCCATTCAACACGCTCGTAGGCCTGCGACAAAGTGCTCGACGTGACCTCTGTCTCTTCGTAGCGAATACCGGCACGAACATTGAGTGGTCGATTGAAGATTTCACCGGTGAAGTTCAACTGGAAGTACGCAGCAATTGTATCTTCCTCGAAAAAGTCCTGACTATCAGGTGTTGTGCTCGCGCAGAACCCAGTTCCACAGTCACCCAGCGTGCTTGCCGTTGCGAGGTGCATTGGATCATCCTCAGGCAGACTTTGCAGGTACTCGGCGCGCTGCGCGAGCTCTGCCATGTTCGCCATGAAGAAGTTGTTGTTTACCTGATCGCCGCCTGAAAGCTCGGAATAGACGCCTTCAAGAGTTGCAGGTACGACTAAGTCGGCAACACTACCAAAGGCTGAGGTTTGGTTCTGACCCCAAGTGTTACGCTGAACGTTAGAACCTGCTGTGTAGTTCTCTACTTCCGTCTGCGCAAGACCGAAGTCCAACATCAACGTGTCAGTCAATTCGAAACTACCGTCGAACTGAGTCTGTTCGATGTTCATGTCGGCCCAGCTGTTGCCGAACACCGAACCTGAAATTTGCAGATCGTCTGGTGAGATGGGCTCCGCCATACCAAGTGTGAGGATAGGGAGTTCGTTGGTGTAGTTCACCGACGTAAGCTCTCTACCGAAGATTGACATCGCAACCTGAGCAGAGCTGCCGTAAACGCTGTTTGGATTACGCGTTGCTTCAGAGTCGTGGTAGTCAAGTTCTAGACTGAGTCGGTCGGTTGGGTCCCACTTCAAATTGAAGCCGGTCGACTTACGCTCGTTAATCGAAGCGTCGACGAATGCGCCCATGGATAGGTCGGGCTGGTTATTCGTTTCGGTGTATACGAGAGGGCTTACAACGCCTTCCTCGTTAATCCAGTTACCTGATTGACCTGTGGGGCTGAACCAAACCGACATGCTGTTGCCAGTGTGGCGCAAATCCAATTCTGCGTAGGTGTAGTCCAAAGTAGCTGTCAGCGTTTCGATGGGGCTCCACTGCAACGTGACTTGTGCGTTTGTACGCTCACGATCCCACTCGTCGAGCGAATAAGTTTGCTGCTGAGGGAGGCCTACAATATTGCCGGCGACAGGGCCGTTGATCTGCTGGCCGTTATCAGGAATTGCACCGCCGTCTCGCTCGAGCCAGTTGCCGTTAGAGGCAGACGCTTGACCTGACTGGCGCTCTTGGAAGCTACCCGTGATAGCAATACCTACGGTGTCGTCCATGAACGTGTTGGAGAGCAAGAAGGCTGCTTCGGGCGTCCACTCGTCACCGGTAAATGAACTCTGGTCTTTAACACCACGTGCGGCGAGTGAGGCAGAGAAGCCGGGGTTATCAAGAGGCTTCGCTGTCAAAACGTTGATGGTCGCGCCGATACCGCCAGTCGGTACGCTAGCTTGCGCTGTTTTATAGACCTCAACGCCAGAAACGCTCTCTGACGCAATATCGCCAAAATCAAAAGATCGTCCATAGCCGCTGTGCGTTGGCATCTGGCGACCGTTAAGCGTTACGAGGTTAAAGTCAGCACCGAAGCCACGAACCGTTACCCGCGCGCCTTCACCGCGGTCACGGTCAATTGCAACGCCGGTAATACGCTGAAGCGCTTCTGCGAGGTTGGTGTCAGGGAAGTCACCGATGTCTTCCGCAGTGATTGCGTCAACGACACCCGTCGCGTCGCGTTTTGTGTCCATCGCACGCTTAAGGCTTGAGCGAATACCCGTGACGACGACTTCTTCCATCATCTGGTCATTTGCGCTTTCACTGTCCTGTGCCATTGCAGGTGATGTAGCCATTGCTCCTAGAGCAACCGATACAGCAAGCGATACGCGTTTTTTAGCAAACAAGTGACGATCCATGTTTGGAGTAACCCCGACTAGTTTATTGGTTTGAATTTTTTCCAGACCGTAACATCCCACGAGCGCTGGCGGTAGGACAGTGACCTTGAGACAAGTCGGGATATCGGTGCGGTAAATGGGAAGCGATTAATCGAGTGGTCGAAAGGCCTTGTCCTCAAAGGTTTTTCCGCTCAGAAATTGGCCACCATGCTAGCGATAGCTGGAAGAGTCATTGCCAGTGACCGCCCGTCCATTTTGGCTTCTCTCATGACCCTGCCGTCGCAAAAGAGTCGCAGATAATTGCGCGGAGGAAGTAGATTGCAAACCAGAGTTCGACGCCCATCTGAATCGCTGAATGTTGCAAGCTTGCACTGCCAGTAAGGGTGTTTGTTACAGAGGCGTTGTGTTGCCTCAATAATCAGGGACTAACGACAGGCTATGCGACTTTTACGGTTATCCATTTCTACTTCCGCATTTATTCTTTTGCTCTCGGCATGCCAGCTTGAGAAGCCATCGACTGCTAATAGTGTCGATTCGAGCTGTGCCGCCACAGCATTCTCGATGGACGAAGCGAAGTCATGCGCTAGTGCCATAACCGCGCAGATGACGATTGAGCAGAAAGTCGGCCAAATGATTCAAGGAGAGATTCGCGACGTTACCCCTGAGGATGTTCGGGTCTACGGTTTGGGAAGTGTGCTCAACGGAGGTGGCTCGTTTCCACAGGAGAATAAATACGCCACGGTAGAAGACTGGGTAGCACTTGCCGATGCTTATTACACAGCATCGATGGATACCTCTAGTGGTGGTGCGGGAATCCCCATTGTGTGGGGTACGGACGCCGTTCACGGTCATAACAACGTTATGGGTGCGACACTATTCCCACACAACATCGGTCTCGGCGCCACTCGCGATACGAAATTGGTCTCACAAATCATCGGCGCCACCGCTCGTGAGGTGAAAGCAACGGGGATCGATTGGATCTTCGCGCCGACAGTGGCCGTGGCAAAAGATGCGCGCTGGGGTCGAACGTATGAATCCTTCAGTTCGGATCCTCAAATCGCTGCAAGCTTTGTTGCACCTATCGTGGATGCTATGCAAGCAGAGGGAATTGCCTCCACCGCAAAGCACTTCATCGGCGACGGTGGCACGTTGCGAGGTGATGATCGCGGCGAAACCAGTTTACCGCTAGAAGAACTGGTGGCCATCCACGGGCAGGGCTATGTCGAAGCGATTGATAAAGATGTCATGAGCGTCATGTCATCTTTTAATAGTTGGTATGGAGACAAGATTCACGGTAGCAAAGCCATTCTGACTGATCTCCTCAGAGGGGATATGGGTTTCGAAGGGATGGTAGTTAGCGATTGGAATGGTGTCGGTGAGGTTCTTGGATGCACCAACGACAACTGTGCCCAGGCAGTCAATGCCGGCATCGATATGGTGATGGTGCCCGCTGATTGGAGGTCGCTCTATAATAATATGCTAGAGCAGGTCGCAGCGGGTGAGATTTCGGAAGCGCGTATCGATGAGGCTGTATCGCGAATCCTAGTAATGAAGATCAAGGCAGGTCTGTTTACGCGTGGCTTGCCCTCTCAGTTTGCCGCAGAGTATCGCGATCAAATTGGACACACTGACCACAGAGCTATTGCCCGAGAAGCCGTTAGGAAGTCTCAGGTTCTTTTGAAGAATAATCAGGGGTTGCTACCACTTCCCGCCGATCAGCATTACCTCGTGACCGGTCCTGGTGCCGACGATATAGGACAACAGAGCGGTGGGTGGACCATCAGCTGGCAAGGGACGGGTAATACGAACGCCGATTTCCCCGGAGCAACATCTATTTTGGGTGGTCTCAAACAGCAACTTGAGGCGGCCGGCGGGAGCATCACCACTGATGAGTCAGCAGAAGTAGACGCCGCGATCTTCGTCTTCGGTGAAACACCGTACGCTGAGATGCAGGGTGATGTGTATTCGGTGGCGTGGTACGACCAGCGTGCTGAACGGTCACGCATGAAGGCTCTGAAAGAACGTGGCATTCCTGTCGTTGCGGTTTTCCTTACGGGCCGTCCGATGTGGGTGAACGACATCCTGAACTTGAGTGACGCGTTTGTCGTTTCTTGGTTGCCGGGTAGCGAAGGGCAGGGCGTGGCGGACGTGTTACTGCAAGACGCAGACGGAGGCGTCCAGCACGATTTCACAGGCAGGTTACCGATGCCGTGGCCAGCGCTAGACGTCAATGCTATCGATCGCGACTTGCCCGTTGATACATTTGCTTTTCCAATTGGATACGGGCTGTCTGTAACCGATGCGTTTGCTTGGAGTGACCTATCCGAAGTGTTGATTGGTGCGGACAACAGTCTCGATCAAGAAGTGTTCAATGGTGGGCCTCGCGGTTCCTGGAAACTCTTCTCGGGAGACTCGAGTGATTGGGCGGTCGAGGCAACATCCAGCAGTTCCCAATCGTCAACCGGTAGTGTGACCATCGAGGCAATTGATCGTTTAGTCCAAGAGGATGCTCGACGCTTGACCTTCACAGGTGCTGAAGGGCGGCTTTCGCAGGTTTACATGCAGTCTGAGTACCCCACCGATCTGACGGCGCTTAATGACGCGGGAGGCGCGTTATCAATCGACTTCAGGATTCAGAGTCCGCCTACGTCACCTGTATCGTTACGCATGGACTGCAAATATCCCTGCTCGGGTGCTGTGCGATTCACCAAAGTATTACTCGACGCTCCTGTGGGTGAGTGGACCAAGCGCGCAGTACCCGTCGCCTGCTTCCAAGAGGCGGGTCTAAATTTGGCGCAGGTAAATACAGCCTTTGTGCTAGCAACAGAGGGTGATATAACGCTGGACATATCGGAGATCAAATTAACAACGATGCCTGAGATACGATCGATCGCATCTTGTGCAGACCTTGTTAACGACACAATGTTGCTCGACTAGCGCTCTCACCCGCCTGTCGAGAACAAATAATAAAAGGGGTTCATATGGGCACCATTGATTTGGTGATTCTGGCGGTATACGCCATCGGTTTATTTGGCATCGCTCAGTGGGTTTCACGTGACTCAGGTCAGGCAAAAACCACAGAGGATTATTTCCTAGCAGGTAGGACGCTGCCTTGGTGGGCGATTGGCGCTTCCTTGATCGCGGCTAACATATCGGCCGAGCAAATTATTGGTCAGTCCGGGCAAGGCTTTGTCGTCGGTCTGGCGATTGCAGCTTACGAGTGGCAGGCGGCGATTGTGCTGCTTATTGTGGCCAAGTATTTCCTGCCCATCTTCTTAAAGCGCGAAATTTACACAATGCCGCAGTTCCTTCAGACGCGTTACGGCACGGGTGTTAAGTCCTTGATGTCCTTTTATTGGATTGTCTTATATACCGCTGTGAATTTAACCGCTGTTCTATGGTTGGGTGGCCTCGCAATCGAGAGTCTTACTGGGCTTGATGTCATGACTGCCATGATAGGTCTCGCCATCTTCGCGGTAATGTACTCGATTTATGGTGGCTTGAAAGCGGTAGCGCTGACCGACATTATCCAAGTCGTGATTCTTATCCTGGGCGGTTTGGCTATCACCTGGATTGCGCTGGATGCAGTCGGATCAGGAAATGGCGCAGGAGCTGGGCTGGCCCGGCTGGGTGAAGAGGTTCCCGGCCATTTTGAAATGATTCTCGATGAGTCACATCCCAATTACGGGGATCTTCCAGGTATTTGGACCTTGTTAGGGGGGCTCTGGGTCCTGCATTTTTCGTATTGGGGGTTTAACCAATACATCATTCAAAGAGCGCTCGGTGCGGAGAGCCTCGCTGAAGCTCAGAAGGGCCTCGCTTTTGCGGCCTTTTTGAAGCTACTCATTCCGCTCATTGTGGTCATTCCCGGCATTGCTGCACTGGTTCTTTCTCAAGATGGTGCTCTTGCTGCAGAAGTTCTGAATGAAAAATCAGATCGAACCTACGGCGAGTTGATGAAATTGGCACCCGAGGGGCTTCGCGGGCTGGTTTTTGCCGCTCTGATCGCGGCAATCGTCTCGTCGCTGGCATCAATGATGAACTCGATTGCAACTATCTTCACGATGGATATTTACAAGCAATACACCTCTGGAGATCGAGGCGAAGCACATTACGTCACCGTAGGGCGTGTTGTTGCCTTTGCAGCGATGCTCATCGCGCTGGTTCTTGCACGCCCGTTTCTGGGGGGTATGGAGAGCGCTTTTCAAACGATTCAGGAGTACACGGGCTTTATCGCGCCTGGGGTGGTGATTATTTTCCTTTTGGGTTTCTTTGATCGTCGTGCCAATGAAGCGAGTGCCTACGCCGTGTTAATTGGCTCAGTCGTCGCCAGTTTGGCGCTAAAGATGAGCATGCCGGATCTACCTTTTGTCTTGCGCATCTGGCTCGTATTTTTGCTGAACGTGGCGCTAGGCGTTATTGTCTCGCGCCTGACACAGGCACCTGAGGAGGGGCAGCCCGTCATGCTGGGCGATATTCAGTTCGGCACAACGCAAGGGTTTAATGTCGCGTCGATTGCGATCGGATTGATCCTAGTACTGATTTATGCGGCATTTTGGTAATTGAGGGTTCTGCGAGCGTAGCGTTGTGATAACAGCACACTCTGGTAAGAGGACCGCAGTGATCAGTGTATCGCTAGAGAAGTTCAACACTCGAAACGCCATTCGCAGCTTCGACTAGCGCATAAAATTTGAGTCGAACGCGGTGCACAAAAAAAGGCCCCATTAGGGGCCTTTTTTTTGTGAGAGTGCTCTGCACTACTTCAGATTTTTCTTGGTGAGCGCTCGGTACATCTTGTCTTTAAAGCCCACGTAGGGAGGTCCCATGAACTTATTGATGGTGAAGTTTGCCTGATGGAACACTGGGCGCATCTTCGAGCAAGACATGAAGCCTTCCTTGCCGTGGTAATGACCCATACCGCTGCCACCGACACCACCAAAGGGTAGATCATGCTGTGATACGTGAAGCAGCGCGTCATTGATACTCACACCTCCCGACATAATGTGGGTGATGTAGTGATCGGCGAGTTTTTTGTTTTTTGTGAACGGATACATGGCCAGTGGGCGGTCTCCCGCGTTGACATGTGCAATCACGTCGTCTTCTGACTCGTAAGTCACAATCATCAGTAGCGGACCAAAGGTTTCGCGGTTGCGAATGATCATCTCAGGCGAAGTATCTACCACAAACTGCACGGGGACCTTGCGTGTCTCGGGGTTAGGCTCTTCGCCGGTGGGGTTAATGATCTTGGCACCATAAGCGCGCGCATCATCAAGTGTTGCCATCATGCGGTCATAGGCACGCTGGTCGATCATTGACGTATAGTCATCTGAATTAACCGTTGGCACGTTCGCTTTTAGCCAGTCACTACAGTGCTGAATAAATTCATCGGCCTGTGACTTATGGACCATCACGTAATCGACATTGACGCAAATTTGGCCTGCGTTGAACTGCTTGGCAAACATGATGCGCTCGGCAGCTTTTGCGAGATCGTATTTTGGATCGATAATGGCGGGGGACTTACCACCCAGCTCGAGGATCACGGGTGTGAGGTTCTCTGCAGCAGATGCCATCACTTTTTTACCCGTCGCACCTGATCCAGTGAAGATGATGAGGTCGAATGCGAGTTTGGAGAACTCGATACCAACGCCGCCCGTCTCCTCTAGGAATACAAGCTTGTCCTCGGGTAAATACTTTGGAGAGAGCTCACGGAGTAGTCGCGTCAGCGAACGGCTGTTTTCGGACATTTTGACCATGACTCGGTTACCCGCAGCAAACGCCGTAGCGATCTGCGATACCGACAAAAAGACGGGGAAGTTCCAAGGAATAATAAGCCCCACGACGCCCAGTGGTTGAGGCTTTACCGTATTGCTCGCAAAGGGAAACATCGTGGAGTCAATGTGACGCTTCTCATCTTTCATCCACTTCTTTAAATTTTTGAGAATGTCATCAATGCCGCCCCCGGTACCGATGAATTCCGCAAACATGGTCTCGTGCTCTGAACGGTGCCCGTAGTCCTCAGAGATTGCCTTGGCAATTGCCTCGGTGTTGTCTCCGATGAGTCGCTTAAGCTGTTTCAGATCGTGCTTTCGCTCGTCGAGGGTCGGGTAGGGCGCTTTATGGTATGCCTGGCGCATCTCATCGAGCTTCATCTGCATTGAGCCACGAATGGCCTCTGCCTGCTCTACAGACGCGGCGATAGTTGGATTGATATCTGCGATCGAGTTCATGGTGGCCTCGTTATTTTTGGTTGAGACCGAAAAGTACCCCTGTGATCGCGGCTTTGCAAATACCAATTTTTCTTTTTGGGCCGTCGATGTGTGGGCGGTTTCTACTGCTTTTAATGTGCATCCCGATGACTGCGGTGTATGACCGCTAATTGCCGGTACTCCTAGCGGTCGCTATTATGCGCTGTGAGGGTCACGTAACAGTATGCGGGCCTCAAGTCTTTGCCAAAAAGGCCATTCCACATTGAAGGTGTTGAACATATAAATCGGTAGACATAGCTACCTATAAAAAAGGAAAAACAAATGTCAGATCGCGTATTGATGAGCACTACAGACGGTGTCTGCCACGTAAGATTAAACCGAGGCGATAAAATGAACGCGCTTGATCCAGCGATGTTCGAGGGCCTCAGTGCTGCGCTTGAAGCACTTGCTGCTGATGATTCCATCAGAGTGATTGTGCTGAGCGGCGAGGGCAATGCGTTTTGCGCAGGTCTCGACCTAGGAAGTTTTGGACTCAACGATGACGCACCCTCTGACCTCGTTCCTCGAACCCATGGCAAGGCAAACTGGGTGCAGCAGATGGGGTGGGGTTGGCGTCAGCTACCGGTGCCTGTGATAGCTGCTGTGCACGGAGTGTGTTTCGGCGGTGGGCTTCAATTGATGGCAGGCTCTGACATCAAGATCATTCATCCTGAAACGCGTTGTGCGGTTATGGAAATGCGCTGGGGCTTAGTGCCTGATATGTCGGGTTACCCGCTCTGGCGCGGTAATGTGCGTGACGACATTTTGCGCCGTCTGGTTTACACCAACGAGATGTTCTCAGGCGAGGACGCACAGACTTATGGGTTCGCGACCGAGGTGAATGAGGATCCGCTTGCGCGAGCTATGGAGCTCGCCCACGTTATCGCAAGCAAGAATCCAGATGCGATTCGAGGTGCAAAACGTATCTCCAACATGATGGGCGATGCGACCGATGCGGACTTGCTCATGGCTGAGTCTGTCGAGCAAACGGAGATTATCTACAAGCCCAATCAACTCGAGGCAGTGGCTGCATTTTTCGAGAAGCGCGAGGCGAAGTTTGGTTAATCTGAGCCTTAAGGTGGTTTTTGAGCCACTCGATGCGTGACACATGAATAGTCGGTGCATCTGTCGCAAGTATCAGCCAGTAGCGCTCGGTTCAACGGTAGAACTCAGATAGCTTAATAGCCACTGACGATGCCTTAACGATTGATACGTAATAAAAAAGCGCCCTCGGGCGCTTTTTTGTTGAATGCTTGCCTCTGAGTTCTCAAGAAACGCATCCACGAGATTGCGCCTAGAACTTAGGCAAGGGCTGCTTCCAACTTTACCTGATCCGCAACAAATCGTCTGATGCCGTCAGCGAGTTTCTCGCTAGCCATCGCGCTCTCATTATGCTCGAACCTAAAATCACTCTCTGAGATCGGCTGGCCGGTTTGCGTCGCAGCCTGTGCTTTCGAGAGCGCTTCAGGCAGTTCGCCGTCGCTGGCACCGAGTTCATCAAGGAGATCGGGCGAGATGGTTAAACGGTCGCAACCTGCAAGCGCTTCAATTTGTCCCGTGTTACGGAAACTCGCCCCCATAACCACGGTGTTATAGCCGTGTGTTTTGTAGTGATTGAAGATCTTGGTAACCGATTGAACACCGGGATCCTGTGCAGGCGAGTCAATGACAATATCCGTATTCGCCTTGTACCAATCGGTAATTCGACCAACAAAGGGCGAAATGAGGAAAACGCCAGCGTCGGCACAGGCTCGCGCCTGCTCAAAACCAAACAGCAACGTGAGGTTGCAATGGATGCCACGCTTTTCCAATTCAGCCGCCGCTTGGATACCTTCCCAAGTTGAAGCAATCTTGATGAGCACTCTGTCAGACGAAACACCGGCGTTGTCATAGAGCTCGATCAGCTTTTCCGCTTTCGCAATCGTCGCTTGAGTATCGAAGGACAGTCTCGCATCGACCTCAGTACTGATAACACCCGGCACGAGCGCAACGATTTGTGAGCCGACGCGAACAGCGAACTCATCCGCAGCGTTTGCATTGCCCTTGAGCGCAGTTACGTCCGCCTCAAAGCGGCTGAGTCCTGCAGCTTTGAGCAGTAGTGAGGGGTTGGTTGTTGCATCTACTGGCTTAAGTTTCGCGATCGCGTCGATGTCGCCCGTGTCTGCGACTACGGTACTCATCACAGCCAGCTGCTCCAGTTTTGTCATGTATTCCCCCAGTGGTTTTTGATTCGTTTTGTTATGCAAAGTTTACCGCAACGCGGTGTGCATCCTGTAGTATTTACGCAGAGATATTTTAGTCGAGAGAATGTTTTTATGCCTGCTATTCACCGCCACCAGTTTGTGGGAGAGGGTCGCTTTAACCCTGAGACGCTCGGGCAGTTTGATGAGGCAATTTCGAATGCTATCGCGGACGAGGAGTGCCAGATTCTCTTACTGTCCGGTGAGGGAAAGAACTTCAGTCAGGGGCTAGACTTGGAATATTTGATGGCGAGCGGTGACAAGGAATTCACCGAGCTGTGCATGCGTGTTCTTGCGCGTGTTCTGGACGCGCCGTTCCCCGTGGTGTCCCTTGTCACTGGCCACGCGTTTGGTTTGGGCGCCATGATTGTCTTGGCATCGGATTACAGCGTTATGAGAGATGACAGAGGTTTTTTCTGTCTTCCTGAGGTCGACCTCAACATGACGCTGACGGTGCGCATGAACGAGCTCGTTTGTAGCAAGTTAAGTCCCACTGCAATACGGGCAGCCTTGCTGACAGGCGAGCGTTTGACCGCAGATCGCGCTCTTGAACTTGAGGTCGTCGATGCGATCGGTACTCTCGATACACTCGAGGAGCTGGGACTCCAAGTCGCCGCGCCCATGATGGGCAAGAACCGTCGGTCGCTGGCAGGCCTAAAACGTGGATTTAATCAGCCGATTATCGAACTCATTGAATCTGACGAGCCTGACGGTCCTATCACTGCGCCAGCGTTTCCATAGTTTTTCGCTAGGGAGCAGGAAGCGTTTCGTGCGTCCGAATTAGCGCTGTAGATGTGGGTGAGTTCCTCAACCGTTCGCAAGCGCCTCTAGAAGCATCTCGCTGTCCGCCCATCCCAGACAGGCATCGGTAATACTTTTCCCGTATGCCAATTCGTCGGGTGCTGCGATAGGTTGATTGCCACCCACGAGATGGCTTTCAATCATGACGCCTTTGATTGCTGATGACCCTTCGCGTCGTTGGTCGACAATGCTCTTACACACGCCGATTTGTTTTGCGTGGTCCTTCTGACTGTTTGCGTGGCTGCAATCCACCATCAAGCCTGATGTCAGTCCCGCATTTTCCAGTAAGAGCTCAGCTTCTCGGACGCTAGCCGCATCATAATTGGGTTTCAGCCCGCCGCGCAGGATCAAGTGACAATCGGGATTGCCCGCCGTTTTGACAATAGCGGCTGTTCCCGTTTTTGTTACGGATAGAAAATGATGGCTTGCGCCGGCCGCTCTGATAGCGTCAACCGCAATCTGGACGTTCCCCTCGGTTCCATTTTTGAATCCGACAGGGCAGGAGAGCCCTGACGCGAGTTGGCGATGGACCTGACTTTCCGTGGTTCGTGCGCCGATTGCACCCCAGGACATAAGATCGGCAACGTACTGCGGTGTGATCGCATCTAAAAACTCACCAGCGGTAGGTAAGCCCATATTGTTTATGGTGAGTAGCAGCTCGCGCGCTAGCGCCAGCCCTTCGTTGATCTTGAAACTGCCGTTCAAGAATGGGTCATTTATGTAACCCTTCCAGCCAAGGCTAGTGCGGGGTTTTTCAAAATAGGTGCGCATGACCACTTCAAGCTTATCGGCGTATTGGTTACGGACATGCATCAATTTCTGTGCGTACTCCAATGCTGCATCCGCGTCGTGTATCGAGCAGGGCCCAATGACCACGAGCAAGCGAGGGTCTTCGCCGCGCATAATGTTAGAAATGCGGCTCCGTGTCGCCTCGATGAGTTCTGCGGTTTCGGCAGGCACAGGGTAATTGGTAATAATCTCATTTGGAGAAACGAGGTCGTTGATGCCATCGATTCGAACATCGTCGATGGTAGACACGTCTTGGGTGGACACAAATACTCCTAGCTAGCGGGTTTGGCTTTACGTACCGGCGCATTATACGCTCTGGGTTGTATCATTGCTCTTCGTTGTTGTTGCGCTTTTTAACGGATCAAAAAGGGACCCTTGCCCACTATTCAAGCCGTCTCTTGAAATATTTCACGACCGATAAGCATGCGGCGTACCTCAGAGGTTCCTGCACCAATCTCGTAGAGCTTTGCATCCCGTAAGAAACGACCCGTGGGATAATCCATGGTGTAGCCATTGCCACCCAAAATTTGTATCGCATCGAGCGCAGCTTTTGTCGCGGCCTCCGCGGTGTACAAGATGACGGCAGCTGCGTCTTTTCGGCTATCCTCACCTCGATCAAGCGCACGACCGACTTCGTAAAGGTAGGCACGACATGCAGCCGTAGAGGCATACATATCCGCAAGCTTTCCTTGGATGAGCTGAAACTCGCCTATGGGTTGCTCGAACTGCTTTCGTTCATGAACGTAGGGTACAACCGTATCGAGACACGCCTGCATAATCCCAACGGGGCCGCCCGAGAGCACTGCGCGCTCGTAGTCGAGTCCTGACATGAGCACTGCAACCCCAGCATTGATTTCGCCAAGTACATTCTCGACAGGCACCGGGCAATCTTCAAAGATGAGTTCTGCTGTATTGGAGCCACGCATACCTAATTTATCGAGTTTTTTTCCTTGCGAGAAACCAGGAAAACCGCGCTCGACGATAAAGGCAGTAATGCCGCGAGATCCCGCCTCAGGCTCTGTTTTTGCATAGATGATATAGGTGTCAGCGTCGGGGCCGTTGGTAATCCACATCTTGTTGCCGTTTAAGATGAAGTGATCGCCTTGTCGCTCAGCGCGAAGTTTCATACTAACGACATCGGAGCCAGCACTGGGCTCGCTCATGGCGAGCGCACCGACTTTTGCCCCGGAGCAGAGGTCGGGTAAATATTTTTCTTTTTGGCTTTCCGTGCCGTTCCGCTGTAGCTGGTTTACGCAGAGATTTGAGTGCGCGCCGTAGGAGAGGCCGACACTCGCGGAGGCGCGGCTGATTTCCTCAAGTACGATGATATGCGCGAGATAGCCCATTGCTGATCCGCCAAACCGCTCGTCCACAGTGATTCCTAATAGGCCAAGCTCACCCATTTTTTGCCAGAGGTGATGCGGGAAGTCATTTGATGCATCCACCTCGTCTGCAATCGGCATCAGTTCATTCTCAACAAACTGCCGCGTCGTGTCGCGGAGCATGTTCAGCTCCTCACTCAATCCGTGGTTTAGACTTTTCAAGGGATTAGTCATGGCAATTACTACCTAATAGCAGGGGAAAAAGTACCCAATGTGTGCGGCCCTCAGCTTAGGCCGAGATTTATTGCTGTCAATCTATCTCTTACACGACATCTTTGAAGCGGTGATAAATTTACGGTGCGTAAACTTACAGGCTACAGTTGTCACAGTGCCGATTTTCTGTCGCTTTTTTATATGCACAAACGTGATTTTAGTGATGGTCTTCGCCCAAACGTGCACTCGAAATGAGCCGTCGCCCTCGCGACTGCGTACTGGTTGGTTATAGGCCATCTGGACGATGGGTTAGTTACCCTAAAAGGACGCCTTAATTGCGCTTCTCCGATGATAATCTCACGCTGTAAATAAGGGGCGTACTTTGGATACACGAGAGCTTAGAAACACGCTGGGACAGTTTGCAACTGGTGTCTGTGTCTTGACGACGGAGTCAAGCGAGGGACCTATTGGGATGACGGTCAATTCGTTTGCTGCGGTATCACTTGCGCCCGCGCTCGTGTTGTGGAGTATCCAAAACACCTCAGACTGTTTTGATCAATTCACGCAGTGTGATCGCTACGGTATTTCCGTGCTTCAGCGCTCCCAAGAGGCTTTATCAAACCGTTATGCACGCTCAATGGATCATCAAGTTGAGGCAACAGACCTTACACGAGACGAGCGGGGGACACCTCTGATCTCAGGCGCCTTGGCTACCTTCTCGTGTCGCACGAATGCGATTCATGCCGGTGGCGATCACCACATTATTGTTGGTGAGATTGAAGCGTTCACATCGGTAGATGGTGAACCCCTTCTTTTCTTTGGAGGTGGCTACAAGAGCCTGGGCTAGTAGTCAAAGGTGCTATGCGGGTGCCGCAAAAGAATTGGGGTGCCGACACCAGCGATAGTCTCAAGCGAATTTAGCGCAACGCTGATCGCTTGAACCGTTGCAGGTTAGCGCTGCCGATCCACTTACACACCTCTAAATGCCGCTTACATGCCGTTGGGGTAGGGCTCCAAATCAGCGGCGCCTGATGCGCGCACCTGTTTTAGTGCATCGCTGTAGGCGGCAAGCTGCTTCACGCAATAAAGACTTCGCTCTGATACATAGCTGTGCTCGCCTTCATCATTTGCGGTTGTGTCTTCGTTCATAACAATCATGCAATTTCGAACAATGAGATGCTCAGGCAGGTAGCACATACGATTGTTCTTATAGCTGCTAAGCCGCAATTCGGAGATGGGGTAGGTGCCCCCGGGACCCACAGATACGCCAACGGCCAGCGCAGGCTTATGTGCTAACACGGTTCCGTTGCAAACCAAGAAAAAATTCTTGAGCGCTGCGGGAACCATGCCATGCCACTCGGGTGCAATGACAATGATGGCCTCTGCGGCTTTTAGCTGGTCGTTAACCTCATTTAATGGCGCCCAGTGTGCTGCGTCAGAGCCAATTTCTTCATCCCACATCGGCAAGGGGTTCTTACCAAGGTCGCAGGTCCAGCAGCTGTGATCACCTAGCGACTCGATTTGTTCCTGCAAAAAACGCCCGACCTTGGCGCTCTGGGAATCTCTTCTGTGGCTTCCTACGATGATGGCTACGTGCATGCTTGCGTTCCGTTTTCACTAAAGCTGGGCATGATACTGAGGCACCTAGCGCATAGCTAGACATTGTCGCCAAAAGGCCCTTGCAGGCGCAGACAGCACGCTGTCCTTGCGTTTGATCATCGCGAGATGGCGCGGCATTTTGCGCTCACGTGGGATCTTAAGTGACACCAGTGTTCCGTCCATCAATTCTCGCTCGAGCACACGAGCAGACAAGCAACCAATACCAACGCCTTTTGCAACGGCGCGTTTTATCGGTTCGTTGTGACGAAACTCCATGGCTATTTCTATGGACGGAAGCGTCGTCCTGAACGTGTCGTTGAACACGGTTCGAGCACCTGATCCCAGCTCCCTTAATACCCACTGAGACTGTTCCAAGTCATCGACTGAAGGTCGGCCCTTGCGCGCTAGGGGATGCTCGGGGCTTGCAAAGACAACAAGTTCATCATCGAGCCATCGTTCTACCGCTATACGAGGGTCATCCACGGACGATTCAATGAGTCCGAAATCAACACTCCCTGCAACCACGGAATCGATGATGCCCGGTGAGTTGTCACTGCTTATCTCAATTTCGACGCTTGGGTGGGCACGTTGGAAGTCGACCATCGCATCAACCACAATGTGGTTTGCTATAGTGAAGCTTGCGCCCAAGCAAATCCTGCCAGCGATTGCCTCGCCTCTCAGCTGCGAGTCAAGTCGTGCCGCGTGTGCTAGAAAATCATCGACAGCGGGTAATAGAGACACACCCACTCGATTGAGGACTAGCTGCCTTCCGACGCGGTCGAAAAGCTTCTGTCCGATTTGCAGTTCGAGTTGCTGAATCGCGGAGCTCACTGCCGATTGTGACAAAGCCAAGGTCTGTGCGGCGGCCGTGGTGGACTGGAGACCTGCCACAGCTTTGAACACGGTCAGTTGTTTGAGTGTGTACTGCATAAATCAAATTAATCGATAGATTTTACTCATTTAAACCGTTTTTATTTGTAAGCGCCATCCTCTAATATCCGGTCATCGAATCGGAGGTAGACATGACAGAGCAGAAAGCGACCAATATTCACTGGCACGAGGGCGAGGTGACGCGCGAAGAACGAGCGACCTTACTTGGGCATCGCGGTGCCACCCTTTGGTTCACCGGGCTCTCGGGCTCCGGTAAGAGCACAGTAGCTGTGGCGCTTGAAGGCGTTCTTCATGATATGGGTGTGCTTTGCTATCGGCTGGACGGAGACAACGTCCGCTTTGGCATCAACAAAAATCTCGGCTTTAGCGAAGAGGATCGGGCAGAGAATATTCGTCGAGTGGGCGAAATTTCCAAGCTATTTGTCGATTCCGGAGTGCTTGTGCTCTCAAGCTTTATCTCACCTTATCTGCGTGATCGCGAGTTGGTTCGTCAGATCCACGAGGAAGCGGGAATGGCGTTTATTGAGGTTTTTGTCGACTGTAGCTTGGAAGCAGCGGAGTCACGTGATCCCAAAGGCCTCTACAAAAAAGCACGAGCCGGTGAAATTAAAAACTTTACGGGCATTGATGACCCCTATGAGGCGCCAACAGCGCCTGAAATCCACTTGCAGACCGATCAGCAGACCCTTGAGCAAGAAGTTTCGCAAATCATCGAGCAGCTTCGTGACCGAGGTCTTATTGCCAAGTAACCGAGCTTCGCGATGGCTGTAAGTCGGTGGACTGGAAGCCGGTAGGCGGTGAGGCAGTTGTTTAGTAAATCACCCTAGATAAATGTGGGGGTGATGCACTTCCAACCTCCGAAGCCCGCCATGGTCTGACAACGCGGAAAGTAAACTTAAAGACAATCAAATATTGAGTACAGAGAGTAGTATGAGCCTTATCAAACCCCACGGTGCAGAGGCACTGACACCCAGAATCGTATCGGATCAGCGTGAGTTGGCGCTTGAGGAAGAGGCCTCGACGCTCCCTTCCATAACGGTTTCATCGGCAGCCGCTGCTAACGCAGTGATGTTGGGCGCAGGCTATTTCACGCCTTTGGCCGGTTATATGAATCGTGATGATGCGATGAGTGTTGCCAGCGAACTTAAAACGACTGAAGGCCTCTTTTGGCCCGTTCCTGTACTCAATATGGTCGCCGAATTTGCCGGCAAGGTGGGTGATCGCATAGCGCTGAGAGATCCTAACGTTGACGGTAACCCCGTATTGGCGGTCATGGACGTGACAGGCATCGATTCGCTGTCGGACGAGGATATGTCGCTGATGACGCGTGAGATCTTTGGCACCGAAGACCCTGCGCATCCAGGCGTTGCAACGTTCAACAATCAAGGACGCATGCTGCTATCAGGCCCGATCGAAGTGCTGAACTACTCATACTTTAAAGCGGACTTTCCTGAAACCTTCAGAACGGCCATGGAGATACGCGAGGAAATCGCCTCTCGCGGTTGGCAGCGCGTCGTGGCTTTCCAAACCCGAAACCCAATGCACCGGGCACACGAAGAGCTATGCCGCATGGCGATGCAGGATCTCGATGCCGATGGCATTCTTATTCACATGTTGTTGGGCAAGCTAAAGGCGGGCGATATTCCTGCGGACGTTCGTGACAACGCGATTCGAACGATGGTCGATCACTATTTTCCTGAGAATACAGTGATGGTAACCGGCTACGGCTTTGACATGCTCTATGCAGGACCACGTGAAGCGGTTTTGCACGCGCTATTCAGACAGAATGCGGGTTGTACCGAGCTTATTGTTGGTCGGGACCACGCGGGTGTTGGCGATTACTACGGTGGCTTTGACGCACAGACTATCTTTGACGAGCGCGTGCCATGCGGCGCGCTGGAAATCGAGATTTATCGCGCGGACCATACGGCTTACAGTAAAAAGCTGGATCGAGTGGTTATGATGAAAGACGCCCCTGATCACCATAAAGAAGACTTCATCCTGCTGTCTGGTACCAAGGTGCGCGAAATGCTGGGGCAGGGTATTGCGCCACCGCCCGAGTTCTCTCGGCCTGAAGTCGCACAGATCCTGATGGACTACTACCAGGCGCTGGACGCTTAATTACCGGTTTCATACAGGCGTCTCGCAATCGCGACGAGACGCCCTATGCCTTCCTGCACTATTGCCGGGTCACCTGCGTAGTTGACCCTCAAACACTCATTCGCGTGTTGCCAGTCAGTAGCCAAGCCCTGAAAGAAGTGATGTCCGGCGACAGTGACAATACCCTCGCTGGCGGCCGCTTCATAAAGCTTCTGAGTTCCTCCTGGGAGATTTTCGAACCAAACCCATAGGAACATAGCGCCATCGGGCTTGTGCACCCGAATGGGTAGATCTTTTGAAGCTTCTCGGAAGCTATCTAATGCATAGGCCTGTTTCCGAAGATAGTGTGGTTTGATTATCTGCTCGCAAAGCACGTCTAACTGTTCGTTCGCTAGTAGAGGAAGCACAAGCTCTGGACCGACGCGTGTTGGGGCGAGACCGTTGATAGCATTCGCATTTCTGATCAACTCCGTAACCTCTGGCGCGGCTACGACAATACCGGTTCTGACACCGGGCAGCCCGAGCTTTGAGAGACTGAGACAGAGAATGGTGTTGTCGTCCCAAAACGGCGTAGCCGGAGTGTAGATCATGCCGGGGAAGGGCAGTCCGTAAGCACCATCGATAATGAGAGGCACACCTGCGATGGCACATTTTTTTGCCACGTCATCTAACTCTGCATCGGTTACGACATTACCTGAGGGGTTGGTCGGTCTTGATAGGCAAACGGCCCCGCTTGTTTCTGGACTGATATGGAAGCGATCGAGATCAATACCGTACTTGAACTGCTGGTCAGCGAGGAGATCGATGCGTGCTGGGGTCGATCTGAGAATAGGTCGCGGCTGGCGACCCATGTCGTTGTAACCCACATATTCTGGGGCAATAGGTAGTTCTATGTGACGCCAGTTTCCGTCCGAAAATGCGCCTGCAAATGCATTAAACAGCACTTCAAAGCTCGCTTGACTACCATTTGTGATGGCAATATTTTCGGCCGAGAGGGGCTTCTGAAACATTGTTGAAAGACGCTCGGCGAGCGCTGCTCTGAAGCGTTCATGACCCTGAGGCGCATCATAATCACCGATCATTTGCGCGAATCTTCCAGTGTCGGCTATCACCTCGATCGCAATGTGTCTCAACGCATCCTCCACTTCGGGAATATGCGCGGGATTGCCTCCTCCCATGGGGTAGAGTCGGCCACCAGGAGGTGGTGCAATCGTGAGATCCTGCATGAGCTGGACGATGCCGCTTTCACTGCTGTAATGTTGCGCGTAAGTCGAAAATTTCACGTTTAGACATAACCTCTGCGTGGTGCTCACTCACACCTCGACGATGATCAAGCGACTTCAGTCGCAATAAAGAGAACGAAAAGCGAATGATACCAAAGCTAGTAATAGCCAATTGGAAGATGGCGATAGATCGTGCATCTGTCGGAAAATTTATTGCCGAATGGGAATTGGGTCATATTCCCAGGGATGTTACAGCACTCATCGCGCCACCGGCGGTATTTCTCTCTGACATAGAAGGCATTGCAGGTGCCGCCCTCTGCGCTCAAGACGTGTCAGCTAATGAGGCGGGCGCACACACCGGTGAAATATCGGCTCAAATGCTCCGTGAGTTCGGCTGCTCCCACGCTTTAGTTGGGCACTCTGAGCGGCGGCTTGCTTGGAATGAAAGTAACGCCTTAGTGGCTGAGAAGGCCCGCAGGCTCGAAGCGGTGGGTATTTGTCCCGTCATCTGCGTTGGCGAATCCAAAGATGTGAGAGACAGTGACGATGCAGAACAGGTTGTCGCTAAACAGGCGCTAGCCAGTGTCGAGGGCCTGGTCTCAGCACCTGTCATTGCCTACGAACCCATATGGGCCATTGGCTCTGGAGAGGCCGCAACCTCTGAAATCGCTGAGGCAATGCACCGAGCGATAAAAACCGCTATGAGTGAGCGTTTTGATAAGCCTGTCGCCGTTCTTTATGGCGGTAGCGTAAAGGAGACAAACGCTCGCGATTTCACGGCTTGCGAGAATGTCGATGGCTTGCTTATTGGAGGCGCGTCCCTGTCGGCGTCAAGTTTTATTAGTATCTGCCAATCTGTTGGGGGGTAGCGCACATGCAGATCACTGACACAACACCCGTAATTATCGCCGCTGGGCAGGTTGTAGATCGTCTTGGTGAGGGTTGGCGCCGACTTTCACCCGCAGACCTTGCCGCCGAAGCTGTAAGAACCGCTCTCGATGGGACGGGCATCAACAATCTTGCGTCTCAAGTTGATCAGCTAATGGTCATGCGTACCTTTGTCGATTCGGTGCCTGATCGTATCAAGCCCTTGTTAGCGCCCTTTGGCTGCAGCGATCAGTTTGCGCGATCGGTTGCGAATCGGTGCGGTATGCAGGACGCCAAAGCGATATACGCAACAGCCGGAGGGCAGAGTCCTCAGCAGTATGTAGCAACAGCGTGCTCTGAAATTGCCAACGGGCGTGCTGAGATCATTGTGCTTTGCGGTGCAGAGGCTATTGCCACCATGCGCGCGCATCAGCGCTCTGGTGAGACACTCAACTGGTCGGAGAGTCCCGAGGGAACGTCTGAAGATCATGGCATGGGTCTTGAAGATCAGTTTGTGCCGGCACTTGCGGCACATAAGGTCGTGGCGCCGATCGATATTTATCCCATGATGGAGCATAAAAAGCGTGCTTCCAGAGGGATGAGCCGAGCCGACTATCTCGCCTACCTCGGTGACGTGCTTACACCTCTTGCAGATGCGGCTCGAGTGAATCCATTCACCATGTTTGAGAATGTGCCAGAGACACAGGAAATCGCGGCGATATCGGGCCGAAATCGCGTTGTCGGAGATCCGCATCTCAAATTGATGGTAGCGAAAGACGGTGTGAATCAATCGGCAGCCGTTGTTGTTATGCAATACAGTAAGGCCTGTGAACTTGGACTCGATCAGCGAGCGGTCTTCTTGACAGGCTTTGCCGAGGCGACAGAACAGAATCTGCTCGACCGAGTGGACTGGTCAATATCGCCGGCATTACGTTGGACCTATGCCAGCGCGCTCAGTGCTGCAGGTATGCGTACTGACGAAATCGATGCGTTTGATATTTACAGCTGTTTCCCTGTGGCTGTGATCGAGGCCATGGAGGCGCTAGGTCTCGAATTGGGAGACGAGCGGCCGGTAAGCTTAACCGGAGGTTTGCCTTTCTTCGGCGGTCCGGGCAACAACTATTCCATGCATGGCATTGCGTCTGCTGTCACAGCTGTTCAGAACGGGCAATACGCAAATGTACTTGTTGGTGCTCTGGGTGGTCACATGTCAAAGCATGCCGTAGGTATTTACAGTCGGATACCAGGTGCCGCTGATCCGAGGGCGCACGAGATGCGATTTGAAGGTGCTGGAAATAGTCGGTCGCTTGCCTCAGAATTCAGCGGCAGCGCGGTCATCGAGACATTCGTGATCAAGCAGTTGCCAGAGGGAAGCTGGCTGGCTGCACTTGCTATCAATGAAGCTGGAGAGCGTGTTATCGCAGCTTCGCTACTTGAATCGGGAGAGCTCAACGATCTTTGCGTTGAAGGCGACCCCATTGGTGCCAAGGTGCTGATTGAACCTGCGGCAGAAAACACGCACCGAGTTGTTGGGCTTGCCTGACACAACATTAGTTACAGAGGAAATTTATGGATATTTCAGGAAGAGCAGCCGTCGTTACCGGTGGTGCATCAGGTATTGGCCAAGCGGTTGCGCGTCGCATCTATGCGGACGGCGGTAACGTTGTCATTTTTGATCTCAACGCAGATGCAGGCAATGCGATGGTTGAGGAGATGGGTGCAGACCGATGCGCCTTTGCTCAAGTAAACGTGGCGGACGAGGCTTCGGTTGAAGCAGGTATCGATGTCGCTGTAGAGAAATTTGGCGCTATCTATGCAGTTGTAAACTGCGCAGGCATCGCAACTGCATCGAGAACCGTCGGTAAAAACGGTGCGTTTCCTCTTGATCAGTGGGATAAAACCATCGCCGTAAACCTGACGGGTACGTTTAATGTGATTCGTTTGTGTGCCGTCAGAATGCAGCACAACGAGCCCGTGGATCAGTATATGGGGCGTGGTGTGATCATCAATACTGCATCAGTAGCCGCTTTCGAAGGTCAAATGGGTCAGGCCGCCTACAGTGCTACCAAAGGTGGCATCGTCGGCATGACGCTGCCGATTGCGCGCGACCTGTCGAAAATGGGTATCCGTGTAAACACGATTGCGCCTGGCATGATCAATACGCCTCTGTTTGCTGGCCTTCCACCAGATTCAATCGAGTCATTGTCTGCAGCCGTCCTTTACCCTCAGCGACTGGGTGAGCCAGAGGAAATTGGCAAGTTAGCGGCAGCGATCATCGATAATGATTACATTAACGGCGAAACTATCCGTATGGATGGTGGCATTCGCATGCAACCCCGTTAAGGTTAGGTATCAACGATAAGGAGAACGATAATGAGTGAACCAGCTGTATTAACTGATGTCGCCGATGGCGTCATGACAATCACAATTAACCGTCCCGCTGCAAAGAATGCGGTCAACAAAGACGTTGCGGTAGGTATCGCGGCGGCACTTGATCAGCTTGATGCCGACGACAATACACACGTGGTTATTCTCACGGGCGCAGGCGGCACATTCTGCTCAGGCATGGATCTCAAAGCCTTCGTTACGGGTGAAACCCCCTACGTTGAAGGACGTGGATTCGCGGGTATGGTCCAGCGCTCTACGGACAAGCCTCTAATCGCGGCTGTTGAAGGTTATGCATTAGCAGGTGGCTGTGAGCTCGCGATTACCTGTGACCTAATCGTCGCAGCCGATAATTCCAAATTTGGCATTCCTGAAGTGAAGCGCGGTTTGGCTGCTGCCGCTGGTGGTCTCGTGCGTCTTCCACGACAGATCCCGAGCCGAGTGGCAATGGAAATGGCACTTACGGGTGACTTTATGGATGCGGACCGTGCACTTAGCCTGGGTCTCATTAACCAAGTTGCGCCTGCCGGTGAAGCGTTGGCGCAGGCCAAAGTATTGGCGGCGAAGATCGCTGAAAATGGTCCACTTGCGGTCAAGCGCAGTAAGCAAGTTATTAAAGAGTCAATTGACTGGTCGCAGGACGAGACATTCGAAAAGCAGCAGGAAATTGTTAATCCTGTCTTTTCGAGTGAGGATGCGATCGAGGGTGCTACGGCCTTCGCTGAGAAGCGTAAGCCTAACTGGAAAGGTCGATAAGCTAAGCTGTCGAGAAGACCCGGCGCTGCCGGGTCTTTTTTTATCTGGGGTATGACGCTTCTTTAAAGTGTCATCTTTATCTGGGGTATGAATATGCGTGTTGTGATTTTCTTACTATTGGTTGCACTGGTGTCGGGTTGTGCGTCGCCTAGTCAGACACGGTCGAGTCGTGAGCCAGTATCTACAGACACTGGATCTGTTGTGGCTTATCAGGCCGAGGACAATATTCTCCAGTGGTATGACATACCTTATGCGCAGGCGCCGGTGGGCGATCTGCGTTGGCGCGCACCAAAAGCCCCGTCCGTCACGGATGCGCCAATAGTACGAAGTGCTGATCCAATTATCTGCCCGCAGGAAGCTGGGTTCGTCAGTGGGGTAGAGGGTGAGTCTGCAATTGGCTCCGAAGACTGTCTGTACCTCGATGTGACAGCACCCGCAGATGCTGATGGCAATTTGCCCGTTATGTTCTGGATCCACGGCGGTGGTAATACGGCCGGGCACAAAAACGATTATGACTTTTCGCGACTAGCGGCTAATCAGAACGTAGTCGTGGTGACGATCAATTACCGATTAGGACCGCTTGGCTGGTTCAGCCATCCTGCACTCGATACGGGGCCTGGCGCCATTGCGAACTTTGGCACGCTTGACATCATTGCCGCACTTGGCTGGGTGCAGCGCAATATTGCGCAATTTGGCGGCGATAAAGATAACGTTACCATCTTTGGAGAGAGTGCCGGTGGTCACAATGTTTTCACCATGCTTGCATCACCCTTGTCAGACGGACTCTTCCACAAGGCTATTTCGCAGTCGGGGTATGTGCGCTCGATGAGTCCACGCGAAGCCTATAATCGCGATAGAGAATTCCCCGAAATTGATCGAGGGAGTTGGGAATTCACAGGCAAACTCGGTCTTGATCCTGAGACTGTTTCTGCTGACGCGTTACGAGCGATCGATTCAAACACGATCATCTCGACGTATTTTGGGATGCCATCCGATCATCGAAGTCCGGGCATCATTAATGATGGAGTAGTCATTCCGAGCGAAGGCTTTGCCGCAGCGCTAGCCAACCCGCAGTACGCCAAGACCGATGTGCCGGTTATGGCGGGGGCTAATAATGAAGAAGTGACCTTGTGGATGGGCTTGAATCGATACTTTGTCGATGCTTCTTACCCGCTGACAAAATGGCTACCGCCTAAGGTCACTTTGAAGAATCCGGAGATGTACAAATTCTGGGTTCGTCAACGCTCAGAAGGCTGGAAGGCGCAGGGCGTAGACCGACCTTTGGCATCACTGGAAGTCGCCGGGTATGCATCACTTTACGCCTATCGCTACGATTGGAACGACCAGGAAGACAGTTTCCTTATAAAGTTCTCTGAGGTTTTGGGTGCAGCGCATGCGAGCGAGATCTCATTTGTTCAAGGCAAGGCAATGTACGGTCCCATTGGCTCGTATATGTATCCAGATACGGATTCTGCCCGCGATATGACAGACATCATGATGACGGCTTGGGGGAATTTTGCGCGTGACGGTCAGCCTGGTTCGGTAAAAGGTGATGCTTGGGCACCTTACGTTTCCCGAGCCCCTCACTACATGGTGCTCGATTCACTCGGCGCTCATGAACTGCGGGCTGATGCGGCGTCCATGGAGGCTATCTTTGCTGAGGTTGCCGATACAGATCTGATGACAGCCGAAGAGCGGTGTATCTTAGCGTGGGAGCTTGCGACGGCGCTTGCCGATCCTGCCTACGGCGCATACCGACGGTGGAATGGTGGAGAGTGTGCTGCCGTGGACGTACGTGCATTGCGTAAGTCGATTCGTGAAGCACTCGAGGCTGAATTTGGAACGACCTCAGTACTCTAGCGATAGTCTGAACTAAGTTACTCGCTATAGCTGATGGGATCGCAGGCTAAGGTAAAAATCGTTGCCGTTGTCGGTGCATCAGGCAGTGGCAAAAGCACCGTCGTAGAGCGACTGAAAGTTGATCCTCAGTTATCACTGTCGGTGGTTCAGGTTGATCACTATTACCGTGATCTAAGTCATCTCACATACGAACAACGCGATGGGGTGAATTTTGATCATCCCGATGCCATCGAGTACGAGGCGCTACGCAAGGATCTTCAGGCCCTTAAGCGTGGTCAAAGCGTTGATGCACCGATTTATGACTTTACGGTGCACAACCGGGCGAGTAAGACACAGCGCATTGAAGCGAACAGCATCGTCATCCTCGAGGGTCTGCTTGCCTTGGCAGATGCCGAGACCGCAGCGCTCGTCGATCAGGTGGTATTTATCGACACGCCATTAGAGGTTTGCTTGCAGCGAAGGATTGAGCGCGATGCCGCCAAGCGCGGGCGTTCCGAGGCATCAGTGCGAGACTTTTGGGTGACCCGAGCGGCGCCCATGTTTTATGAGTTCATTGCTCCGTGGAAAGCGAAGGCGGATTTGGTACTGAGTGGTGAAGCGGACGAGTCAGAGACTCAGGCGCGGTTAGCGGCGTGGTTGCTAGAGTGATTCGCGTTGTTTTGATACCCAGTGAAAGTGTGCTTTCAGCGCGTCGTCATTCAACAGCTTTTCGAGCGTGTCAAACCTCGTCGCTAGCGTGATCTCGTCGTAGGTAGCGTGAACTCCTTTGTGGCATTTACGACATATTTGAACACCGACGTTGAGCTCTTCCTTCGAGAATCTTTTTCGGAAGCCCTTTCGGCGATGCATTTTTCGTGGGATCAGATGGTGAAAGGTGAGCGATACCACCCGGCCACAGCAAGCGCAGGGCAGTATCGTTTTTTGTTTGCGCATCCCGGGGGATCACTCTCCGCCGACAGTCACCTCGTCGATCAGACCGCGAAGCTCATCGCTATCGGGGCCAACGCTTGAACCGAACTTAGCAACGACTTCACCGTCGCCTGAGACAACATATTTGTTGAAGTTCCAGCGTGGGTATCCCTTAGCTTCACCCAGTCCTTTAAATACGGGGTTAGCGTTGCGGCCGCGGACAGAAGTGGTCGCCATGACAGGGAAAGACACGTCGTACTTTTCAAAGCAGACAGTTGCAGCATCAGCTTCATCATTCTCTTCTTGGAAGAAATCATCTGACGAGAAGCCCACCACTACCAGACCTTTATCTTTGTAATCTTGGTGGAGCTGCTCAAGCCCAGTGAACTGGGGTGTGTACCCGCAGTTACTAGCGGTATTCACGATAAGCATTGGCTTTCCTGCGTAGCTCTCACAGAAGTTGACCGTCTCCTTTGAGCTCAGCTTGCGCATTTCAGTGTTCAAGAACTCTGGGCACGAGAATGCGGTTGCGGAAGCGGTCATACCGATGGTGAAAGCGAGAAGTTTGCGTTTCATAGTCATTCCTCCGATGTGGGTACTGAGTATAGGTCAAACGCTCAGCTTTGGTTCACAAGACAAATACTGCGTCGAATGCCTGTCCAGCAAAGCTAGCGGCCTGCCCGAGGGCTTAAAGCCTTTCGAGAAGCCGGTCCACTTCGTTCATGGTCCACTCTGGGTGGCAGTGATACGAAGACGCGTGTGTGCCCCAACGTCCCTTGTCTACCAGGCAGGGGTGGTCTGGCGGAATATAGGGGACAAAACTCAGCTCCGCATGAGGATTCTGTTGCGCTAACTGCTCGCTCCACAGCGATCGTGTAATGGGGTCGTCTTTGTTTTGAACGATATGCAGGGGTAGCGCAAGTTGGGCGCCTACCGATAGCGCATCGCCTTGACCATGGGGCAGAGTCCAAAAGTAGGGGGCAAGCAGTGCCATAGGCTTGAACAGGATAGGGGGTAATCCGTAGCCAACATAGCCACCCTGCGACAGTGCGTCCGACGTGTTGAGCATAGGGTCAAACAGCAACAGCCCGTCAGCGGCCAAGCCGTCAGCGATGGCGTAAATAGCCGTTGCGCCTCCCATAGAGAGCCCACAGACGATCAGCGGCGTGTCATTGGGTTTATTTTTGCTCAGCCAGTCGCTCGCTGCCTGAACGTCACGATATTCCGTAGCACCCATCCGCAAATAGCCGTCAGTGAAGGTCGAGTTGCCGTGATTACGCTGATCGAAAGTAAACACGGAGATGCCGTTTGCCCGGAGATTTTCGTAAAAACCGAGCGTATTGAAAAACGGCGAATAGCGACTCGATCCAGCGCCGTGAACAAACAGTAGCGTTGCTCGAGGATTTTCTGCCGGGAACCACCAGCCCTCTAGCGTCAAGCCCTCGCTTTCAAAGGCTACCTGTTCATAAATGTTGGGCGCGGAGGGCGTGACGGTGACTCTTTCTGATCCTGTTTTCAGCCCCAAAGCAGGCATTGCGACACCGAAGAGCGCGATCAAAAGCGCAAGGATTCCAAGAGCGTAGGCAGAGGCGGTCAGCATAAATTTCATGGGCTATCGAGCGATTAAAGGTCAAAGCGTTTTCTGAGGAATTTGGCGACGCCGTCCTCGTCGTGGTGACCGATGACTTCGGTGGCTAATTCTTTAAGTTCATCGTCTGCGTTTGATACCGCATAGGATTCTGTCGCGACTTCAAATAGGCTGAGGTCGTTGTCGCCATCCCCGAACGCGATTATTTCGGAGTAGCCAACGGTTTCTGCAACGTGACGAACACCATTGCCTTTCGATCCCTCGCTGTGGTGCACGTCTAGCCACGCTAAGCCTTGCTCTTTCAGAGCGATCCCGGTGTAGGCTACGAGGTGGGGATGATGGGAAACATAGTCCACAACGCGATTCACGGCTTCCTGAGACCCCATAGCAGAGACATTGATAACGTGTGCGTCCTGCGGCATTTCCTCAATGCTTTGGAGCGGTAATTCACGCTCCTTTTCGAAGAGGTGCGCGAGCTTGATCTCATATCCTTCTCTTAGGGGCGCGTGATAAACGGCGTGTCGCTCTCCGTGTTCAAGGGAGAATACGAACGGGGTCAGTTGGCTTTGAACGAAAATGCCAATCACGTCATTCACTTCAGAGGGGGTGAGTAGGTGATGGTGGCTGTAGCTTCGTTCACTTGGTTCCCAAATGACGGCGCCGTTTTTGAGCACCATCGATCGGTTGAAGCCGTTGTCATCAAGCGGTTGTAAAGCGGCTTGGAGGGTTCTTCCTGTGGCGATGGTGTAGTCAATGTCAGCTTGACGCATGAGACGCAGCGTCTCTTGGGTGTATCCAGAAATCTGCGACTGGGCGTTGAGCAGCGTCCTGTCCATATCAAAAACTACAAGTGTCATTACGCTGCGCCTTAAAAATAGACTAAACCGAGAGGCTGAAGACTATCGGTTGTCTCCCACCTAATCCAGAGTAACAGGGAAGTCGACAATAGCTGGAGGAGGGCACAATCGAGGCAGTAGCAAAGTAATAGCAATATAGCAGCGCTGTGTACTACCTTCGGATTACCCCACCAGCAGCGGTATCGCATACCATGACACGAGTTGGGTGTTGCATAGACGGTTGCAGAAATCTTTATGTCGAGGTCTGGACTCAGGTTGCTTTCAGCTCAGGCAGCCTTTGATGCACTGCTGCCTGGGGCCACAGCGCTGTGAGCATGGGCTGAGGGCTAAAGCGAGACTTGATATTGATATGAGGACCGCCAGGCATTGCCCGTTAGAGCAAGGATTGCCGCCACGAAGTACGGACACCACTCATTTTTAAGGTGAATTAGCGCTACCGATCTGGAGTAGCGTCATTGTAAAGAGGCGAAAGCGTGTCAAAGGAAAAGCAGGGTATTGATCGCCGCGCATTTAACCGCTTAATGCTGTCATCAATAGCGATGTCTTCAGCCGCAAACAGGGCGAGCGCAGAGGGCGATAGGCGTCATATCGCGGTCATCGGTGCCGGTATCGTGGGGTCGAGCATTGCCTACAATCTGGCGAAGCAGAGTGCGCGCGTGACGCTGATCGATCGGTCTACGGTAGGCGGTGCAACGAGTCACGGCACCTTTGCGTGGATTAATGCAACGTGGGCGAAGCAGCCCCGGCATTATCATGCGTTCAACCAACTTGGGATAAAAGCTTGGCATCGTTTGCAGAGCGAGCTGAATGTACCCGTTAGATGGGGTGGTTCCCTCGAGTGGTTTTCGTCTGAGTCCCGCCAGCGTCGACTTGCTGACGACATAGCGGAGCAGCAGCTCTGGGGTGAGCCCGCGAGAATGATCGGCGTGACCGAGGCTAAGGGTCTCGAACCCGCTGCTAGCTTCGGTGGGGCAGAGCGGATAGCGTACTCACCTCGCGATGGTGCAGTTGATGCAAGATTTGCCTCGCAACGGATGGTAAAGGCGGCAGAAAAATTAGGTTTAACGTTGCTCGAAAACTGCAGTGTTAACGGAGTCACTACTGCCGCCAATGGGCAGTCAGTGCTTCAAACGACATGCGGCGATATCAAAGTCGATAAGTATGTTATTGCGACCGGGGCTGATCCTGATGCAACCCGATTACTGGCCGGAATCGACATTCCACAGCGCTCAACGCCGGGAGTCATCGTGGTAACAGAACCTTTGCCCATGATGCTAAACACCATTTTTGTGGCGCCCGGTGTTCATATCCACCAACGCTTGGACGGTCGAATTGTATTAGGAGAGCAAGATGGCGCCCCTGACAACACAGCCCATAAACAGCGACTTGCCAGCTACCCAACGCGTTTCCCATCGAGGGAAATAGCGCAACAGCACGCAAACAGGCTCGTGGCAACGGCACGACAGTTCTTACCGTCATTGCCTAAAGACATTGGCGTAGAGGACGTGGTCATCGGCTGGCGGCCGCTTCCACTCGATGGCCATCCGGTTATAGGCCCCAGCCCAGCTGCCGCCAACAGCTATATCGCCATTATGCACAGTGGTGTGTCGCTTGGCCCTGTCGTGGGTGAAATGGTGTCTGATGAGTTAATTAATGGTTCAGATAGAGAGGAGCTCGCGGTATATCGAGCATTGAGAGATTTTCAGCGCATCAAACGGTACTAACATTGTTGGAACCTTGACGCGGATAATCTGTAGGTTATTCAGTCGGATGGGTGTCAGGGAGCGATTTCTGGCGGCGTCCACTGACAGGGCAAAGCTTGGGAAGGATAGGGCCCCTGGCGGAGCCCTGGCTTAATTAATTTCGCCTCAGTGCGAGGTGAGCACGAGATCCTTGGTCAATGCATCTCGTGTTGCCTGAGCAACCTCAAAGCGAGGGATAGGGTAGGCAGCGTGCTCAACACTTGCAAAAAGCTTGGCGCCATCTTTGAGCGCTGCGATTTGATCTGTTGAGAGCTCAAAGCGCATGAAGTGCACTGCAGATGTCTTCTCTTCTGTCTCCCGCTCAAGGTCTTCATCAGCAATAACCTGCGCTACACCATGGCCTTCGATTTCGAGGTTGATACAGTTTTCAATGCCGCGCATCTCGCGGAGTCGCTCAGCGCGCACCGCTGGGTCACCGAATTCAATCATGAACGTCGCTTTCCAGTTGGTGCCATCGGGAATAAGCGGGTTGTAAGCTTCAAGTTCTTCCTCGATACCAGCAACCTCAAAAACCTTCTCGATACGAAGCATTTCTTGAACCTGGTAGCGGATGGTTAGCGCATCTTCAAAGTAGATGCGGGCGTTTTCCCCGAGGGCAAGCTGGCGCGTTTTCTTGTGCGCAAGCACTTCAGCGCGGAAGCTTTCGCGCTGTTCAGAGTACTGTTCTAGCGACCAGAGATCGCTGCGTGTCAAATGAGGCATCAATAATCTCCTTGTTTATTTAATTCCGTAAGCCATTCGCAATAGCGTCATGGGGTGCTCCGCGCTGCTGACGCCATCTGCTAGATTGGCAATGTGTTCTCCAGCCATCGGGCAATCCGAAATAAAGTGATCAGGCTTCTGATCGTTCACCTTGCGCACTGTCGGCCGCGCTATTTTAACGGACTTGTCGCGCGTTTCCTTTTTCACGGCATACGTTCCGTCGTGACCGGAACACCGTTCGTGGGCGACAACGGTCGTTTCTTCAACCAATGACAAGATGTCACGGGTTTTAAGTCCAATGTTCTGCACGCGTTGGTGGCAGGCAACCTGGTAGGCAATGTTGCCGAGGCTCTCTGCGAAATCTGTTTTTAGGGCTTCGCCTTTGTGCCGCATCCAGAGGTACTCGAATGGGTCGTAGAAGGCATTCTTAACCTTCAATACATCGGGATCATCCGGGAACAGTAGCGGAAGCTCTTGCTTGTACATCAACACGCACGAGGGGATAGGGGCGGTTAGGTCGTAGCCCTGATCAACGAGTCCTGCAAGCAGCGGTATATTGGCTTCTTTCAGTGCTTCAACTGCATCGAGGTCGCCCAATTCAAGTTTGGGCATGCCACAGCACTTCTCCTTTGGGATTACATCGATACTGATATCGTTGTGCTGGAAAACTTTAATGAAGTCTTCACCAATGGTTGGGCTCGAATAGTTGCCGTAGCAGGTGGCGTACAGAGCAAGCTTACCTGTGGTTGCACCCACAGGTGTTGCTTCGATGTCAGTAACCAACTTTTTCGCCCGCTTTATCAGCGTATTCCTGTGAATTTCCGGAAGCGGTGCTTCCGCTGCAATATCAAACGTGCTTTCCAGTGCCTTTCTAAACGTACCGTTCTTGTTCAGCGCATTGGCCGTAACGTCCACGAGTGGGATCGTTGAAATGGTACTCATCAGTGCATCAGTTGAGGTCAGGACCTTGTCGCGGAGCTTCGCGCCTTTGTCCTTAAAGTTCTGCGCTTTCGCACGCAACATCAGGTGCGGGAAATCCACATTAAATTCGTGTGGTGGTACGTAGGGACACTTTGTTAGATAGCAAAGGTCACACATGTAGCATTGGTCGACTACCTTGTCGTAATCATCGAGCGCGACACCGTCCACCTCAAGCGTCTCTGACTCGTCGATAAGATCGAAGAGGGTGGGGAATGAATCGCACAAACTGACACAGCGTCGGCAGCCGTGACAGACGTCGTATACCCGAGCGAGTTCTTCATTAAGCGAGTCTCGGTCCCAGAATTCTTCTGTTTTCCACTCTACGGGGTGCCGAGTTGGTGCTTCAACGCTACCTTCACGCATCTCTCAATCCTTGATTAGTTGGGGTTAACCAAAAGAGGGGACTGACGTCCCCCCGTTTGCATTGAATAGCCGCGACTTATGCGTCGAGGTTATCGAGTGCTTTTTGGAAGCGGTTTGCGTGGCTACGCTCCGCTTTCGCAAGTGTTTCGAACCAGTCTGCGATTTCGTCGAAACCTTCGTCCCGTGCAGTCTTCGCCATGCCTGGGTACATATCAGTGTACTCGTGGGTCTCACCAGCGATTGATGCTTCTAGGTTCTTAACAGTGTCGCCCATAGGCAAGCCTGTTGCGGGATCGCCTACAGCTTCGAGGTACTCGAGGTGGCCGTGCGCGTGGCCAGTCTCACCTTCTGCTGTTGAGCGGAATACCGCAGCAACATCGTTGTAGCCTTCTACGTCCGCTTTTGAGGCGAAGTAGAGGTAGCGACGGTTAGCTTGCGACTCACCTGCAAAGGCGTCTTTTAGGTTCTGTTCGGTTGCACTACCTTTCAGTTCCATTGCTTTTACTCCATGTTTGATCGTTTACGTCATGACGCGGCCGAATCACCGGCTGCACGATTACTATACCGAGATCCCGGCAAAATGGTTCGAAAAAAAGCTGGCAAAACCGATCGAAATTTCCGATCGTATACGGGACAAATGCACGACAATGCCGATTAAAAAGGCGAGACGCTTATATGTCCAGACAACCCACACTCAAGCAGCTGAAATACTTATGCGCGCTTGCGCAGCATCAGCATTTCGGCAACGCAGCGAAAGCCTGCCACGTTAGCCAGAGCACGCTCAGTGCGTCGATCGTTGAGCTCGAGGATGTTTTAACAATCAGCTTAGTTGAGCGTAATAATCGAGCGGTGCTTTTAACCGCCGTGGGTCAGGAGGTAGTGGAGAGGGCGAAGGCGATTCTCACTGACGTGGACGACGTTGTCTCGCTCTGCGAGGCTTCCCGAGAGCCATTCCAAGGCACTATCCGGCTGGGTGTTATTCCCACGATTGCTCCCTTCATTTTACCAACCATGCTCAAGTCGTTAAGAGCGCAGCACCCGGACTGCAAGTTATTCGTTCGCGAGGACTTATCGCAGGCGTTGGTTGATGCACTTCAGGTCGGTGATCTCGACGTCTTACTTCTGGCGCTTCCGTTTCCAGCGGAGCATACCGATACCCTTAGTTTGTTCGAGGATCCTTTTTATCTTGCTGCAATGCCGAATACACGACTGGCGATGACCACCAAGTTGAGAACCAAAGATCTTCAAGGGGCTGAGATGCTTTTATTGGAAGAGGGGCACTGTCTGCGCGATCACGCGCTCGAGGCGTGCAAGCTAAGAGAGAAAGACGTGACGGTTCCTTATCAGGCAACGAGCCTCACCACGATCGTCCAGATGGTTGCCAATGGTATTGGCACGACGCTCCTGCCAAAAATGGCGACGGATGCGGGCATTGCTGAGGGAACCAATCTTGTACTCAGGCCGTTTGATGAGCCTGATGTGGGGCGCCAAATCGGTTTGATGTGGCGAAAAAAAACGCCCCGGAAGCACGAGTTTGGCTTGCTCGGGGCGTTTATTCAGGAGTGCCTAGATCAAATCTAGGCACTTAACTGATTAGAAGCTGTATCTTAATGAGGCTCCGTAGGTTCTTGGCTGGTTGGGATAGCCGGTAAGGCTTCCTGTTTGCGCCACCGCGGGGAACCAAGTAATCAACCACTGATCGTTTGTGAGGTTACGACCCCAGACGCGCAGATCCCAGTCACCGCGAGTCAAGCCAAAGCTTGCGTTAACCATGCTTACTTCGCGTTGACGGAAACCGCGCTCCTCGAGGGCGAGGTTATTTAGCGAGATATCACCACCCCCGTTGATGTCGACAGCGCTGTCGTACTGATAGTCCGCCTGTACAAAGCCGTTCATGCCGTTGAGCGTGAAGTTGTAGGTTGCGACGGCGCTGATGCTACGCTTGTGGATGCCCGCGGGAGTCAGACCCGTAAAGTCAGCCGGCTGCCCGTTGAGCTGTGCGCCGGTGAAGTCATCGTAGATCGGGTCTAGGAAGGTGCCTGATACAGCCAAGGTCAGCGCCTCGGTCGCACGAACCATCAAGTCGACTTCGATACCCTTGGTGGATTGCTTACCGGCATTAGTCAAGACGAAGCCAGTGCCTAAGAATGCATTGGACTGGAAGCCCTCGATGCTCTGCTCAAATACTGCAGCGTTAAGCGTTCCCCAGTCAGCCGCATACTTAACGCCCAGTTCAATGGTAGTTGCCTCTTCAGGTCCGGCGAGTCGTGTACCTAGCGTTAAATTGTTCGGCAGCATGAACCCTGATGCTGCGAGACTGTCTCGCTCACCTGCCGTCGGACGCGAATCTCTCGAAAGGTTCCAAGAGGTACCTTTGAAGCCAGTGCCGTAGGTCAGGTAGACGTTTAGATTGTCGTTGTAAGCATGCGATAGACTCGCTGTGTAAGTGGTCTTGCTGTCATTTGAGGTTCCAGGCTCAGCGGGGTTTGGGACTCCCAACAATTGAGGAAGGAACTGCAGCGCCTCTAAACCGACAAAGGGGTTGTTATCAGTTGGTGCGATAGCGCCCACCGTTGCGGCTACCGTTTGAATGTAGCCAGGAACCGCTTCGGGCGGAATTGCCGAAATCGCAGGGATGCCAAGGCCGGCAAAGCCACCTGTGTAGGCAAGGTTGGTTAAGGCGGTAATCCCGTCAGCGCCGCGAATATCGAGCTTCGAGAAAACATCGTTGTTCTCTTGGACGAGCGTGACGTTCTTGTCATCGTTGAGATAGTTCAGACCGACCGTAAAGTCTGTTTTATCCGACAATGGGAAGGTCATCTGGCCGAAGAAAGAGTAGGACTCATTGTCCTGCGTCGCAGTCTCAACAACACCATCGCCATCTGCGAAAAACGTTCCCGGTGCGAAGCCAAGCAAAGCCTCGAAGCCATCGGTAGCGGCCGCTCCAGCTGCGATATCGCCGCCGCCCACAAGGATGTTGATGTAGTTGCGCCACTGAGCACCGAACTCAATGCTGTTCTCAAAATCGATCGACTCGTCAAAGTAGAAGCCGCCTAACAGCCAGTCGATATTGCCTGTGGTGCCCGTCAGTCGGATTTCTTGCGTAAAGGTTTTGATTTCAGTTTCACCGGTGTTATTGCCGATAGCATCAGCTGCAGTGAAGTCCACGTCGCCAAAAGGCTGGTCAAAGTACGAATCTCTGTAAGCTGTGATCGATCGAACATCGACGTCACCGAAGGAGGTCTTGTAATCGACAGTGATGCCTTTGTTTTCGCCACGGTTAATGGTGTCGAAGTTACCGTAGTGGCGGAAATTAAAGCCATCTTCGGGGATGTACGCTTCTCCGGGCACAACTGAGAGCGCAGACAAAGCAAAGCCAGCCGGGCCATTGACTAGGTTGGCAGTACCACAGCAGACCTCATCGATTTCGTCGTAGTCGAGAATGACGCGGAGTTCGCTTGTTTCACTGAGTTCGGCGAGGAAGTCGGCGCGCGTGCTCCACCGATCACGGTTATTAAAGTCACTACCTGTTGGTACGTTATCGAAGTACCCGTCCCGCTTGAGCATGCTACCACTCAAGGTAAAGGCCACAGACTCGGAGAGCGGGCCTGTATAAAAGGCTCTAACCGACTCCTGGCTGTAGTTACCAAACCCTACCTCTAGCGATCCACGACTCTCGAACTCTGGCGCTTTCGTAGTGACAGAAATTACACCGGCTGAGGCGTTCTTGCCGTAGAGGGTACTCTGCGGTCCTTTTAGAACCTCGATCTGTTGGATATTGGGAAGGTCTGAAATTCGTGCTTGCGAACGCGAGAGGTATACCCCATCAACGAATACAGCCACCGAGGGTTCAATACCAGGGTTATTAGCGCCGTTACCGAAACCACGAATCACGAAGTTCGTTTGAATCGAGTTCTGGAACTGCGGAACTCGCAATGACGGAACAACAGACTGCAAATCGATTAAGTCGCGAACCTCTGCGCGCTCGATAACCTCACCGGTTACCACGCTAACAGAGAGCGGTACGTCTTGAATTGACTCGGATCGCTTCGTCGCGGTCACAACAACTTCTTCCATAGGCTGTTGCGCAAGCGCTGGTGTAGCCAAGGCTGCGATCACCGCAACGCCCAGAGACTTTTGTACAAACTTCATGTGACACCCTCGTTATTGAATTATTGGATACGTACACCCTAGCAGTTATTTAGGAGGGTGCCAAAGGCCGAGTTAAGGACTCGACTAATAACTAAAACTGCTTTGTATGCTTGGTTCTGAAGGGCGTTGTTCCTTTGGTTTTCACAACGCGGTGTCTCTTGGGCGGCTGTCGTGAGGGAACGAGGTGCATTGCCCCGTTGCCAATAAGGTCACGCCGACCAATCTTTTTTAGTGCATCTCGAAGTGCGGGCCAGTTATCTGAGTCGTGGTATCGCAAAAACGCCTTGTGCAGACGGCGCTGCTTGATGCTTCTGACCGCTGGAACGTGCTTGCTGTCGCGATCTACCTTCTTCAGCGGATTTTTCTCACTGTGGTACATCGCCGTTGCCAACGCCATGGGCGATGGATAGAAGGTTTGCACCTGATCTGCGCGGAACTTATTGCGCTTTAGCCACAAGGCAAGATTCACCATGTCGTTGTCAGTAGTACCCGGGTGTGCGGCAATAAAGTAGGGGATTAAGTACTGTTTTTTGCCGGCGGCCTTAGAGTACTTATCGAACAAATTTTTAAACCGATCGTAGGTGCCTATGCCCGGTTTCATCATTTGATCGAGTGGGCCTTCCTCGGTGTGTTCGGGCGCAATTTTGAGGTAGCCGCCAACGTGATGGGTGACCAGTTCTTTCACGTATTCGGGGGTTTCGACGGCGATGTCGTATCTCAAGCCCGAGGCAATGAGTACTTTTTTGATGCCTGGAATCGCTCGTGCGCGTCGGTATAGGTGAATCAGCGGCGTTTGATCGGTATTCAGGTTTTTGCAGATACCTGGGAAGACGCAACTGAGCTTACGGCACTTTGACTCGATCTCTTCGCTTTTGCAGGCTAAACGCCACATGTTGGCGGTAGGCCCACCCAAGTCTGATATGACACCTGTGAAATTCGGGCTGGTGTCACGAATTTTTTCGATCTCGCGAACAATCGAATCCTCCGAACGATTCTGAATGATTCGTCCCTCATGTTCAGTGATCGAACAAAAGGTACAGCCGCCGAAACAGCCGCGCATGATATTCACTGAGTGCTGAATCATTTCAAGCGCAGGGATTTTTGCGTCACCATAATCCGGGTGTGGACGCCGTTGGTAAGGCTGCTCGAACACCCAGTCAAGTTCAGGTGTGCTCAGGGGGATCGGTGGCGGATTAAACCAAACTTCCCGGTCACCGTGCGCTTGAATCAGCGCTAGCGCGTTATGTGGGTTGGTTTCTTTGTGCATGACGCGTGCTGCGTGTGCGTAAAGCACAGGATCGTCTTTGACGGCCTCAAAGCTGGGTAGGCGAATAACGTCCCGCGAAGGGGCACTACTCGCGAGGAGAGACACTACTTGGACTGGTTCCTGACTCTGCTGTGGGTCTGCAGTGTCTTCATCGGATTTGGCAGCCTCGGTCTCACACACTTCAGGCTCCATGCCTTGGTAGGGATTGAGGTGCGGATCAACTTTGCCGGGTTGGTCCACAGATGTTGAGTCAATGACTCGGTATCCTGGCTCCGGCGCTGTTGTCACATACGCTGTGCCGCGCAGGTGTCGGAGTTGTTCAATCGTCTTGCCTTCCGCCAGACCATGCGCCAAATCAACAATGGCGCGCTCGGCGTTTCCGTAGAGCAATATGTCGGCTTTACTGTCGACGAGCACCGAGCGACGAACCTTGTCACTCCAATAATCGTAGTGCGCCATGCGCCGAAGGCTGGCCTCAATGCCACCAATGACAACAGGGACATCTTTGTAGGCTTCACGCGCCCTTTGGCTGTAAACAGTTACGGCACGGTCCGGCCGCTTGCCCGCAATGTCGCCCGCCGTGTAGGCATCATCATTACGCCGCTTTTTGTCCGCGGTGTAGTGATTGATCATCGAGTCCATGTTTCCTGCGGCGATGCCAAAGAACAGGTTTGGTTTGCCTAGTGCCCGGAAAGCCTCGGCGCTGCGCCAATCGGGCTGCGAGATGATGCCTACCCGAAACCCTTGCCCCTCGAGCACACGCCCGATCACCGCCATACCAAAGCTGGGGTGATCAACGTAGGCGTCACCAGTAACGATGATGATGTCACAACTATCCCAGCCCAGCTGATCCATCTCAGCACGGGACATAGGGAGCCACGGTGCAGGCCCAAAGCACTCCGCCCAATACTTGCGGTGTGAGAATATGTCTGTCGGTTTTTCGTTCACGGGAGTTGTGGCTTTTGCTCTCTCAGCTCGTCAGGGACCTCGAGATCCGCACCACAGTGTTTGCAGTGTTGCGCATCGTTAGCATGATCTACGCCGGCACATACCGGACAGTTCCATGCTAGCGTTTGCGCGGCTCGGCGGGATCCCAATCTCTCCCACAGTTTACTGGTTACGATGGCTGTCGGCACAGCCAAAATCGAATAACCGATCAAAATACCAATCGAGGCGACGAACCGGCCCATCGGCGTTCCCGGGACGACATCCCCGTACCCGACCGTTGTTATCGTGACGACGGCCCAGTAAATACTCATCGGGATGCTGACAAAGCCGTGCTCCGGTCCATCAATCACGTAGAGCAGGCAACCGAAGACAACGACTGTCACCATTACGATCGAGAAGAACACCATGATCGATCGTGCGGTAGCCCGCATTAGTCCGATGATCTCGATGTATTCTTCGTGCAACTCGAAGAGATGCAAGATACGGAAGACCCGTAAAACGCGAAGCACCCTAATGACGATGAGTGATGAGGCCTCGGGCACAAATAACGTCAGAAAGGTCGGCAGGATGGCCAAGAGATCCACCACGCCCCAGAAACTGATGGCATAGACAGCGGGACGTCGTAAGCACCAAAGTCGCGTTAGGTACTCAACCGCAAATATTAGAGTGAAGCCCAGTTCGACCCAACGGAAGACGTTGCCGTAAGCCGCGTGATAGGCCTCAATCGAATCCAGCATGACTACACATACACTGGCGAGGATGAGAATGAGGAGCGTCAGGTCGAAGAGATTACCTGCACGCGTTTCTGTACCGAATATGACAGTTTCGACCCGATCTCTTATCGGCCGTGCCTCGCTCATTGTTATTTCTCCTCAAGCATCATGAGGAGTGTCGACCAGACCACATCTACGAGCATAGGTTGGGCTTCCGCGTTTGGGTGGATTCCGTCGCTTTGCATCAAGCTTGGATTCAAAAATACATTTTCGACAATAAAGGGCAACGTCTCCACCCGCTCATTTTCGGCGAGTTGCTCGTAGATCCCCCTAAACAGGCTTGTATAGCGACGTCCGAGATTGGGGGGTGCTTCTGCAGCAAGCAGCAGTACTTTTGCGCCAGCCGTGAGTGAATCGGAGGTCATCAGCGTCAGATTCTCACGCATTTGCTTAATGGGAAGGGCGCGCAGTCCGTCGTTCCCACCCAACTCGATGATGACTAATGTCGGGTTATGGTCTTTTAGCAACGGTGGGAGTCTGTAGGCCCCCCCGCGCGTGGTTTCACCTGATATGCTTGCGTTGATCACCGTTGCACCCTCAAACGGTGTTTGAAGACGTTGCTCAAGCAAACTGACCCAGCCTTGTTCCATATTGAGACCATAGGCTGCGCTCAGGCTGTCTCCGACAACAAGAATTTTTGCCGGCGCTTCCGCGGTTGCGGTGGCACTTATTACGGTGCCAATCAGCAGTAGCGGGCCCAAAAGTAGGGTGTTTGGCACGAAGGAAGTGGTACACCTTACGCGGTTGATCCCGAGCTGCAGATATAGGAAGGCGCTGAGACGCGTCAATCCGAGGCTAAAGCGGCGTCGTAAGTGATGCGAGAGGTAAAGACGCATGATCAAAACATCCCAATTGAATAAGTCTGTAAAAACCGCTGAGGCGGATTTAGAGATCCTGCGAGGGATCGATTTGGAAATCAAGCGTGGAGAAACCGCGGCAATTGTGGGTACGTCGGGCTCGGGCAAGTCGACCTTGCTCGGCTTACTCGCTGGCCTTGATAGTCCCTCGGGTGGCGACATTTACCTCGATGACACCAATATTGTGCAACTCGATGAGGATGAGAGGGCCGTACTGCGGAGCCAAAAAGTGGGCTTCGTGTTCCAAAGTTTCCAATTGCTACCCGCGCTAACTGCGCTCGAGAACGTCATGCTACCGCTCGAGCTTGCAGGAAGGGATGATGCTCGCGTGATGGCCGAAGATTATTTAGCGCGCGTTGGGCTTGGCGAGCGTTTACACCATTACCCTCGAACGCTTTCAGGTGGAGAGCAGCAGCGCGTTGCTATCGCTCGTGCTTTCGCTGCAAAGCCGCTCATTCTTTTTGCGGATGAACCCACAGGTAACCTTGATACAGCAACGGGCGCTAAGATTATTGAGCTGTTGTTTGGGCTCAACGAGGAGGAGGGCACGACACTCGTTCTAGTAACCCATGACAATACGCTTGCTGATCGTTGCCAGCGCAAGCTAGTCATGACAGCAGGTCAATTGAGCGAAACTGCATGAAATCACCCCTCATAGCGTCAATAAGGCTGCTCGTTCGGGATTGGCGAGGCGGTGAGCTGGGTGTGCTGCTCAGTGCGTTGCTACTCGCAGTGTCCTTAGTCGTTGCGATTAGCGGCTTCGTGAATCGGCTTCAATTTAATCTCGAACGCGAGTCTGCGAGCTTCCTTGCCGCTGACCTAGTTGTTTCGAGCTCTCGGGAAATTCCCACTGAGTGGCAGGAAGAGGCGTTGAGTACTGTCGGCGCGACGGGTGAAACAGTGACCTTCTCGTCAATGGTGATATCCGAGAGTGACGATATGTTCTTGGCCTCGGTAAAAGCCGTGGGCGGCGGTTACCCATTGCGCGGATCCTTGCGCGTCGATGTTGGCGGTGGTCGCTTTACTACCGACACCCCTGAACCTGGATACGTTTATCTTGCGCCGCGTTTGATTCAGCAGTTGGACACCGCGGTAGGCGACGAGGTCTACGTGGGTGACGCAACGCTTCGTGTGGCGGGTACGCTTCTTGATGAACCTGACTCGACTACGGGCTTTTTTGGCTATGGCCCTCGGCTGGTTATGCATGTTGGTGATCTGGACGCGACGGGCGTCATCCAGCCGGGGAGCCGCGTGACCTACCGTTTGCTCATGGCGGGTGACGCAAATTCATTAGAGCAGTATAAGAATTGGGTCGAGCCTCAGCTGGTACAGGGGCAGCGGTTGCTGTCGGTTGATGAGTCTCAACCGGGTATCGGTGCAACCCTGGAGCGCGCACGTGGATTTTTACTGCTTGCAGGCAGTCTCGGTGTGATGCTTGCTGCCGCAGCAATTTTGGTGGCTGCGCGCCGTTTCGGTGAGCGACACACCGATCAGGTGGCGGTCATGAAAAGCCTTGGCGCCACCAAAAACACGATTCGCACACTCTATGCGTTGAGTCTGACCTGGCTAGGTATCTTCGCCATCTCGGTCGGCAGCGGAATTGGATGGTTGGCGCAGGACGCCATGTTCAACGCGTTGGCAGATCAGCTCCCGGGCGAGGTGACGCGTACAGGCGTGACTCCCTACGTTACCGGCGCGGTGACCGCTTTGGTGTGTGTTGCTTTCTTTGCATGGCCGCCCCTCGCACGGCTCGGCGCAGTGTCGCCGCTTCGGGTTATTCGACGAGAGACGACAATCGCTGACTCAACTCGGGCAACGGATCTGCTGCTTGGTACGTTGTCTCTTGGTGGCCTCATGCTCTGGTACAGCAGCGATATCAAGCTTACGGCGGCGCTACTAGGTTCAATTGGGATTACCGTGGGTCTTGGTTTCTTTGTTGCAAAAGGCTTATTGAGTGGCACGCGGCAGATCGGGAGTAGCGCTGGCAGCGTTTGGCGTTTGGCCCTTGCAGGTATGCAGCGCCGAGGAACAGCCAGTGCCTTCCAAGTGGTTATCTTCGGTATTGCCATCATGTTGCTCCTTGTCTTGACCGCCGTGCGAACAAGCTTACTGGATCAATGGCGCCTGCAAATTCCCGAGGGTACTCCTAATCATTTCATTTTGAATGTGGCCCCTATCGATGAGGGCCCCTTGCTTCAATTCTTCGTGGAGCGTGATATCGAGGTAGGTGACCTATACCCGGCAGCGCGGGGCCGAATTATGGAAGTCAATGGCAACACGCTTCCCGAGTGGGGGCCCGATGCAACGGGTCCACGACAGCGCGAGGCGAACTTTACCTCTACCGATTCCAAGCCAGAGGGTAATGAGATTCTTAGTGGTGAGTGGTGGCCAGTCGGTTCTGAAGAGTCGCTGATTTCGCTCGAGGACGGCTTTGCCGATGACATTGGGGCAAAAGTAGGGGATGAGTTGACCTTGCGTATCGCCGCCGATGAGTTCGTGGTGACCGTTGCAAGTATCCGATCGGTCAATTGGGAGTCCATGCAGCCCAACTTCTTCGTTATCTTTCCCGAAAAGTTACTCGATCGTTTTCCAACAACGCTATTTACGAGCTTTTATCTAGAGCCTGATGAGAAATATCGTGTCTCAGAGCTGCTCGAGTTTATGCCGACCATTACCTTGATTGAGGTAGATGTGGCGATCCAAGAAATCAAAACGATCATTGATCAGGTGAGCCAAGCGATTGAACTCGTGCTGGTGATTATTCTCGTCGCTGGCGCGTTGGTACTTATCGCAGGGGTGAGTTCGAGTGTTGATGAACGTCTGCATGAAAGCGCCATTCTGCGCGCCTTGGGTGCGGGTAGAGCCACGTTATTAGGCGCTGTTGCCATCGAATTTGCCGCGATGGGCGCACTTGCAGGGGTGCTCGCTATCATGGGTTCGGAAGCCGCTGGCTGGGTATTGCAGACTCAGATGCTCGAGTTGGACTACCAAACTCAATGGCTACTCTGGCCTCTGGGTATCATTCTGGGGTCGTTGATAATTGGTAGCTTGGGCACGTTCGCATGCCGGCGAGTGGTGTCCGCGCCGCCGTTGCAAGTATTGCGAGAGCTATAAAGCCTTTTCACTCATTGCTCAACGCTATGATGACGATCGCGAGACCGCCGCTCTAGTCGAAATGCCGTCCTCGGTTAGCGGACGTTGCAGATACCTCTCCTAAAAGATACCTCCCCATGGGTCGAAGTTAGAACTGCGTAGTTTTTAGGGGGAAGAGGTTGCGGTTTGGTCACGTAGCGTTGGGACGCGCGCACAAAAAAAGAGCTGTGACGCCTTTCATCGGCAGTAGACCAGAGATAGCTGAGCGGGTTCGCTTGGAGTGTGGTCGCAGCCCGGAGTGAGCCGCAACCCATATGGTTGCGTGTTGCCGAACAGATGACCCCACCAGCCTCGAGCGGGCTGTAATTACTATTGCTAAATGATTGTTTTCTGAGGTTTAAACAAGCAGCGAAGGCGCGATAACCACGCGCCTTCGTGCTGATGTGTTCAGGCTCAACCCAGTAGGTGTCTTACTGCATCGCGCTCTTCACTTAGCTCCTGAGCGGTTGCGTCCATTTTTGCGCGACTGAATTCGTTTACTTCTGCACCTTCTACCACAGTGTATTGACCGTCGACACAAGTGCATGGGAAGGAGTAAATCAAGCCCTCTGGGACACCGTACGCACCGGTGGACAAGATGCCCATGGAGGTCCAATCATTGTCAGTTGTACCTAGCGCCCATGTGCGCATGTGGTCGATGGCAGCGTTCGCTGCTGAAGCGGCCGAGGACGCACCACGCGCTTTGATGATGGCCGCACCACGCTGCTGCACCGTTGGAATGAAGTCATTTTCGTACCAAGCCTGATCAACCAATTCGATGGCCGACTGCCCCTTGATTCGTGCGTTAAAGAGGTCAGGGTACTGTGTCGCCGAGTGGTTGCCCCAGATTGTCATATTGGTGACGTCCGTATTCACAACGCCCGTTTTCTGCGCGATCTGCGTGATCGCACGATTGTGATCAAGGCGAGTCATTGCTGTGAACTGGCTGCCGGAAATATCCGGTGCGTTGTGCATGGCGATCAAAGCGTTTGTGTTTGCTGGGTTACCCACAACAAGCACCTTGATGCCTCTGCTAGCGACGGCGTTCATCGCTTTACCTTGAGCAGAGAAGATGGCGGCGTTCGCTTCAAGCAGGTCCTTACGCTCCATGCCAGGCCCACGGGGTCGCGCTCCAACGAGTAGGGCGTAGTCAGCATCGGCAAAGGCGATATTCGGGTCATCGCTACAAGTGATACCTGCAAGCAGTGGGAACGCGCAGTCATCCAGCTCCATTTTCACGCCTTCGAGCGCATCCAGTGCGGGCGTAATATCCAGCAGATTGAGCTTTACAGGTTGGTCGTTACCCAACATTGCACCTGATGCAATGCGGAAAAGCAGAGCATAACCAATTTGTCCGGCCGCGCCGGTTACAGTAACTGTTACAGGTGTCTTCATGTAGATCTCCTTGGATAGACGGGCCCCAGACCGCTGTTTGTCAAAAATGCGGATATGGACAAAGTTGCGACGCGAATTCTCGTGCTCTCGGCGGCAAACTGCAAGTACGTTTTATCGTCCAATTACCTGTATTCAGTTCGCTAATTTTGCGATGTGCGACGGGGACAATTATGATCCGCGTTTTGACGCGACGATTTCCGCATGCCTCAGCCTAGTAACCCGGTTCAAGAGCACCTGCCCAGTGGGGCGGCGCCAGCCTCAAGCCAATCGCCTTCCGGTGATCCGCGCAAGGCCTCTTACAACCAGAATAAACTGCGAAAGCGGCTTCGACGGCTTACGGGGCAGGCTATTGCCGACTTCAACATGATCGAGGCAGGCGATCGCGTGATGGTGTGTCTGTCTGGGGGTAAAGACTCCTACACCATGCTGGATATTTTGCTCCATCTGCAGCGCAGCGCGCCCATCGATTTTGAAATTATTGCTGTCAATCTAGATCAAAAGCAGCCGGGTTTCCCCGAGCACATTCTGCCCGAGTATCTCGAGGCAATGGGCGTGCCGTACTACATTTTGGAGCGTGATACCTACAGTGTGGTGCGCTCCGTTATCCCTGAGGGGAAAACAACCTGCGGGCTCTGCAGCCGGTTGCGCCGCGGCACGCTGTACGGGTTCGCAGAACAGATTGGTGCTCACAAAATCGCGTTGGGGCACCATCGCGACGACATAGTGGAGACACTCTTTCTCAATATGTTCTTTGGTGGGAAGCTGAAGGCGATGCCGCCAAAGCTACTGAGCGATGACAAACAAAACATCGTTATTCGGCCGCTTGCATACTGCAAAGAAAGCGATATCGAGCACTACGCAGCGCAGCAAGACTTTCCCATCATTCCCTGCAATCTCTGTGGCTCTCAGGAAAACCTGCAGCGAGTTGAAATCAAGAAGATGCTCCGTGAGTGGGAGAGAGAGTTCCCGGGTCGCACCGAAACGATTTTCAAATCACTCAGTAATGTGTCGCCTTCGCAACTAGCGGATAGAGAGCTGTTTGATTTTGAGACGCTGTCGCTGCAACGCGAGAGTGACGCCGACGCCTCACTCCCGCTCATTAAAACGGTGTCATTGTGAGCGAGACATTACTGTCAGTCAGTGATGTCAGTATAAATAAGGGGCTACGCCAGTTATTGCGCGGCGTGGACCTCGCCGTGAAGTCGGGTGAAATCTGGCAGTTACGTGGTGGTAACGGTGTAGGAAAAACGTCGCTGTTGCGTGCGATGGCGGGCCTTGCGCGTGTTGAGGTCTTTGGCTCTATAGATCGTTGCGATGACGTTCTGTACGCAGGCCACGCAACAGCATTGAAATCTGCCTTATCTGCTCGGGACAATTTGCTATCCCATCCCTCGGGTATGGGAATGCCCACAAGCGTTGAGGTGGACGAGGCGCTCGCGCGAGTGCAACTGCGAGGCTACGAGGAGGCTAAAGCCGGCAGGCTGTCGGCGGGTCAAAAGCGACGGGTGGCATTAGCGCGCTTATTTCTGCCCAATGGTCGACTATGGTTGCTCGATGAGCCATTTACGGCCCTAGATTCTCACGGCATCAAGGTTTTGGAGGAACGCTTCATCGAACATGCTCAAGCCGGTGGCGCCGTTGTATTCACTAGTCACCAGCCAGCAAATTTAGGTGACAAGTTGAACGTCATCGACGTGGAGCAATTCAGTGGTGAGTGAGGCGAGCAACAAGGCGGGTAAGGTGCCGAGTCACTCTGGCGAGCTCGACGTCACCAAGTTCCTTTGGGTTCAGACTCGCAGACATCTGGGTTTACTCATCGCTTCCCCTGGAGAGATTGTGAACCCGCTCTTGTTTTTCTTACTCGTCGTTATTCTATTCCCTCTAGGATTGGGCCCCGATCCAGAACAGCTGGCGATCTTGGCGCCCGGTATCCTTTGGGTTGTGGCATTACTCGCAAATCTAATGATTTGCATGCGCCTCTTTGTTGATGATTTTGAGGATGGTAGTTTGGAGCAGCTAGCGATGGCGCCTCTGCCGCTGGCGGTTGCCGTCGTGCCACAGCTCCTGGCCTCGTGGCTAGCAAGTGGTGTCATCTTGAGTCTTGTTTCACCGTTATTCGGGCTCATGCTCGGTTTTCCATTGGAGGCAGCACCTACGCTAATCGCTAGCCTACTCATGGGCACGCTTATCATGTTGTTGCTGGGCGGTGTTGGTGCTGCGCTGACTGTCGGTATTCAGCGAGGCGGTATTCTGCTCGCGCTCTTGATTCTGCCCTTATATGTCCCCATTTTAATTGCAGGCACGCGTGCGCTCGAAGAGGCAACTAGCCAGGGCGATCCCATGGTGGCGCTCGCGCTGTTGGGAGCAGGTGTCACCGGCGGTCTCGTGTTAGCCCCTGTGGCGATCGCGGCAGGGCTGAGAGTGTCTTTGGAGCTCTGACGCTCCTTTTACTGGATTTACCCTATATACTTCGATTATGTGGCGCATTATTCATCAATTTGGCTCTCCGCCTTGGGTATACCGATTTTGTGATCGTGTTATTCCGTGGTTGCTACCGCTTACTCTGCTCGCCCTCGTGGTTGGCAGTATCTGGGGACTGTTATACGCGCCGACGGACTACAAACAGGGTGACTCCTATCGAATTATCTACATCCATGTGCCGACGGCGGTTGTGTCACTTGCTGGCTACTACGTGATGGCCTTCGCCGGACTCGTGAGTCTGGTGTGGCGCATTAAACTTGCGGACACGGCAATGCGAGCTGCGGCTCCGATCGGTGCTGCTTTTACAGCCGTTGCCCTGATAACAGGTGCCATCTGGGGTAAGCCCACTTGGGGTGCCTGGTGGGTGTGGGATGCGCGTGTGACCTCGATGCTCATTCTCTTTTTCCTTTACGTTGGTGTCATCGCACTGTTTCAGGCCTACGAGAACAAGGCCGTTGCCGCACGCGCCTGCGCAATTCTGAGCCTTGTGGGTACCGTGAACATTCCAATCATCTACAAGTCTGTCGATTGGTGGTACTCGCTGCATCAGCCTGCTTCGATTAAGTTCACCGGGGAGTCAGCTATAGACGCCTCAATGCTGTATCCATTGCTCGGTATGATCGTCACTTTCTACGCGCTTTTTGCGCTGTTAATGATGCTCAATTTGCGGCAAATGCTGACTGAAGAGCACGCAAGATCATCCTGGTTGATAAAGAGGCTGGCGCACTAACATGCAATTCGATTCTTTCTCTGATGCCATAGCTATGGGTGGACACGGCCCCTATGTCTGGAGTGCCTACGCGATTACGCTTGTGGTCGTGATGATCATTCTTGCAAGGCCAATTATGGCTACTCGGCAATTGCAAGGCGAGATTAGACGAGCGTCTGCGCGACAATCCTCGCAATCAGTGAGTACAGAAAATGGCCACCAGGCCCGCGAGGTGGTCGATGCACCCCAAACGTAAGCAACGGTTAATGGTTGCACTGGCTATTGTGGTGCTATCGAGCGCCACGATAGGACTAATTGCATACGCGCTAAGTGGCAACATTAATCTGTTTTATTCGCCTTCCGAGGTTGCCTCGGGCGAAGCACCAATCGATCGCAAACTTCGAGTGGGCGGGATGGTTGTCGAGGGCAGTGTTGAGCGGGCCTCGGATCGACTGGAGACCCGCTTTGAGGTCACCGATTTCGTTCATTCGGTCACCGTGACCTACGATGGTATTTTGCCTGACCTCTTCGCAGAGGGAGAGGGCGTTGTCGCAACGGGAGTCCTCGGTGCTGACGGTGTGGTTACCGCCAGTGAAGTTCTTGCCAAGCACGACGAGAATTACATGCCGCCTGAGGTGGCAGAGGCGCTTGAAAAGGCCAATGCAGGGGGAGCGTCGGAGTGATACCAGAGGCAGGACAAATTGCCCTCATTATTGCTTTGTGCCTAGCCACACTTCTAGGGGTGGTGCCTATGGCCGGTGCTTGGCGCGGTCAGCGCTGGGCGATGAATTTAGCACCAAGTTTAGCGGCCGGCCTCTTTGTCTTTCTCAGCATTGCGTTCGCGTGCTTGACGGTTGTGTTCTTGCAGGATGATTTCTCGGTCAAGGTCGTTGCGAGTAATTCCAATTCGTTGCTGCCTCAGATTTATAAGTTTTCAGCAGTATGGGGTAACCACGAGGGTTCTTTGTTGCTGTGGGTGTGGATTCTCGGTGCTTGGGCGTTGGCAGTTGCCGTCGCGAGTCGAGGACTGCCGTTAGTTGTGCTTGCAAGAGTTTTGAGTGTTCTCGGTCTCATTGCAGTGGGGTTTATTGCCTTCTCACTATTCACCTCGAACCCGTTTGAGCGGTTGCTGCCGGGCGTAGCGGCAGAGGGTAATGATCTAAATCCGCTCCTTCAGGATCCCGGTCTCATCATCCATCCCCCACTTCTGTATATGGGCTATGTGGGACTCGCCGTACCGTTTGCCTTTGCGGTAGCAGCGTTGATGGGCGGCCGTTTGGATGCGGCCTGGGCTAAATGGTCACGGCCATGGACCAACGTGGCGTGGGCGTTTTTAACGCTCGGCATCATGCTGGGCAGCTGGTGGGCCTACTACGAGCTGGGTTGGGGCGGTTGGTGGTTTTGGGATCCGGTAGAGAATGCATCGTTTATGCCATGGCTGGTCGGTACGGCCCTTATCCATAGCCTCGCTGTGACTGAAAAGCGTGGATTATTCAGGTCGTGGACCGTCCTGCTTGCGATTTCGGCCTTCTCACTTTCGCTTCTGGGTACATTTTTGGTTCGCTCAGGCGTTTTAACCTCGGTACACGCCTTCGCAGCCGATCCTGAACGTGGCTTGTTTATATTGGTCTTTTTGGTCTTGGTCGTCGGCGGGTCATTAACCCTCTATGCGTTCCGCGCGCCCACGGTTGCCAGCCCCATCAATTATCGACTCGAGTCTCGAGAGTCCTTACTGCTCGCAAACAATCTGATCTTTGCGGTTTCCGCGATTGTCGTTTTGCTGGGTACATTGTTTCCACTTCTTATGGATGCGCTAGGGCAGGGCAAATACTCCGTCGGTCCCCCGTATTTTAATGCCGTATTCGTGCCCGCCATGGCGTTGCTTGCGCCCTTCATGGCGATCGGCCCGATTTCGCGCTGGAAGTCAGACTCATCGAAGCGGTGGCTCAGCGAATTAATGTTGCCGGGCGCAGTTTGTCTCGCTGTTGCAATCGTCGCACCGTACTTGGGTGTTGGTGAGGTGAATGTTTGGGCTTCGCTGGCTGTGTTGCTGGCTGGTTGGTTGGTCATTGGTTTGGTGCGTGATTTCCAGCAGCGCATGCGCGGCGTCAGCTCTGCGACGGCGGTGATGGCGAGGCTTACACCTTCTTATTTAGGCATGCTTTCGGCTCATGCGGGCTTTGCGTTAACGATTGTCGGTGCCGTGTTTGTTACTCAGTTCAGCGCTGAGCGGGACTTGCGGATGGAGGCCGGGGACACCGTTGAATTAAATGGATATACCTTCGAGCTTACCGAGCTTGTCGTTGTTGAGGGGCCAAATTACGCCGCAGATCGAGGTGTCTTTGCCGTTACCTATGATGGTGAGTCATTATCAAGTCTCATGCCTGAGAAACGACGGTATGTGGCAAGCGGTCAAATCATGACTGAGGCGGCAATCGACGCTGGCGCAATGCGGGATCTCTATATTGCGCTGGGTGAACCGCTAGGTGACGGCGCTTGGTCCGTGCGGGTTCAGCACAAGCCGTTAATTCGTTGGATTTGGTTTGGCGCATTGATGATAGGTTTAGGCGGTTTGACGACCGCGCTCGATCGACGATACCGGAGAGTATCTGCCGGGCGAACGGTTAGGGGAGACGAGGCACTTGCTACTTAAACGGTTTCTTCCGCTAGGTGCCTTCCTAATCCTGGTGCTCCTACTGGTTCGAGGGCTTACTCTGGATCCGACTGAGCTTCCCTCTGCTCGGCTCGGTAAAAACATTCCATCGTTTAATTTGCCTGTTCTTGATACTACCGATATGCGCAGTGCAGAAGGCTGGCTGGGCAACCCCGCATTGATCAATGTCTGGGCTACATGGTGTTTTTCCTGTCGCGTTGAGCATCCTTATTTGCTCGAATTGGCAGAGCAGGGCATTACCATCTACGGGCTAAATTACAAAGACGAGCCCGCGAAGGCATCACAGTGGTTGGTTGATCTAGGAAATCCCTACTCGGAGACCGTCGTTGATCAAAACGGTGAGTTTGGTCTCGACCTTGGGGTCTATGGTGCGCCTGAGACCTACGTCATCGACGCAAAAGGTGTGATTCGACACCGTCATGTCGGTGTTGTCGATGAGCAGGTCTGGCGAGAACAACTTCAACCCTTTTTCGAGGCAGAGTGATGGCACGGTGGCTTTTACTGGTTCTATTGATTCCTCTGGCGTCGCTTAACGCCAATGCAGTGATCGAAACCTATGAATTCAGTACACCAGAGCTCGAGGTTCGCTATAAAGCCTTGAGCCAGGAGTTGCGCTGTCCAAAATGTCAAAACCAGAATATTGCTGACTCAAATGCACCTATTTCACGTGATCTTCGAGCGATCGTGCACCAGCAGCTCGAGGCAGGCGCCAGCGATGAGGAGATTATTGTCTACTTGGTGGATCGCTATGGTGAGTTCGTTCGCTACCGACCCGGTGTCGATAACAATACCTTCTGGCTTTGGTCTGCGCCGTTAATTTTACTTCTTATGGCGCTAACTGTTGTGTGGCTGCAGATTCGCGGTGACCGCAAAGCGTCCACCGTGGAATCCAACGAGGCGCGTGCTCGCGAACTACGCGAAAAATACGCTGAAGAATCAAAATGACTGAACTGTGGCCTATCGTAACGGCGTTTTGTGCACTCGCGGCTTTATTCGTCGTTGGATTGCCAATGATATGGCGACGAAAGCTCGAGGGTGAGACGGTTGATGACTGGCTGGCCGTGCGTCGAACGGAGACCAGCGACGAGCTATTGCTCTCAGATGCACAACTTCGGGTCTGGGACGATAAAGAGACCGAGAACAGTGCGCAGGCAAAAGCTGACAGCATTACTTCTGCGTCTTCGAGGCCCGGATATCAGGTGGCACTCGCTGGACTTATCGTCCTGGCGACCATTGTGCTTTATGACCGGCTTGGTGCTTACGAGGACGTTCAAATTACACGGTCGATTGCGTCGCTTGATGAGGCCACGCCCACCGACGTGACGGCACTCATTGCTAGAATCGAAGCACGGTCTGTCGAGAGGCCCGGTAACTTGGATTATCAGTCTCTACTGGGCGAGTACTATGTTGCGACCGGCAATGCTGCGGGTGCTCTCGAACGGTTTGAAGCCATCCTAGCGGAGGCGCCAAACGCGCCCGATGTGTTAGGTCGGGCTGCGCAAGCTGAGTTCGTGGCAGAGGGGCAGGTTTTAACTGAGCGCGCTCGTAAACGCGCTGAACAAGCGCTCGCCGGCGATCCAAGGCAAAAATCTGCGCTAGCGACGCTGGCGATGGGTTCTTTTGGGGCGGAACGATACCAAGAGGCGATCGGTTACATGCGTGTACTTAGGGACTTAGAGATACCGGGTTCAGAAGGACACCAGTTAATGATCAGTGCTATCGCTGAAGCCGAGTCTAGGTTGTCGTCCGCAGGAGCAACCGAGGTGGTTTCTGAGACAACCGCGGCTGAGGCCACAAAGGCCGCGGTTACGGTCACCGTATCATTGCCAGTAGGCGTCGACGAGAGCGCTCTCGCAGGGCAAACCGTTTTTGTGATTGCGCGACCAGCAGGAAGTGCTGCACGGATGCCCACCGCGGTGACCCGGATACCGGCGAATAGCTGGCCGCTAACGGTTAGTCTCTCCGATGCGAACAGCATGGCAGGTCAGAAACTTTCGGCGCTTGCAAAGGTAGATCTCGAGGTTCAAGTCTCTCCCAGTGGCCAGCCGGGTCTCAATAACGCAAGTTTCACAGGCGCGCTACGCGGTGTTCTGGTAGACAGTAACAGCGTGGCTAAGGTCACAATTCGCGCTATCTCTCAATAAGATCGCTTCTGCATATAGTGTTAGCTCCGCTTTGTGGGTACACTACATCTAGTGTTTTTAATAATAAAGCGGTGGCGCGAGTTTGCGCCGGGATACTAGGGTAAATGCGCTTAAAGTCGATCTCTCTCGCAGGCTTTAAATCATTCGTCGATCCGACTCGGGTAACGCTGCCGAGTAATATGTGTGCGGTCGTTGGCCCGAATGGCTGCGGTAAGTCCAATATTATTGATGCCGTCCGATGGGTGATGGGAGAAAGCTCGGCGAAGACGCTGCGCGGCGAGTCCATGACTGACGTCATTTTTAACGGGACGACGCACCGTCAGCCGGTGGGGCAGGCCTCCATTGAACTCCTATTTGACAACTCGACGGGTAAGGTCGGGGGCGAATACGCCGCTTATAATGAGATTTCAGTCCGAAGGGTAGTCAGTCGCGAGGGTACCTCTGATTATTTTCTCAACGGCAATAAATGCCGTCGCCGCGACATCACCGATCTTTTCCTCGGTACTGGTTTGGGGCCACGAAGCTACGCCATTATCGAGCAGGGCATGATCTCTCGTTTGATCGAGTCACGTCCTGAGGACCTTCGGGTTTACATCGAGGAAGCGGCAGGAATATCGAAGTACAAAGAGCGTCGTCGCGAAACTGAGAATCGCATGCAGCGCACGCTCGACAACCTCGATCGATTAACCGATTTGCGTGAAGAGCTAGAGCGCAATCTGTCTCACCTCAAGCGTCAGGCTCAAGCCGCTGAGCGATACGGTGAATACAAAGAGCAAGAGCGCGAGTTGAAAGCGCAGCTTCTTGTTCTGCAGCGCCAAGTTCAAAATAGTGTTGCGTCGCGCGCGCAACGTGAGATCGATGATTTCGCAACCGAGCGAGAGCGATATCAAGCGCAGGTTTCTTCCTCGATGTCCGAAATCGAATCGCTGCGCCAGCAAATAACCGATGCAAATGCTTCGACAAGCGACTTGCAGGGGAATTTCTACGCGCTTGGCAGCGAAGTGAGTCGCATTGAGCAGACCATTAAGTTTGCAAAGCAACGCCGCGACTCGCTGGCACGAGACCTCGAGCAGACGCTCGAAGGAAAGCAGCGAGAGCTTGGATTGGTTGACTCAGATAGCCAGCGGTTGACCGAACTTGCAGAGGCGCTTGCATCGATCGAGCCCACACTTGCGCGGGAGCGCGAGGAGGTGGCCAGAGTCGACACAGCGCTTGCTGAAGCAGAGAAGGCGGCGCAGACAGCTGATGGTAATTGGGAGAGCTTCACTCAGCAGGCGGCGCTGCCCAAGCAACAAGTCGAAGTCCAGCAGGGGCGTAAGGCCAACGCGGAGCGCAACCTTGCAACATTGAGTCAACGCCTCGACCGTATTAAGCAAGAGCTTGAGTCCCTCAAGGGGCATCAAGAAACCGTATCCCTCGATGCAATTGTCGAATCTCTAGCAGAGGCAGAGGCGGCTGCGATGCTCCAGCGTGATGAGCTGGAAAAATCTCGTCAAGCCTTGTCGGATTCCCGTGATCAGCTTGGACAAAAGCGGGAGGAGCAAGACGAACTCAGGCGCCAGTCGCAGGTGCTAGCGGGCCAAAAGGCGTCGTTGGAAGCCCTTCAAGCCGACGCAAAGGATGAGCAAGCTCAAACTGAGGTTAACGACTGGCTCGATCAGGTCTTGGCCGGCGAGGGCATCGCACTCCTAGACTTGGTGTCTGTCGAGACTGGCTATGAGGCGGCGGCTGACTTGGTGTTAGGCGCATGGGTATCCTCGATGGGCGCAAATTTGCAGCAGTTGAAATCGGGTTCGGTACAGCCACCTGCGGGCTTATCGCTGGTTGATGCCGCGTCTGCGGATCGTAATTCTGATACATCGATGCTGGAGCATTATGTAAAGGGCCCCGCCGGTATTGTTGATGCGCTCGCGGGCGTTCGCGTCGTTGCAACGTGGCAACAGGCTATGGCGGAACGTGCAGAACTTACTGATGGTCAGTCTGTCGTGTCTCAGGACGGTCTATGGGTGGGTCGCTCCTGGATGCGATCGCGCACACAGACTGACGCCGAGCAGGGGATGATTGCACGTCAGGGTCGCCTCACGGAAATTAGCGAGGGGCTTGAGAAAGTTTCGAACGATCTAGCCGAAGTTGATGAGGTGTTAAGCACTTTACGTAAGCAGCGTGCCGATCTAGAGCAAGCTATCGATGCTCAGCAAGAAGTATTGCAAGCAGCGCAGCAGAAAGTGGTTCAACTTGAATCGCAAAAGCGATCACTTATTGCAGAGCAGGAACAGCGTCAAGCGCGTGAGTCACAGCTCAACCAGGACTTGTCGGACGCAGATGTGCGGGTGTCCGAAGAGCAGGCTGTGATCGAGGAAGCGACGCAAATGTTAGGTCGAGCTCGTTCGCAGGTAGCGTCGGATGAGACATCTCGCGAGGAATTGGAAGACCAGCGACAAGCTGCACGCGACACCGTTCGTCAATGTCGCCAAGCCAAACAACAAGCTGACGTCGCGCTTAATCGTAGCGAGGTTCGACACAGAGAATTGCTGACGCAACGCGAGGCCCTTGCTCAGTCCATCGAGCGCGCTCGACAGCAGCTCGAAAGCTACGAGCAGCGTGAAGCTTCGATTCGAAGTGAAATGCCTACTGAGGAAAACCCGGATCGCGAAGCACAGCGCGAACTGAGTGAACTGCTCGAGAAACGCCTTGGTGTTGAGGCTCAGCTGACACAAGCGCGGCAGGGATTATCCGAACTCGAGAGTGTTTTACGTGAGCGAGAACAGACTCGAATGCAGGCTGAGCAGGCTGTGGCGGGTGTTCAAACGCGTAGCGAGGGATCTCGTCTTAAACTCGCTGAGACCGCTGTGCGGGTTGAGCAAATCGATGTGGCGTTGAAGGAGTTGGAAGCGACTGTAGAAGCCGTAGAGGCATCATTGCCCGAGGATGCCGATGAGAGCGAGTGGCAAGTTCGTGTCGAACGAATAGGCGCCAAGATCCATCGTCTTGGTCCAATCAATTTAGCGGCGATAGACGAGACAAGCAGGGCGGAAGAGCGGAAGCAATATCTTGACGCACAGGATGACGATTTGCGCACTGCGCTTGAAACGCTTCAAAACGCCATCAAGAAGATCGACAAGGAAACACGCAGCCGGTTCAAAGACACCTTTGACACCGTGAACGCTGGATTCAGCGAGCTGTTCCCTAAGGTGTTCGGTGGCGGCACCGCCTGTCTGGAAATGACTGGGGATGATCTTCTTGATACGGGTGTTGCCATCATGGCGCGACCTCCGGGAAAAAAGAACAGCACGATCCACCTATTATCAGGCGGCGAAAAGGCCATGACCGCAATTGCGTTGGTCTTCTCTATCTTCCAGCTAAATCCAGCGCCATTTTGTATGTTGGACGAGGTGGATGCACCGCTTGACGATGCGAACGTTGGGCGTTACGCACGGCTCGTTTCTGAGATGTCTAAGAAGGTCCAGTTCGTTTTCATCACGCACAACAAAATCACCATGGAGGCTGCGGAGCAGTTGATGGGCGTGACGATGCACGAGCCAGGCGTATCGCGACTGGTAACCGTTGATATTGAGGAAGCTGCGAGATTAGCAGCGAGCTAGGGGATGTAAAGCGATGTCTGGGCTTCTATCTACCTTAACAACCGAAACAATACTGGCGCTGCTTCTTGTCCTTGTTTTGTGTGTGGCACTTGTGATTAGTGCTCGCCGACGTCGCCATCAGGGCTACAAAATGAACGCCCGAGTGGTACGCGATGACACACCTGTTCCAGACCCACATGATCGAACCTCCAGAGAGCTGCCTAATGGTGGCGCGAGAGTTGTCGGTGGCAGACAAGAACCCACGTTTGGCAGCCTCGATGATTCGGCAGACGAAGCTGTTTCAGCTGTTTTGGATGATGATTCGGTGTTTGTACCCAGTCGCGTGTTTGAGGGTGCCGACGAAGATCACGCTCAGAGCGAGCCCGAGCCAGTCGAAGACAAGCCGGGTACGGTCGATTGGCTTGATGAGATCGAAGCGGTGCCTGTGGGTGGGCAGACCGCTAGACTCCCGAGACATGAAGATGCGCAAGTCTATTCACTGAATGTCGTCGCGAGAGCTGAACAGGGCTTCGCTGGCGACGATGTGCTCCGAACCTTGCTCGGCTGTGGCCTGCGCTTTGGTGATATGGACTTTTTCCACCTCACGGAAATGTCAGAGGGGACGCCAACGATTCAGTTTAGCGTTGCCAATATGATGCAGCCTGGCGTTTTTGACCTTGAGGGTATGGAGTCCCTTTCGACTAAAGGACTCATGTTTTTCCTGACGCTGCCCGGTCCGCAGGACATGACGCGTGCATTCGATCTTATGCTTCAAACAGCACAGACTGTTGCCGAAAGCTTGGGTGGCGATGTGCTCGACGAGACCCGTAGCGTCCTCACCAAGCAATATGTTGAGCGCGTACGCCAGTCGATAAGAGAGTTCGAAGCCAAGTGCAGAATAGAGCCTCGGTGATGAGTGCTGTTGCAGACGAGATCAAAGCGCTTGTAGCGAAGCTTGACGCTTGGTCGCTTGCGTATCACCGCGACGACAATCCAATTGCCAGTGACGCAGAGTACGACCGAGAGCTCAAGCGCTTGCGTGAACTGGAGGAGGCAAATCCCGACCTCTTGTTACCGACATCGCCAACCCAGCGTGTAGGTGATAAGCCATTGAGCGAGTTTCAGAGTATTGCTCACAAACTCCCAATGCTCAGCCTTGATAACGCCTTCAGCGGCGAAGATTTACAGGCGTTTGAGGAACGTAATGCGGCCAAACTGAGTGTTTCCGAGCTGTGTTTTTGCTGTGAACCCAAGCTGGATGGCGTAGCACTGAGCTTGGTGTACGAAAACGGTATCCTGAAACATGCAGCGAGTCGTGGTGACGGTACTGTTGGTGAGGACATCACACATAACGCGCGGACGATTGCTACGGTTCCCTTGCGGTTACCCGTCGATAATCCACCACCGGTACTGGAAGTCCGTGGTGAGGTTGTTATCCCTCGCGCCGACTTTGCGCAAATGAATGAGCGGCTAATTGCGCGCGGTGAGTCGGTTTTTCAGAACCCGAGAAATGCGGCTGCAGGGAGCCTTCGGCAGCTCGATCCGAGGATGACCGCAACGCGACCACTGGTATTCATGGCCTATTCTGTAGGTTACTCGGAGCAGGCATCGCTGCCCGGCTCACACAGAGAGACGCTCAATTTTCTCAACGAGCTCGGCTTTAAAACCTCCGATCTTATTGAGCGTGCCAGTGGTTGGGAGGCGGCCGAGGATTACGTTTCCCGCATTCTTGAGCAGCGGGACAACATCGGTGTCGATATCGATGGTGTCGTAATCAAGGTTGATAGCTACGAGCAACAGCAGGCACTGGGATTCGTTGCTCGCGCACCCCGTTGGGCCATCGCTCGTAAGTTCCCTGCTCAGGAGGAAGTCACCCGATTGATTGATGTTGATTTTCAAGTGGGGCGCACCGGGGCTGTAACCCCTGTTGCTAGGTTAGAGCCCGTTTTTGTTGGCGGGGTGACTGTGAGCAATGCAACGCTGCACAACGCAGATGAAATTGCGCGGCTCGACGTGCGTGTCGGTGACGAAGTTATTGTGCGGCGTGCCGGAGATGTCATTCCACAAATTGTCCGTGCGCTAGCCGATCGACGGACAACACCGCTGCAAAAAATTGCGTTCCCAACCAACTGTCCGGATTGTGATTCAACATTGACGCGTGACCTGGAGGAGGCTGCGGTCAGGTGTGAGAACACAACCGGGTGTCCTGCTCAGCAAAAAGCGGCACTAGAGCATTACGTATCGCGAAAGGCGATGGATATCGATGGTGTTGGCGAGAAGCTACTTCATCAGCTCTTTGATGAGGGATTAGTAAGCAGCGTTGCAGACCTGTATACCCTGAGTCACGATAGATTAGCGGACCTTGAGCGCATGGGCTCTAAGTCCGCTCAGAAGGCGGTTAGCGCAATTGAAGCCAGTAAGAAAACTGAGTTGCCAAGATTCATCTACGCCCTGGGAATTCGCGAGGTTGGTGAGGCAACGGCGCGTAATTTATCGACGCACTTTGGTACCTTAGAGCTATTAATGCAGGCATCCAGAGAGTTGCTCGAGGAAGTAGACGATGTCGGTCCGATTGTTGCTGCCCATATCCAGCGCTTTTTTGCGAGAGAGCAGAATAGATCATTGATTCAGCAGCTCTTAGATGCTGGGCTTCACTGGAATACACACGACAACCAGGTCGTCGCGGGTGGTGTGATGTCGGGACAGACATGGGTAGTCACCGGTAAGCTCGAGTCGATGTCCCGAGACGAGGCGGGAAGCCTGATTAGGCGACACGGTGGTCAGACGGCAGGTTCTGTCAGTAAGAAAACAGATGTCCTCTTAGCGGGCCCTGGAGCTGGTTCTAAGCTAAGTAAAGCTGAGTCGTTGGGTATCAAAATAATCGATGAGGCGAGTTTTCTTGTGCTCCTTGAGGAAGCTAAGCAATGAAGAAATTCCAAGTGATTCTTTTGCTACTCCAAGCCATCTTTATTGCTGGCTGCGCGACAAAGCCACCCGAAAAACTGGATAACGTCTGTGACATCTTTAGAGATAAAGATGGCTGGTACGAGGATGCGGTCGCTTCGCGGCAGAAGTGGGGTGTGCCTGTATCGGTGATGATGGCGTTCATGCATCAGGAATCGCGTTTTGTTGCCGGCGCAAAACCACCGAGAAAGCAAATCTGGGGCTTCATTCCTGGTCCTCGGCCCAGCGATGCATACGGTTACTCTCAAGCCAAGAACAGCACTTGGGAGTGGTACAAAACCAAGTCTGGTAATCACGGTGCTGATCGCGATGATTTCGACGATGCGATCGATTTTGTGGGTTGGTACAACCACACAACTAACCAGACCAATGGCATTGCGAAAGACGATGCCTTCCGATTGTACCTCGCGTACCACGAGGGGCATGGCGGCTACAAGCGCGGCACTTACCGTTCTAAGCCGTGGTTAGTTGAGGTGGCGAAAAAGGTAGATCGCAGAGCAAGCCTCTACAACCGGCAGCTCGCATCCTGCCAGGACGAGTTTAAAGATACGGGTTGGTTCGACTGGTGGTAGCCACCGTAACCTTTCTGTCATTTTTTTTTCATTTAATAGACGCATGTCTAGGGGATCAAAAGCATGACAGGTAAAAAGGTACTGATTGTCGACGACGAGTTTTCGATTCGCGACATGCTGCGAATGGCGCTTGAAATTGCTGATTTCGAGTGTATCGAGGCCGAGAATATTCAGGATGCGCACCGGCTAATCGTCGATGAGCGTCCGGCTATCGTATTGCTTGATTGGATGCTTCCTGGTGGTAGTGGGCTGGAGTTGCTCAGACGTCTGAAGCGAAACGACGCTACTGCGGAAATCCCGGTCATTATGCTTACGGCAAAAGCCGCCGAGGACAATGTCATTCAGGGCTTGGATGTTGGCGCTGACGATTACGTAACAAAACCCTTTGCACCGCGCGAATTGATTGCACGCATAAAGGCACAGCTGCGGCGAGCAGCAGGTGGTGAGCAACGAGACCGCCTCGAGGTCGAGGATCTTCTGCTCGACATGGATAGTCGGCGAATATTCGTGGCTAACGAGCCCATTGAGATGGGACCAACCGAATTCAATTTACTCCAATTCTTTATGTCGCATCCCGAGCGGGCATACACGCGGAATCAACTCTTGGACCATGTCTGGGGAGCCAATGTTTATGTCGAAGAGCGAACCGTCGATGTTCACATTCGGCGTCTAAGAAAAGCGTTAGAGGGCGGGGTGAAAGATTACAGCGACCTCATTCAAACAGTCCGCGGAACGGGCTACCGGTTCTCAACTAAAGGTGTAATAGCCGAGTGAAAGCGTCGCGCCCCAATTGGCGTATCTCACTGCAAACACCGCTCATTGTTTTAGCACTTGCGCTGGTTGGATACGCCGTCGATATGCTTCAAATGACACTGCTGCTGGTTTTCAGCGTGCTCGTCGTTTACTGGGCTTGGCAGGTGTACCGTCTCGAACGGTGGCTTGAAAATAGTCGAACTGCGCCGCCAGAGGCTCGAGGGGTTTGGGGCCGTCTTTTTGACCACATCTATCGACTGCAGCGCCAGAGTAAAGAGACACAAGGTCGCCTGGAGTCATCAGTAAATTACCTTCAAGACTCCCTTAAGCAATTGCGTGATGCGGCCATCATCATTGATCAGCGCGGCAATATCTCATGGGTAAATGACTCAGCAGGCGCACTCGTGGGTATTGAACTTCCGGGCGATGTAGGACGTCCACTCATCAACTTGATGCGATCGCCCCAGTTGTCTGACTACTTAAGCGCGGGTGATTACCAAGCTCCCCTACGATTACCCCCGACACCCGAGCAGGATCGCTGTCTTCAGATCGAGGTCACAATGTTTGCAGGTGGCGATCGTTTAGTGTTCGTTAAAGACGTTACAGAGCAATACAAGCTAGAAGTCATGCGCCGTGATTTTGTCGGTAACGTCTCTCATGAGCTTCGCACGCCATTGACGGTGCTCAAAGGTTATGTCGAGACCTTACAGAGTCTTGATCAGCAAATCGTAGCGCCTATCGAGCGCCCGCTCGCCCAAATGGACATGCAGGTTGTCCGTATGGAAATGCTGCTAAAGGATCTTCTGTGGCTGTCGCGCATTGAGTCGATCGAGCACTCTGATAAAACCACCTCAGTTGATATGTGTGATTTGACAGTAGAGCTGGTGGAGGATCTGCGGGCGGCGTGGCCCGACAGGCCAATTATGCTACGGCATGAATTTAATGGATTAGTACTCGGCGACCCAATGGAACTTCACAGTGCGGTGAGTAATTTGGTGGTTAATGCGCTCAAATATAGCGCCCCTGCGTCTGAAGTAGTCATCGAGTGGGTGTTACAAGAAGGTCGTCCAACGCTCAGCATTATTGACAAGGGCGAAGGCATTGATCCCGTTCATATTCCGAGATTGACCGAGAGATTTTATCGGGTCGATAAGAGCCGTAGTCAGAAGACCGGTGGAACCGGACTTGGCCTTGCTATTGTCAAACACGTGGCATTGTCCCACAACGCCGAGCTCGTAATTGAGAGTAAATTGGGAGAGGGGTCTCGTTTTTCGCTGGTTTTTGACGCTGATGCAAAATTCGATGAAGGCGCTTAAATCCTCGCTCATACTCCTTCTGTGCTCACTTTCCTGGTTTTCGGGGGTGACTCACGCACAATCTTCGGCTAACGGTTCTTTGACAATCGTTGGATCGGATACATTGTCGCGCCTCATGACCGACTGGACTGAGTCCTTTTACGCGGAACATCCAGCAATCTCGGTAGAAATTCAGGCAGTTGGTTCAGCGGCAGCACCTCCAGCACTGCAACAAGGGACCGCAAATATCGGGACGATGAGCCGCGCTATGAATCAAGATGAGCGGACTGCATTTCTCGCGCTGAGGGGCTTTGACCCTACAGAAATAGCACTTGCTGAAGATGCGGTAGTTTTCATCACTCACCCGTCTAATCCAATGGATGCCATTTCAGACGAGATGGTCGCACGGATTTTTGGGATGCCAGGCACCTGCGGGACGAGTGGACGAGTTTCCCGTTGGAGCCACTTGGATCCCGAGCACGCCTTTGGCGGAAAAGCGATTCAGGTATTTGGTCGCACTGCGACATCGGGTACCTATCAGTACTTTCGACGCGCAGCATTATGTGATGGTGATCCGGGTGTGTTTATCAATGAGGTTCCAGGTAGTAGTGGTGTAGTCAATACGATTGCGAGGTTGCCATACGGGCTTGCATATTCTCCAGCAACGCACGCCGAGAGCGGCGTGAAGGTGCTCAACATCATCATGCGCGATGGTACTGTTGTGTCGCCCATCGATAAAAATTACCCCTTCAAGCGCGTGCTCTACATGTACACGGCAACCGCCTTAGAGGTATCCAAAGACTCTCCCGAGTGCCAATTCATCAAGTTCATTGCCACCCCAGCAGGGCTGTCATCGCTGCGAACTGCTGGATTTCGTGTTCCCAGCGAGGGTCAAGGCTTAACCATTAGAGAGGCTGCTGATGCTTGCGGCTAATTGGAGGGACCTACGTTCAGCCCTATCGGGCGGCGCGATCCGTCTCGCGGGTTTTGCCGTTATCTTTGCGCTGCTCGGTATGTTCGTTCAAATGGTAACTGTTGCCTATCCGATTTTAGCACCGAGCTCGCTAACGGAGGTGGCGGTTAGTTCTGCGTTGACCGAGGATGCTCTGCCAACGGATGAGCCTGTTAGTAAAGTACGGCTCGACAAGAGTCGACTATTTCCTGTGCCTGGGAATTGGCGGCTTTACGGTAAGCCTGGTGAGCCGTGGTTCTGGATTCATGAGTTCACAGGATTCCGAATTGAGAATACCGCGCTACCTACCGAATGGGTAAAGGCCACTCCGGTGGGGCGAGATCGTGGGCTCGTATTACTCACCGTGGATGGCTTAATTAGCCACCACCACTACCTAGCATCAAAACTAGCGGGCGATGCACCCAGTACAGAGTTGGTCGAGCAGCTATTCGTTTCGAATGATTTGTTTTTACTTCAGGGTCATCCTCGGCTCTCGGTGGTTGCCGTTGCCAGTGAAAATAATCTGATCCAGTTACTGGATTTTCGAAACCCCGAAACGCCGCTGTCACAAAGCATCACATTTGTTCCAACAGCCCTGGAGTGGAGGTCGTCGACGCGTCTTGTCGTCATCGGAGACCGGGAGAGACGGACATTTGAGTTTGAGACCACCGATATTGGCGGGGCTTGGGATCGACTGATTAGCCCCGTGCATTACGAAGGGTACGAGGCACCGAACTATCTCTGGCTGCCACTCCCAGCCTCGGAAGAGGCGGAGCCCAAATACTCCATTGCGCCGCTACTATTTGGAACCTTCAAAGCCGCATTTCTTGCGCTTATCTTTTCCGTACCTCTCAGTCTTGGTGCCGCAATTTATGTTGGCTTTTTCATGTCTGAGGTGCAGCGAGGTCGTATTCGTCCCGCGATCGACATGTTGACTGCATTTCCAACGGTTGTTCTTGGTGCTATCGGTTTATTTTGGATTGCACCCAATTTTGAGCGTGTCTTATCTGCGCTTTTTGGTGTTGTCGTTTTATTCCCACTGCTGACAACACTCGCCGTATTTTTGCTACGCAGTGCTGGCCTACGATTAGTTAGATTAGATGCCCTTGATGACTGGCCTATAAAGCTCCTTCCTTTGGTATTGATTATTTTGATTTTCAGTTGCTGGGTAGGTCTCCGCGGTGCTGGATTGTTGCCCGGGGGATCCTTGGCAGAGTTTTTGGCGATCCGAGGTATTACTCTCAACTATTTCAACTCTTTGCTAGTTGGATTAGTCCTAGGCTTAGCCATAACGCCCACTATTTTTTCGGTTGCCGAGGAAGCAATACATTCGGTACCGCGAAACTTGTCCTCTGGTGCCCTAGCATTGGGTTCTACACCTTGGCAGAGCTACAGAGACATCGTTTTACCTCTGGCTATGCCCGGAATGATTGCTGCTGTGATGATCGGCTTTGGTCGGGCTGCAGGCGAGACAATGATCCTCCTGATACTGTCGGGAAATACGGGCGTCATTGACGTTAGCGTCTTTGAAGGACTGAGATCGGTAAGCGCCTCTCTGGCGTTAGAGCTACCAGAAGCGCCGAGAAACTCCTCTCATTACTTTGTGCTTTTTGTCATGGGGTTGCTCCTATTTGCGTCTACCTTCGCAATAAATACCGCTGCAGAACTCATTAAAGACCGCGTAAAAGCGAGAACACGTGGTGTCTGATATGCAAGTAGCGCTGCTATCGAGCAGCAAAAGGCAGTTGATAGGGTCACGCCGTGACCGAGTGCGCTCACTCGCGATGATTGGTCTCTCGGCGTCGATGGTTTCGGTCATCCTCCTGATCGCTAGCGGCTTGTTTCTACTTCTCTTTGTGAACTCCCTAGAGTGGTTGTCAGTCGCTTCTAACGACCGAGGAATATCTGTCGTTGAGTTGATATCCAGTCTTTTTTTAAGCGGCTCAGATATTGGTTCGGGATTGTCGGCTATTTTCCCCGCTATTGTTGGTACCTTAGCTCTAGTGATTCTGATGACGCTGTTTGTCGCGCCGCTTGGGGTCGCCACTGCGCTCTACCTCACTGAGTATGCGCGCCAAACCTGGTACACCAAATTGATCCGCATAAGCATTACCAACTTGGCCGGTGTGCCAGCGATTATTTACGGTGTTTTTGGTCTGGGCTTCTTTGTTTATGGTCTTGGGGGGCAGGTAGATGAGCTATTTTTTGCTGACCGCCTGCCAAGCCCCACCTTTGGTACACCTGGCTTATTGTGGGCAGCCTTGACGCTTGCACTGCTAAATCTGCCCGTTGTGATTGTGGCGGTGACAGAGGGCTTGGATGCACTCCCCAATGACCTGCGTGAGGCCAGTATTGCATTGGGCGCTACCAAGGGAGAAACCGTATTCAGAGCCGTATTGCCAGCTGCGTTGCCCAGCGTCTTTACCGGGCTGATTTTGGCAACCGCAAGAGCCGCGGGCGAAGTAGCACCTTTACTACTAGTAGGCGCTGTTAAGTTCGCACCCTCGCTGCCGTTCTCGGCGCGAGCGCCCTTTATTGAGCTAGAGCAAAAGTTTATGCACGTCGGGTTTCAATTATTTGATGCGGTTCTGTTCAATCGAGTTGAACCCGGAGACCTAGGCTGGATATCAACCGTTGCACTTGTTCTTGTGATTCTCATTTTCATACTGAATCTCATCGCAGTAGGGTTTCGCACCGTGATTCTGCGCAGACGAGTGCCGGTGAACCCGTTTTGAGGCAAAAGAGATGGCAACCGAAGAAATAAATCCGGCAAGCGACAGCGAGTCGCACCGTTCGATCCTTCAGATACAAGACCTCTCATTGGGTTACAAAGATAATCCTTCAGCGCTCAAGCAGATTTCTTTAGAAATTCCTGAAAGGTCGGTGACCGCGATTATTGGCGCCAGTGGATGCGGTAAGTCTACATTACTGCGATGCCTAAATAGGATGAATGACCTGATTGATGGTGTGCATTACGAAGGAAAAATCCTTTTTTCTGGGTCAAATATTCTTAGCGCTAAAACCAACGTCACAGCACTGCGTCGGCAAATAGGGATGGTTTTTCAGCGGCCAAACCCGTTTCCAAAATCCATCTTCGACAATGTCGCTTATGGATTGAAGCTCAGTGGAGTCAAAAGTCAGCGCCGCTTGGAAGAGTTGGTAGAGCAAGCCCTACGATCAGCCGCGCTCTGGGACGAGGTGAAAGATCGCCTGACCGACTCTGCCTTGAAGCTATCTCAAGGTCAGCAGCAACGATTGGTGATAGCGCGGGCTATTGCGCTCGAGCCCCGGGTTCTCTTGCTTGATGAGCCGGCGTCCTCGCTGGATCCCATATCGACGCTACGAATTGAAGAACTGATATACGAACTGAAACATTCGTACACCATCATTATCGTTACTCACAACATGCAGCAGGCGGCAAGAGTTTCTGATTACACCGCCTTTATGAACGAGGGACGTCTCGTTGAATTTGGCCTAACAGAAAATGTGTTTACCTTCCCGGAAAAACGAGAGACAGAAGACTACATTACAGGGCGTTATGGCTAACCCCCAAGGCAAGGATTTATGGATCGATTAAAACCACAGCGGTTGCACATTTCAGCCCAATTCAACGCTGAGTTGGTTGGTGTTCGGAATGACCTGATGACAATGGGCGGTCTTGTTGAGTCTCAAATCGAGCGCGCAATCGATGCGACCCTGGACGGCGATTCATCGCTTGCTGAGGAAGCGATCGATCTCGATCTTGAGGTCAATACGCTCGAGCGATCCATCGACGAACAGTGCACCCGTATTCTTGTTTTGAGGCAGCCTGCGGCCGGCGATCTCCGGCTCGTACTGGCGACGATCAAAGTGACCAATGACCTTGAGCGAATTGGTGATGAGGCGGTAAAAATTGGGCGCCAGGCCATATCGCTAACGGAAGAGGGGGCATTCGAAGAAGCGGGCGCTCGAGTTCGTGATATTGCGAGACAAGTAAACGCCATGTTGAAGGAAGCCTTGGACAGTTTTGCACGACTCCAAGTCAATCAAGCAGCGGCCATCATTCTCAAGGATGATGATATTGATGAAGCTTACGTTGCGGCTAAGGACTGGCTTACAAGCCAAATTCACGCAAATCCTGCTTCATTAGAGGTGTCACTCGCCTATCTAGGCATTTTGAAAAGCCTGGAGCGTGTCGGCGATCACGCCGCTAATATTGCCGAACAGGTGATCTTTTTAACCCGTGGTGTCGACGTTAGGCACTTGGACACGTTGGCTGTTCGTGACTTAGTCAGCTGACATTAAGGCTCGAACTGAATACACTCTGCGCTTCTCAAAGTCTTAGTGAAACGCTTTTTTATGAGTCGCTTCTGGTCATCGACCCTTAACCGATTGTCCCCATACGTGCCTGGCGAGCAGGCACAGCGTAGCGATGTTATTAAGCTCAATACGAACGAGCACGCCTTGCCACCTTCGAGCGCAGCGCTTGAAGCGGGTAGGTCTATCGACCCTGAGCGGCTACGTAAGTACCCTGATCCACACTCAAAGGCGCTCACCAAAGCAATTGCAGAATTTTGCGACCTCGCTGAGGACAATGTTCTTGTAGCAAACGGCTCCGATGAGATCTTAGCCTTTGCCTGGACGGCGTTTCTCTCCGATAAGGAACAGCAGCCCGCCATTCCCGCAATGACCTATACCTTCTATCCCGTATGGGCAAAGTTACTGGGAAAAGGCCTGCATCGCGTGTCAATGAGGGAAGATCTATCGATCGACCTCGCAGTCATGGCGTCATGGTCTGGCCCTGTGGTGTTCCCCAATCCCAATGCGCCCACGGCGATGTCTGTCTCGTTGTCCGATATTGAAGACTTGTGCGCTTCTAATTCCGATCGTTTGGTGGTGATTGATGAGGCTTATTATGGCTTTGGCGCGGATACCGCGGCGCCGCTTATCGAGCAGTTTGATAATTTATTGATCACGCGCAGCTTCTCGAAGAGCCACGCATTGGCAGGTTTGAGAGTCGGTTATGCGCTAGGGTCACCAGATCTTATTGAAGGGCTCCGACGCGTAAAGGATTCGTTTAATTCATACCCCGTCGACGCACATGCGCAGGCGGTTGCTACGGCGGCAATCGCAGACTCCGACTGGTTTAAGCAGGCGTCAGCGACGATTGTTGAAAACCGAGCTGACCTGAAATCCGGCCTCGAAGCTCTTGGTTTTAGTGTCTTACCGTCCGAGGCTAATTTTTTACTCGCAGCACACCCCCAACATACGGGTCTTCAATTGACCAAGAAGCTCCGAGAGGTAGGTATTCTTGTGCGTAGTTGGTCCAGCGAGGACTTAGTGCCGTGGGTTCGGATTACGGTGGGTAATAAAAGCCAGCAGCAAACGCTACTGGCAGCCTTAAAAACGATCGTAGATGGAGCCTGATACAGGCCCGGTTTAGATTCGCTTGAGGACGATTGAGCCGATACTGTAGCCCGCACCGAAGGAGGACAGTACTCCGAGATCACCGGGCTGAAAATCCTCGTTGTACTTTTTGAAGGCAATCACTGAGCCTGCTGAGGATGTGTTCGCATACTCATCGAGGATAGTAGGTGATTCCGCATCACTTGGCGCGCGGCCTAGGACCTTCTTGGCAATCAGCTCGTTCATATTACGATTGGCTTGATGCAGCCAAATGCGTTTTAGGGCATCGGGTTCGATCGACATCTTCTGAAGCTGCTCGGTGATTTGCTCTGCGACGGCAGGGCAGACCTCACGGAAGACCTTGCGACCCTCTTGCACAAACAATTTGTCGACTTGGCCAATGCCTTCTTCTGTTGCTCGGTTGAGAAAGCCGAAGTTGTTTCTGATGTTATTACTGAAGATCGTCTGGAGCTTCGTATCAAGAATCTCAAAGGCATGAGTCGACCGACACCCCTCGACTGCTTCGACCACCACAGCGGTAGCGACGTCACCGAAGATAAAGTGAGAGTCACGATCACGGAAATTGAGGTGTCCCGTACATATCTCGGGATTCACCATCAGTACACGCCGGGCGCTGCCAGAGACGACCATATCGTAGGCTTGTTGAATACCAAATGTTGCCGACGAGCAGGCGACATTCATATCAAAGGCAAAGCCTTTGATGCCCAGCTCAGCTTGAACTTCGATAGCCATCGCGGGGTAGGCCCGCTCCATGTTTGATGCCGCGACCAGTACTGCGTCAATGTCGTCAGCAGTGACGTTTGCTTGCTCCATGGCTTGCTTGGCGGCAATGACGCCCATCTCGCACATGACCGAAGGCTCATCATTCGAGCGAGGGCGAAGGCGTGGCACCATCCGCTCAGGGTCGATGATTCCTGACTTGTTCATCACGAAGCGTGATTTGATACCCGACGCTTTTTCAATGAATTCAACGTTGGAGTGGCCTTTGGCCTCTAACTCGCCTGCAGCGATAGCTTCGGCGTTTTCGGCGTTGTAAAGATCGACCCAGGCGTTGAACGATTCAACTAATTCCTCGTTGCTCACCGATTCGGTAGGTGTGAAAAGACCCGCGCCGGAGATAGCAACGCGCTTATTCGTGCCTGTCATAGTTATCGATCCTCTACTGGAACAAAGTCACGCGCAGAGTAGCCGGTGTAAAGCTGACGAGGACGGCCGATTCTGTAGCTACCGCCAATCATTTCATTCCAGTGAGCGACCCAGCCTACGGTTCGTCCTACCGCGAAGATCACAGTGAACATCGATGTGGGGATTCCGAGCGCCTTTAGGATGATGCCGGAGTAGAAGTCAACGTTAGGATAGAGTTTCTTCTCAATGAAGTACGGGTCGTTGAGGGCGATTTCTTCGAGTCGCTTAGCGATCTCGAGGTTTTCGTCCTGAATGCCAAGCTCAGCGAGCACTTCATCGGCTGCCTGCTTCATGACTTTCGCACGTGGGTCGAAATTTTTGTAAACCCGGTGCCCGAAGCCCATCAAACGGAACGGGTCGTTCTTGTCCTTGGCCTTAGCAACGAACTCATCAATACGGGACACGTCACCGATCTCGTCGAGCATCTTAACGACAGCTTCGTTAGCGCCGCCGTGAGAGGGTCCCCAGAGCGCCGCAATACCTGCTGCGATACACGCAAATGGGTTGGCTTGTGACGAGCCTGCAAGACGCACAGTCGACGTGGACGCGTTCTGCTCATGGTCTGCGTGGAGCAAGAAGATACGGTCCATCGCGCGGGCGATGGTTGGCGAGATAACGGTTGGCTCGCAGGGGTTGCCAAACACCATATGCAAGAAGTTAGACGAATAATCCAGATCGTTGCGTGGGTACATGAATGGCTGACCGATCGAGAACTTGTAACTCATTGCCGCGATGGTCGGCATTTTTGCAATCAAACGAAACGCTGCGACTTCGCGGTGGTAAGGATCCGATATATCAGTGGAGTCGTGATAAAACGCAGACAGGGCGCCAACAACGCCACACATAATGGCCATTGGGTGAGCGTCGCGACGGAACCCGTTAAAGAAGGTTCTGATCTGCTCGTGCACCATAGTGTGGTTCGTCACCATATCGACGAACGCTTTTTTCTCTTCTGCGTTGGGGAGTTCGCCATTTAACAGCAGATAACAGGTCTCGAGGTAGTCAGATTGCTCCGCAAGCTGCTCGATGGGGTAGCCGCGATGCAAGAGCACACCTTTTTCACCATCAATGTAGGTGATTTTCGACTCACAGGAAGCGGTCGAGGTGAATCCGGGGTCGAACGTGAAATGCCCTTGGGCCGTCAGCTTTGCGACATCGACAACATCGGGGCCTTCGGAGCCTTCGTAGACCGGCAAGTCGATATCGAGTGTCGTATTGTCGCTCTGTGGAATAGAGAGTTTTGCCGTCTTGCTTGTCATTGAGAGTCCCCCGACTGATTTTTTGTGGCGCCAAACTAGCGGCGCTCGTTGATGCTGTCAATTTTACAACAATCCAACTGCGAAGACCGCACAAATGATCGTCTTTTGCGATATGAATTTGTCAGTTGCGAAGCGACTACCTATACTCACGCCTCAATTTCAGACCACTTGACTGCTCTGGGGGCTATGAAGTGAAACCACGCGGAAGTAAGGACAGCCGTCCTGTCAATTTAGACATCAGCACCATCAAGCTGCCAATCACAGCTTGGGCATCGATTTCTCACCGAGTTACAGGGGTGCTGCTGTTCGTATCAAGCCTATTAATGGTTTGGGCGTTGGATATGAGTCTCTCGTCGCAAGAGAGTTTCGATGCGCTGGTGACAATCCTGAACTCCTCGGTGGCCAAAGTTGTCTTGTGGGGCTTTTTGGTTGTGTTTTCGTATCACGCCCTCGCAGGTATCCGTCACCTCATTATGGACATGGGTGTTGGTGAAGACTTCAAAGGCGGGGCCCTAGGCGCTCGTATTCTTTTCGGTGCGGCCGCTATTGCCGCTGTGGTATGGGGAGTAGCGCTGTGGTAACGCAGGTAACCAGTTTTAGTCGTAACGGTTTATCGGACTGGCTCATCCAGCGAGTCAGCTCGCTGATCATGCTGGCATATTTTTTGTTCATTGGTTACCAGATCGCTAATGGGATTGACTACACTTCCTGGCGCGAGCTGCACGACTCAACCGCAATGAAGGTTTTCACGCTGCTTGCGATTGGTGCCTATGTGTCCCATGCGTGGATTGGTCTTTGGACAGTGTTTACTGACTATCTGACGGAATACATGCTGGGATCGATCGGTAACGTCGTGCGGCCGGTTCTGCAAATTGCAGTGGTATTGACCTTGGTGGTTTACGCCATCTGGGTAATTCAAGTTATTTGGGGATAAGCCGCGTAATAGCGCGGTCTGCTTGGGAGAAGCAAAGCAATGCGAACTATCTCGTTCGATGGAGTGATTGTAGGTGGCGGCGGTGCCGGTATGCGCGCTGCGCTGCAATTGGCACAATCCGGTTATAAAACAGCCGTCATTTCAAAAGTATTTCCAACGCGATCACACACCGTGAGCGCGCAAGGTGGTATCACTTGTGCGATTGCAAGTGCAGATCCACAAGATGATTGGCGCTGGCACATGTACGACACTGTAAAAGGCAGTGACTACATCGGGGATCAGGACGCGATCGAATATATGTGCTCTGTGGGTCCTGAGGCCATCTTTGAGTTGGAGCACATGGGGCTGCCGTTCTCCCGCACAGAAGAGGGACGCATTTACCAGCGTCCGTTTGGTGGTCAGTCCAAGAATTACGGTGAAGGCGGTCAGGCGGCTCGCACTTGCGCAGCTGCGGACAGAACGGGCCATGCGTTGCTTCACACGCTCTACCAAAACAATGTCAAGAACGAGACTGTATTCTTCAATGAGTGGTTCGCGACTGAGCTGGTCAAAAACCAAGACGGTGCAATAGTTGGTGTGATTGCGATTTGCATCGAGACCGGAGAAACCGTCTACGTGAAGTCGAAAGCAACGGTCTTTGCGACTGGCGGGGCGGGGCGTATCTACGCATCGACCACAAATGCACACATCAACACGGGTGACGGTGTCGGTATGGCACTGCGCGCGGGCGTTCCCGTGCAAGACATGGAAATGTGGCAGTTCCACCCAACCGGCATCTACGGTGCGGGCACGCTCGTTACCGAGGGTTGTCGCGGCGAGGGTGGGTACTTAATTAATGCCGATGGCGAGCGCTTCATGGAGCGATATGCGCCAAATGCCAAAGATCTTGCCGGTCGAGATGTAGTTGCACGCTCTATGATCCTAGAAATTCTCGAGGGTCGTGGTTGTGGACCAAACGGCGACCATGTGAAGCTGAAGCTCGATCACCTCGGTGAGGAAGTCCTTGAATCACGGCTCCCAGGTATTTGTGAGCTGTCACGCACATTCGCTCACGTTGACCCTGTTAAAGAGCCAATTCCTGTGGTTCCAACGTGCCACTACATGATGGGCGGCATTCCAACGAACATCCATGGTCAGGCACTGACTGTCGACGCAGACGGCAACGATCAAGTGATTCCAGGGCTTTATGCCTGTGGTGAGATTGCTTGTGTATCGGTACACGGCGCTAACCGACTCGGCGGTAACTCACTTCTTGACTTGGTTGTGTTCGGCCGAGCGTCAGGTCTCTTCATTGAAGATGCACTGCGCCAGGGTATCGATATGCGCGACGCGACAGCGAGCGACATTGAAGAATCAAACTCTCGCCTGGTGGCGCTTAACGAGCGTGAGGGTGGTGAGAATGTTGCCGCGCTGCGTAAAGAGCTACAGGGCGTTATGCAGAATTACTTCGGTGTATTCCGTAACGGCGAATTCATGCAGCAGGGCATTAAGAAGCTTGATGATCTGAAAGAGCGCATTGCTAATGTGAAGCTTGAAGACAAGAGCAACGCCTTCAACACGGCGCGCATTGAGTGTCTAGAGCTGCAGAACCTGTTTGAAACTGCTGAGGCGACCGCTATTGTTGCCGAAGCGAGAAAAGAGAGTCGCGGTGCTCACGCACGCGAGGACTTTACGGAGCGAAACGACGACGAGTGGTTGTGTCACTCGATCTATCACCGTGAAGGCCGTGCTGTGAGCAAGCGCTCAGTGAACTTTACACCGAAGACGGTTGAGACTTTCCAACCAAAAATTCGTACCTACTAATCTGCTGGGAGATAAGTAATGTTGCAGGTCAGCGTATATCGCTTCAATCCTGAAACCGATTCTGCACCTCAAATGCAGGACTACAATGTCGACACGGGCGGCAAGGACCTTATGGTGCTTGACGTACTTGAGATGATTAAAGCCGACTATGACGCGAGCGTCACCTACCGCAGAAGTTGCCGAGAGGGTGTTTGTGGGTCTGACGGCCTTAATATGAACGGCAAGAACGGTCTTGCCTGCATAACGCCACTCTCAGAGGCAGTGAAAAATAATAAGCTTGTGATTCGTCCCTTGCCTGGGCTGCCTGTCGTTCGGGATCTCGTTGTTGATATGAGCCTCTTCTACGCGCAGTACGAGAAAATTGAACCATTCTTGCAGAACAATACCCCAGCACCCGCAATTGAGCGTCTTCAGACGCCTGAGGATCGCGCGAAGCTGGATGGTTTGTACGAGTGTATTCTGTGCGCTTGTTGTTCGACGAGCTGCCCATCTTTCTGGTGGAACCCTGACCGTTTCGTTGGTCCTGCGGGTTTATTACAGGCGTATCGCTTCCTTGCTGATAGTCGTGATCAGGCTACAGACGAGCGTTTGGCTAAGCTTGATGACCCCTTCAGTGTGTTCCGATGCCACGGCATTCAGAACTGCGTGAATGTCTGTCCTAAGGGCTTGAATCCTACGCGAGCGATTGGTCATATCCGTACAATGCTTCTAAATCGCGCTGCCTGACTATCAAGTTATAGGTAGTATTCCTCTTGGGAATATTATGGAAAATTAACGCCGCTTTTGCGGCGTTTTTTCGTTTTTAGGGCTCGGCTTTCGTGGGAAAGCGGGGACTAAGAGAGTAAGATATTCCTCCGAGAGCAGTGATATATACCAAACAAAAACATCACTGCGTGAGACTTCGGGGGAAGTGTGCATGGATGAGTCGATAGACCTACCTAGCATGGAGCAGCAGCGAAGTACGTCTCACCTCTCTGGCGGCAATGCCGCGTATGTAGAGGACCTATATGAGGCGTACTTAAAAGATCCAAACGATGTGCCGCAGCAGTGGCGCGAATACTTTGACCGTCTGCCAAAGGTCGACACAGCGACTCATGCCGCGCGTGACCTACCTCACTCGGTCTTGCGAGCCCAGTTTGCTCGAATCAGCAAAATGCGAGTGCGAACTGAAGCGACTCGCAGTCAGGACTCTCAAGCGACCGAATACGAGCGAAAGCAGGTTCGTGTTGTACAGATGATCTCTGCGTATCGTCAGAGAGGGCATCAAAAAGCACAGCTCGATCCGTTAGCCTTGCATCCAAGGGCGCCGGTACCCGACTTAGATTTGCAGTTCCACGAGCTCTCAGAAGCAGATTTGGATACCGTATTCCAGGTGGGTAGCCTGTACATCGGTAAAGCCGACGCCACGCTTGCTGAGATCCGCGCTGCGCTAGAAAAAACGTATTGCAATACGATTGGCGCAGAGTTCATGCACATTGTGAACACCGATGAACGTCATTGGATTATGAGCCGCATGGAGTCGGTTCGCAGCGCTCCTGCTCTCGATCGCGAGAGCCGTATTCAAATATTACGCCGCTTAATAAAAGCCGAAGGATTGGAGAAGTCGCTGGCTTCTAAATATCCAGGCACGAAGCGCTTCGGCCTTGAGGGCGGCGAAAGTCTAATTCCAATGATGGCTGAAGCAATACAGCGGATTGGCGGTTACGGTGCCAAAGAAGTCTGCATTGGTATGGCACACCGTGGGCGGCTTAATGTTCTGGTCAACATCCTAGGTAAGAATCCTAGCGAGCTTTTCGATGAGTTTGAGGGCCGTGCCTCTTATTTCGGATCAGGCGACGTTAAATACCATCAGGGTTTCTCCTCGAACATCATGACGCCGGGCGGCGAGGTGCATCTAGCACTCGCGTTCAATCCGTCGCACTTGGAAATTGTTTCTCCTGTGGTCGAGGGTTCGGTGCGAGCGCGGCAGGACCGAAGAAAGGACACGACCGGTGATGCTGTTGTGCCCATCGTTATTCACGGCGACGCAGCCTTTGCCGGGCAGGGCGTTGTCATGGAAACGTTCCAGATGTCGCAGACACGCGGATACAAAACCGGCGGAACGCTGCATATCGTGATCAACAACCAAGTGGGTTTCACGACAAGCCGTCAGGAAGATGCGCGATCAACCGAGTACTGCACCGATATTGCGAAAATGGTGCAAGCGCCCATTTTCCACGTAAACGGCGATGACCCCGAAGCGGTCGTCTTTGCTACGCAACTTGCTGTTGATTTCCGAAATCAGTTCAAGAAGGACGTTGTCATCGATTTGGTGTGTTACCGACGTCGTGGCCATAACGAGGCCGACGAGCCTTCGGTCACCCAGCCGATGATGTACGCAACAATTAAAAAGCATGCGTCGACTCGCGATCTATACGCGCAGAGACTCATCACAGAGGATGTGCTTACCAAAGATGAAGACGATGCGCTGATGGAGCGCTATCGGGAGTCCTTGGATCGTGGCGAGCCGATGGTTGCTCAGCTCGTTATGGAGCCTAACACCAGTCTCTTCGTTGATTGGAAGCCTTACCTTGGTCACAGCTGGGATATCGACTGTGACACCACGGTTGAGCTACCACGTTTAAGAGCGTTGGCTGAGGGCATGGGGCAGATTCCTGATGGACTTGCTGTCCAGCGCCAAGTGAAAAAGCTGATCGAAGATCGCAACAAAATGGCTGCTGGGGCGCTTGAAGTTAACTGGGGCTTTGCGGAAAACATGGCGTACGCGACGTTGTTAGCTGAGGGCTATCCCGTGCGTATGACCGGACAAGATGTCGGTCGTGGCACCTTCTCGCATCGTCACGCGGTGTTGCATGCGCAAAACAAACATCATGCACATATTCCTTTGCAACATCTGTCTGATGAGCAAGCCGAGTTTAATATCTACGATTCGCTGTTGTCCGAGGAAGCTGTACTGGCCTTCGAATACGGCTACGCAACAACCGCACCAACGGGGCTGGTGATTTGGGAAGCCCAGTTTGGTGATTTTGCGAATGGTGCACAGGTTGTCATCGATCAGTTCATCACAAGCGGCGAGTATAAGTGGGCTCGACTGTGTGGTCTTACCATGTTGCTGCCGCACGGATACGAGGGGCAGGGGCCGGAGCACTCTTCTGCGCGTCTTGAGCGCTACCTGCAGCTCTCGGCGCAGGAGAACATTCAAGTTTGTGTGCCATCGACGCCAGCACAGGTATTCCACATGCTGCGGCGTCAGGCAATAAGACCGCTAAGAAAGCCGTTAATAGTCATGTCGCCTAAGAGCTTGCTACGTCATAAGGCGGCTGTCTCTACAATGGATGACCTTGCTAATGGCCATTTCCAGCCAGTAATTGACGACCCTCACGTAGCCGATAAATCCGCGGTAACGCGAGTGGTTCTTTGCTCTGGGAAGGTGTTTTACGACTTGGATGCTGCGCGCGACGAAAAAGGTGCGGATCACGTAGCTCTGGTGCGCATAGAGCAGCTTTATCCTCTGCCAGAAGCACAGCTTAAAGAGATTTTAAGTAGCTATCCGCGCGAGGCAAATGTGGTCTGGTGTCAGGAAGAGCCAATGAATCAAGGGGCATGGTATTCGATTCAAGATTCCTTGCGTCGCCTTGTGTCGCTCTCGATGTTTGGTGCGGAACTGCGCTACATCGGACGACCTGCTTCCGCATCGGTATCAGCGGGCTACACCGCGCTTCACGTCAAAGAACAAGATGCATTTATTTCAGCGGCCCTGGGGTGAGGGGTCGATTAACGAAAGGTAAAACGGACGACTATCATGAAAATAGAAATTAAGGCGCCGGCATTTCCTGAGTCAGTGGCAGACGGTGAAGTTTCACTGTGGCACAAGCAGGAAGGGGATTTCGTTCAACGCGATGAACTACTGGTTGAGATTGAGACCGACAAGGTTGTGATGGAAGTTGTCGCGCCTGAGTCAGGTCGACTTGATCGTATCCACGTGTCGGAAGGAAGCACGATTGAAAGCGAGGCTTTGCTTGCCGAAATTACTCCCGGAGAGGGCGAGGCGGCAGCGCCAACAGCCGAGACAAGCGACGCAGCCCAGCCAACATCGACAGATGCTCCCATGGGACCTGCGGCTCGACAGCTTGTAGAAGAGCATGGGCTAAATCCAAGTGCTATCAGCGGCTCAGGTAAGGGGGGACGAATTAATAAAGAAGACGTGCTCCAACATCTGGCAGAAAAGGCATCCACACCGGCGCCCGCTCCAGCGCCCTCTGCGCCAAGCGCTCAGGCCGCCGCAACGACGACGTCAACCGACGTCCAAGGGCCCACCAGTGAGCGAATTGAACGGCGTGTTCCAATGACACGCATGCGTGCGCGTATTGCTGAGCGACTTCTCTCTGCGACGCAGCAAACTGCAATGTTGACCACGTTCAACGAAGTGGATATGTCGCCTCTTATGGCATTACGGTCGCAATACAAAGACCAGTTTGAAAAGACTCATAACGGCACGCGGTTAGGCTTTATGGGTTTCTTCGTCAGAGCTTGCTGCGAGGCACTCAAGCGATACCCAGAGGTTAATGCATCGATTGATGGCAATGATGTCGTTTACCACGGATACCAAGATATTGGTGTCGCTGTCTCTACAGAAGATGGTTTGGTCGTTCCTGTGCTCCGTGACGCGGACTTTATGAGTATTGCCGATGTGGAAGCGGCGATCCGAGATTTCGGTCTCAAGGCGCGCGATAAGAAGCTAACTATCGAAGAGATGACGGGCGGTACGTTCACCGTTTCCAACGGTGGTGTGTTTGGTTCGCTGCTCTCAACACCCATATTAAATCCGCCTCAGACTGGCATTCTGGGGATGCACGCTATCAAAGAACGACCTGTCGCAATCGACGGTCAGGTGGTGATTCGTCCGATGATGTATCTAGCATTGTCGTATGACCATCGACTCATTGACGGGAAGACAGCTGTTCAGTTCCTGGTAACCGTTAAAGAGTTACTGGAAGATCCTTCTCGCATCCTGCTGCAGCTGTAACGGGCACATTAGAGGTACCTACTATGAGTGATTCATTTGATGTCGTTGTCATCGGTTCCGGTCCTGCTGGTTATGTTTGCGCGATTAAGTGCGCGCAGCTGGGGATGAACACCGCTGTTGTTGAAACTTGGAGCGATGCAAAGGGAAAACCGGTATTCGGTGGCACCTGCCTTAATGTAGGTTGCATACCCTCCAAAGCATTGCTCGATAGCTCTCATAAATTTGCTGAGGCAAGCGATCATTTCGCGGCACATGGTATTGGGGTGGGCGAAACGTCAATCGACATTCCGGCCATGATGAAGCGAAAGAACAAGATCGTGACACAGCTGACGGGCGGGGTTTCTTCTTTGCTACAACACAACGGAGTTACCGTTGTTCAGGGCACAGGCAAGCTGTTAGCGGGACGCAAGGTTGAGGTGACGTCTGCTGATGGTAGCAAGCAAGTCCTCTCAGGCGAGAACGTTGTGCTTGCCTCCGGTTCCGAGCCTGTCACCATCCCGCCGGCGCCAACAGATGATGAGGTCGTCGTCGATAGCACGGGCGCGCTTACCTTTGATGCTGTCCCCGAACGCTTAGGTGTTATCGGTGCGGGCGTTATCGGTTTGGAATTGGGCAGCGTATGGGGTCGCTTGGGCTCTGACGTGGTGTTGTTCGAGGCGCTCGATACGTTTCTGCCAATGATGGATGCGCAAGTCAGCAAAGAAGCGGCAAAAGTCTTCAAAAAGCAGGGCTTAGACATTCGTCTAAATGCTTTAGTAACGGGGACTGAGGTCAAAGATGGCAAGGTCACCGTTAGCTATACCGAGAAAGGCGAGGCGAAAACCGCCGAATTTGATCGGTTGATCGTTGCTGTTGGTCGTCGACCGCGCACTAAAGACTTATTTGCTACCGACTCGGGTGTGACCACTGATGAGCGTGGCTTTGTTTTCGTAAACGATTACTGCGCTACCGAAGCGCCTGGTGTTTGGGCGATAGGCGACATTGTTCGCGGTCCCATGCTTGCGCACAAAGGCTCGGAAGAGGGCGTCATGGTCGCGGAGCGCATTCACGGCAAGCCCGTGCAGCTCAACTATGACTGCGTACCTTCGATCATTTACACGCACCCAGAAATCGCCGGTGTCGGCAAAACTGAGCAGGAACTCAAAGCTGAAGGTGTTGACTATAAAGCGGGCTCCTTCCCATTTGCTGCAATAGGACGTGCACTTGCTAGTGGTGAGACCGATGGTTTTGTAAAGATCCTCTCGGATGCGAACACAGATCGAGTGCTCGGCGCCCACGCAATCGGACCGTCAGCAGCGGATTTGGTACAGCAGATGGTCATTACCATGGAGTTCGGTGGAAGCACTGAAGATTTACAGCTAATGGTGTTCGGACACCCAACGATGTCTGAGGCGGTTCATGAGGCGGCATTGGCCGTTGATGGCATGGCTATACACATGCCAAACCGAAAAAAACGATAAAACAAATTAAATCCTCAGCACATACAAGCTGAGGTTGCCGCAGTGCACAGGCGCTGTGTGTATAAACCAAAAAAGGGGGATGTATGAACTTGCACGAGTATCAAGGCAAGGCACTGTTTGCAGAATACGGCTTGCCCGTTTCTGTAGGTCAGGCCGTGGATACGCCAGAAGCGGCAGAAGCTGCAGCCAGAGAAATTGGCGGTGATAAGTGGGTGGTTAAAGCCCAGGTCCACGCCGGTGGCCGCGGTAAAGCAGGAGGCGTAAAGCTCGTTGATTCGCCCGCCGAAGCTCGCGCGTTTGCCGAGAACTGGCTGGGTAAAAACTTGGTGACCTATCAGACCGATGCTAATGGTCAGCCTGTATCCAAGATCTTGGTTGAAACGTGTACTGATATCGCCGACGAACTCTATCTTGGTGCTGTGGTCGATCGTTCTTCCCGTCGAATCGTCTTCATGGCCTCGACCGAGGGTGGTGTTGAGATTGAAAAGGTAGCTGAAGAGACGCCAGAGAAGATCCTCAAGGCAACGATTGACCCGCTGGTAGGGCCACAGCCTTTCCAGGGGCGTGAACTGGCATTCAAGCTCGGATTGCAGGGGCAGCAAATCAAGCAGTTTGTGAACATTTTCAACGGTTTAGCGAATCTTTTTAAAGACAAGGATCTTGCTCTGATCGAGGTCAACCCGCTCGTCATTACCGACGAAGGTAACCTTCATTGTCTCGATGCAAAGGTTGTTGTCGACTCCAACGCGATGTATCGCCACAAGGATCTGCAGGCCATGCACGATCCGTCGCAAGACGACGAGCGTGAAGCTGCCGCAGCTGCCTGGGATCTCAACTACGTTGCACTTGAGGGTAACATTGGCTGCATGGTCAACGGCGCTGGTTTGGCTATGGGCACCATGGATATCGTGAAACTCCACGGTGGCGAGCCCGCAAACTTCCTCGATGTGGGCGGCGGCGCTACCAAAGAGCGTGTAACCGAGGCGTTCAAGATCATTTTGAGTGATGACAACGTGAAAGCGGTCCTAATCAATATTTTTGGCGGCATTGTGCGCTGCGATTTGATTGCGGAAGGCGTTATCGGTGCGGTTAATGAGGTGGGCGTAGAAGTACCTGTCGTCGTCCGTCTTGAGGGCAACAACGCAGAGCTGGGGCGTCAAGTTCTTGCGGACAGTGGATTAAATATTATTGCAGCAACCAGTCTGACCGATGCGGCTCAGCAAGTTGTCGCGGCAGCTGGGGGTGCAGCATGAGTATTCTTATCGACAAAAATACACGCGTCATTTGTCAGGGTTTTACGGGCTCTCAGGGTACGTCTCACTCTGAGCAAGCAATTGCCTACGGTACGCAAATGGTGGGTGGTGTAACCCCTGGTAAAGGCGGTCAAGAGCACCTTGGTTTGCCTGTTTTCGATACTGTGGGTGACGCGGTATCTCAAACGGGTGCGAACGCGTCAGTGATCTATGTGCCAGCGCCGTTTTGTAAGGATTCGATCCTGGAAGCTGCGAATGCCGGTGTAGAGCTCATTGTCTGCATCACTGAGGGCATTCCGACCCTGGACATGCTCGACGCTAAAGTGCGTTGTGATGAGTTGGGCGTTCGTTTGATCGGTCCTAACTGCCCTGGTGTGATCACTCCAGGAGAGTGCAAAATCGGGATTATGCCCGGTCATATCCACCTTCCCGGCAAGGTAGGTATTGTCTCGCGTTCGGGAACCCTCACTTACGAGGCTGTGAAGCAAACGACAGACGCAGGCTTTGGCCAGTCTACGTGTGTTGGTATTGGCGGTGACCCCATCCCAGGATCTAACTTCATCGATATCCTCGGCTTGTTCGAGGAAGATGATGCAACGGAATCGATCGTGATGATCGGTGAGATTGGTGGATCAGCGGAAGAAGAAGCTGCGGCGTTCATCAAAGATAACGTCACTAAGCCCGTTGTGTCCTACATTGCAGGCGTTACCGCGCCGAAGGGCAAGCGCATGGGCCATGCAGGTGCAATCATTTCGGGTGGTAAAGGCACTGCGGATGAGAAATTTGCAGCGCTCGAGGATGCCGGCGTTAAGACAGTTCGTTCACTGGCTGAAATTGGCTCTGCGATGGCAGAAATCACTGGTTGGTAATGCCGGCACGGCCAACACATTTAAAGCCCGCTTTTAGCGGGCTTTTTTTTGCCCAAATGTGTAGTTGGTAGGCGAAAAACCCGCTGCTAGCCCATAGGAATTCCGGGTCTCGCCTTGAAATGAGTCAATTGATTCCCCATCTGTTACCTACGTTCAGCACAGATCAAATTTCGGTACAAAAATAGGAGCTCGTAATGTCCGACAAACAAACCATGGGATTCCAAACTGAGGCTAAGCGTCTGCTTCAGTTAATGATTCACTCGCTGTACTCGAACCGAGAAATTTTTCTTCGCGAGTTGATCTCAAACGCCTCGGACGCGATCGATAAGCGTCGCTTTGCTGCCATCGAAGACAGTGCGTTGGATGTCGGGGGTGAAGGCTACGAGATCCGCGTTGATGTTGATGAGGAGGCCAAAACTCTCAGCATCAGCGACAACGGTATTGGCATGTCGCGCGATGACGTTATCGAGAATTTGGGCACGATTGCAAAATCGGGAACAGCGGCCTTCATGGAACAGCTGAGCGGCGATCAGCAAAAAGACAGCCAGCTTATCGGTCAGTTTGGCGTAGGGTTTTACTCATCCTTCATCGTCGCGAACCGCGTCGAGGTTATCTCTCGAAAGGCGGGAGAGGACGCGGCAACGCGATGGGAATCGACAGGTGAAGATGAATTCAGTATTGATGTTGCTGTGCGCGATGTTCCCGGGACAACGGTTATTCTGCATCTAGACGCCGAGGCTGAGGAGTTTGCCTCTTCGTGGCGCGTCCGCAGCGTTATCAAAAAATATTCTGACCACATTTCAGTCCCCGTCTTGATGCTTGAGACGCCACCGCCATCGAGCGATGACGACACAGAGACGCCAGAACCCTCATGGGAACGCATCAATGAGGCGAAAGCTCTGTGGACACGAAGCCGATCAGAGGTAAGCGACGAGGAATACACAGAGTTTTATCGCCATGTCTCGAGCGACTACCAGGATCCATTGAGCTGGAGTCACAATAGGGTTGAGGGCAAGCTCGATTACACCTCGCTTCTCTACGTCCCAAGTCAAGCGCCGTTCGATCTCTGGAATCGAGAGGGTGCCCGTGGCCTTAAGCTCTACATCCAGCGTACGTTTATCATGGACGATGCCGAGCAGTTTTTACCGCTCTACCTGCGTTTTGTAAAAGGGGTACTCGATTCTCAAGATTTGCCGCTCAATATTTCCCGTGAAATTCTGCAGCAGAGTCCGCAAGTTGATTCTCTGCGCAACGCAGTGACGAAACGCGTGCTCGATATGCTCAGCAAGATGGCAAAGTCAGACGCTGAAAAATATCAGAGCTTCTGGGATGTATTTGGCAACGTGCTCAAGGAAGGTCCAGGCGAGGACTTTGCTAACCGGGAAAAGATTGCGGCGTTATTGCGGTTTTCCTCGACTCACGACGATGACGCAATTCAGAATGTTTCGCTCACAGACTATGTGGAGCGCATGCAGGAAGGGCAGGACGCCATCTATTACGTTGTCGCCGACAACCACGTAACAGCCAAAAACAGCCCGCACATTGAGGTCTTCCGCAAGAAAGGTATCGAAGTTCTCTTGCTCTCCGATCGTATTGACGACTGGCTGATGGGGCACCTCAACGAGTTTGATGGCAAAGCGCTGAAAGACATTGCTAAAGGCGAGCTAGACCTAGGCAACAGCACTGAGGAAGAGAAGGCTGAGCTTGAAGCGGCGAAGACTGAAAACGAGGCTTTACTCGATCGACTTAAAGGCGCTCTGGACGGTAAGGTTAGTCAGGTCAGACCCACGATCCGTTTGACTGATTCCCCTGCCTGTCTGGTAGTGGGAGAGCACGAGTTGGGTGCTCAGATGCGCCGCATTTTGGAGGCAGCAGGACAGGAGCTGCCTGACAGCGAGCCGATCCTTGAGGTCAACACCAGTCATGGATTGGTAAGGCGGATGGATGTGGAGCCGGATGAGGATCGCTTTGCTGATCTCGCGCTGATCCTCTTAGACCAAGCTACGCTGGCGCAAGGCTCGCAGCTAGAGGATCCCGCTAGCTATGTTGCGCGAATGAATAAGCTGCTTGTGGAAATGAGCGCCTAAGGTGCTCGTTACGCTTTGGCGGCATGGAGAGGCGGGTTATGCCGCCTCTGACGCTGAGCGTGCGTTAACCGATCGCGGTGAAGCGCACGTAAGGAGTAGTGCGGCGGCCTATCTTTCCTGGTGTCGAAATGCAGGTATTCAGGTCCCCAGCCACTGTACTCACAGTCCGTTGGTTCGCACACGGCAAACCAGTCAATTATTGGGGGCTGATATTGGTTTTGGAGCGCTCACGTCGGATGATCGATTGGCACCCGGTGAGCAACACTATACCCAAGGCTTATTCCTCGCTGATGATGTGGATCATCAACTCATCGTAGGACACCAACCCTACCTTTCTGAGCTCATTAATGTATGGTGCGACACCGCGCAATATCATGGGCTATCGCCGAGCGGTTTTGCCGTCATTCGACTCTTGATGCCCACCCGCGGAGGCGGTGAGTTGATTCACTACATGCCAGAAGGATTTTCAATGTGACAAGCCAAGCTGAAGACATCTTCTTTGAGGTGGACGGACTCACATACCGAGGCCTTGTTTGGGGAGACCCTTCTGATCCGCTTGTGTTTGCTATTCACGGTTGGCTGGACAACGCGCTGAGCTTTGTCAAACTTGCGCCGATGCTTAAAGGCTACCGAGTTCTCTCGATTGATTTATCGGGTCATGGCTTGAGTAGTCATCGATCACCTGATGCGAATTACCACATATGGGACGATATCCCGCAGCTGTTAGAAATCGTTGAGCAATTAGGTGTTGAGTCGCTACACGTTGTTGGGCATAGCCGAGGTGCTGCTGTGGCGGGTGCTTTCGCAGTTGCTCTCGAGGAAAAATGCGCCTCGCTTGCGATGCTAGATGGCATGATTTCTCGTTCATTTGAGAACGACAATGGGGCTGAGCTGTTTATTGGCTCGATCGCTGAACGCAAGAAATACATGTCGCGTCCGCCCCGCGTATTCCCCACTGTCGAGGATTTTATCAATTCGCGGTCTCGCTACGGATTCACGCGTGAGAACGCTGAGCTACTCGTGCCGCGTGCGCTGCGACAAGTCGATGACGGTTGGCTTCTCTTGAGTGACCCTAAGTTGTTCGGTAGTAGCACGGTGAAGCTGTCGGAGGAGGCATCGAACTCGTTCTATCGCGCAATGAAGTGCCCGGTGACGGCTATCACAGGTGATAAGGGCTTTTTCACAAGTGACGAGGCGCAAGCCAAAATTGCTGGTATTGCTGATCTCGTGGAAGCGTTTTATCCGGTGGTGGTACCGGGTCCTCACCATTTCCACATGGAAGGGGATGTACAAGCGTTAGCCGATATGTTGCTTGGCTTCTTTTCCACCGGGGCTATCGCGCCAGCGAGCGATCCGATTCGCCGCGTCGGCTGAGCGCTTCCTGCTTCTAAGCGAACCCATCGGCGCCAAATGCTTCAAAATGGTAAACTGCACCATTCGCAGTTTGGACAGTCCCATTGGTAACATTTCGCGACATCCTAATTTCCACAGAGAACCGGCTAATCGAGGCTGACGTTTTCTGTGGGCATGGCTACGAATCAGAGCACGATGAGGCTGTTGCGCTGGTTCTGGCTGCAGCGTCGTTGTCGCCGCTGGACACAGGCACTGAGGTTCTGGACGAGGTTTATCCGGCTGACGCAGGGGAGGTCTTGGTAAGCTACCTGATCGCACGCTGCGAAAAGAAACTTCCCGTTGCATACATAACGGGTGAGGCGTGGCTGGGTCCACTTTGTTTCAAATCCGATCGTCGCGCGCTGGTGCCGCGTTCGCCGGTTGCAGAGCTTGTGCTAAACGAGCTTCAACCCTGGTACGAAGGCACGAGTCCAAGCGTCATTGTCGACGTCTGTTGTGGCGGTGGCAGCCTTGGCATGCTGGCAAAGTGGGTGTTTCCCGATGCACAGGTCCTGCTTAGCGATATTGACGCTGACGCACTTAATTTGGCGCGCGAAAATGCGGCGCTCCATGAGGTTGATGCTGTTGTCAGAGCAGATTTGCTCGCTTGGTGTGCTGACGATTCTGTAGACGTGATTTTGGCCAACCCTCCTTACGTGGATGCGGAGGATATGCGTGACTTACCCCCTGAGTATCTACACGAACCCGGATTAGCGTTGCGTGGGGGAGAGGATGGTCTAGATTTGGTGCGGGTTATGCTGGTGGACGCCGCCCGTATCTTGCGCGCAGGTGGGATTTTGATTCTAGAAGTTGGCAATAGCGTTGAGGCTCTTGAAGGATTATCGCCATTGCTGCCGCCGCTGTGGGTCGAGTTAGAGCAGGGTGGCCACGGTGTTGCGGTCTTTATGGCGCAAGATCTGGCACAATGGGCGGCTTATGAAACAAGGGCGCAATAAAGCGTTACAACCCACAGGGGTAGAGCCCGAAGAGGTATAGGAAGAGATATGTCTGGCAACACCTTCGGTAAGTTATTTACCGTCACAACCTTCGGTGAGAGTCATGGACTCGGCCTTGGCTGCATTATCGACGGGTGCCCACCCGGGTTAGCGCTCAGCGCAGCAGATTTGCAACCTGATCTCGATCGCCGGAAGCCTGGAACGTCGCGTTTTACGACGCAACGTAAGGAGCCGGACGAAGTTCAAATTTTGTCGGGTGTTTTTGAGGGGATGACAACGGGAACGCCCATTGGACTGCTGATTATGAATGCGGATCAGAAGTCCAAGGATTACAGCAAGATTAAGGACGTTTTTCGTCCAGCCCATGCTGACTACACTTATCAGCAAAAGTATGGGGTGCGTGACTACCGAGGTGGCGGTCGATCCTCTGCAAGAGAGACAGCGATGCGCGTAGCCGCAGGTGCTGTAGCTAAAAAATGGCTTTCTGAGCGCTACGGTATTCGTATTCGTGGCTGTTTGAGTGCGCTTGGACCTCTGAATGTCGCGCAAACCGACTGGGATCTTGTGGAGACCAATCCTTTCTTTTGTGGCGACGCTGCGCTTATTCCTGAATTAGAAGCCTACATGACACAGATTCGACGCGACGGTGACTCGATTGGCGCCAAACTAGAGATCGTTGCTGACGGCTTGCCTCCGGGATGGGGAGAGCCCATTTTTGATCGTCTCGATGCCGATATTGCCTCGGCCATGATGGGGATTAACGCGGTCAAAGGTGTCGAAATAGGTGACGGCTTTGACGTTGTAAACCAGCGAGGTAGTGAGCATCGTGACGAGCTCACACCCAATGGGTTTTTGAGTAACCATGCTGGAGGCGTCTTGGGAGGTATTTCAAGCGGTCAGCCACTGACCGTGAAGATTGCGCTCAAACCAACTTCATCTATCCAAGTGCCCGGTCAAAGTATTGATGTGAACGGTGATGTTGCCGATGTGGTAACAACAGGTCGTCACGACCCCTGTGTGGGTCTTCGTGCGGTCCCTATCGCTGAGGCTATGATGGCTCTGGTGTTGATGGACCACGCACTGCGTCAGCGTGGCCAAAACGCTGACGTGGTATCACCTACGCCTGTCATCTGATCGTAACTGTGTTGAATCGTCGATACGTCAAAGCACTGAGAACCGCAACACTCGGCATTCTCGCAACGGCCGCTCTGATTTGGGGTGCCGTGGATATTGTTGGCGTCTCGGCTGATGCTTTGCTTGAGTATGTGTGGCTCAGCATCCAAGGCGTGGTTTTCGTTGTCATCGCAGCACTTCCTGCTGCATTGCTACTTCGGATTCTTCGTCGACGCCGATAAATTAAAAGCCGTAAGTTACGCCCTGTGAATTGAGTGAGGCGCCGAGTTATTGGGTGCCGGGCTCGATATCGATCTCCAGCGTCATTTTATTCTCAATTTGGTCGAGACGATCTCTCAAGTCGGCGATGTCTAGTGAGTCAGGTGCTCGCACTGACAACTCTGCAATGAAAAGGTCACCTCCTGACCAGGCGGCGTTCTCTACGCTAGAGCTGAAGTGAAGAATGTTGATGTCTGAGTCACTGAGTTCGTGGGTTACTTCGTAGACGATTCCCGGTCGATTGGGTCCAGTTAAGGTCAGATAAAGGTTTGGCTCGAGCATTGGCGATGCCTTAACGGGTGTTAAGCCCACCACCAAACCATCGCCGTTATGGCTCTCGATGTCTCGCTTTAAATCCGCAAACCCATCGCTGGTCACGTTTACCAACACTGCGCCAGCAAAGGCACCGCCGAGTCGTGTCAGTTCACTTTGCTGCCAATCACCGCCGTGAGCCGCAACCATATCTGCCAGCGTCTCAACCAAGCCTGTTCGGTCTGCGCCCGCGAATGTGATGACGTATTGTTGTTGCATGCATCCCCCTCGAGGTCCTTAAAAGGTATCATCTACTTAAAGAACAGGGTCGTCGCACGTTGTGCGGGACTCCTCGCGGTTTCTACGCAGTTTTTGCTCAAGGAGTTGACTATGAGAAAGCTGGCTTTGCTATTAATGATGTTAGCGCCCCATGCACTTGCTGACGGGCACCACGGTGCGCACGCCAATTTGAACTGGGGTGTTGCGCTTGCAGGTGATCACCGAAGCGATGCAAATAAAGCGCGAGATGCACATCGTCACCCCAAGGAAACCTTGTCCTTCTTTGGGCTTGAGCCTGATATGACTGTACTTGAGGTGTCACCCGGTGGCGGTTGGTATACCGAGGTTCTTGCGCCGCTATTATCCGAACAGGGCAAGTTGATTGCCGGACACGGCTCACCCAATGGAAGTGCTTATAGTCGCCGTTCTCTGGGTCGTTACTTGCAAAAGCTGGGTGAGAATAATGATATTTACTCAGGTGTGGACGTGCGGGTCATGCAACCACCCACATCCCCCATCGATGTTGCCGCAGGTTCTGTGGATCTGGCGCTGGTCTTCAGAAATGTTCACTCTTGGCTGCGTGCAGGCAATGCTGACGCTGCGTTAGCTGACATTTTTCGTTCACTGAAACCTGGGGGTACGCTCGGGATTGTTCAGCATCGAGGGCAAGAAGGCATTTCGCTCGATGAGATGAAGCGAAAGGCGTATGTGCCCGAGTCTAAGGTCATTGCCATGGCTAAAGCTGCCGGTTTTGTTCTCGAGTCGACGAGTGAAATCAATGCGAATGCAAAGGATACAAAAGACTACCCAAGAGGTGTCTGGACGCTACCGCCTTCGTTCACTGAAGGTGAAAAGGATCGTGCGAAGTACGCCGCCATCGGTGAAAGCGACCGCATGACCTTGAAGTTCACTAAGCCTCAGTAGCACTAGAAAGCAGCAGTAATCGTCAATCAGAGGCTATATGGCGGAGTCGGATAGTGATCACGCGGTAGACGCGACGGGGCTTAAGTGCCCCGAGCCGGTGATGATGCTGCATGCGGCAATCCGTCGCGCTGAGGCTGGAGAAACTGTGTTGTTGACCGCCACTGATCCCTCCACACAACGCGATGTAGCAAACTTCTGCGAGTTTCTAGGTCACAATCTGCTCGAGAGCACAGCGGACAATGGTCAGTTTATTTATCGCGTTAGGAAAGCAGGGTAAGTGAAACAGCCTCTACCCGTTTACAAGCCAACCGCTGACCAGGTGATTGATCGTTTTAACAGTAGGTTCAGCGCCAGTGAGGGTACGATTCTCGTTGGAGGCGCTGACGAGCCTTACTACGAGCCCGGTTCACCTAATATCATTTACTTCCGCGAGGACTTTGTTCGTAGTGCGCTCCACGAGGTGGCGCACTGGTGCGTTGCCGGTTCGACTCGTCGCACATTGCCCGATTACGGTTATTGGTACGCGCCAGATGGACGGGATGAAGCGCAGCAGACTTCGTTTTACGGTGTTGAGGTAAAGCCCCAAGCCGTAGAAAAAGTCTTCTGTATGGCCGCGGGGATTCCGTTCAAAGTGAGCGTTGATAACCTATCTGTTTCATTAAGCGACCCCGCAATTGTCGAATTTGCAGCAGCTGTTGAAGAGCAGTTTGAAATATTGATGATTGATGGCCTGCCTCATCGAGCAGAAGTGTTTCGGCACGCTCTCAGTGATTTAGCCCACTGCCACATTGGATCCCAAGTGAGTGCCTCAGACAATCAGAGTCAGTTGGCACAGGTGGATTAGCGGCAGATGACTAGGCCGAGAGTTGTGATCGATAGCGCTATTCGAGTAACAAATAGACTACGTGCGCTACCCATTGATCTTATGCCCATCGCTGGGGGCGAGATTAGCAATAACAGTCTGATCGGTGCTCAAGCGTTGCTGACTCGGACAGTCACACGTGTTGATGAGTCCCTTCTAGCCAAAACAGGCGTCGAATTTGTTGGAACGGCAAGTGCCGGCACTGACCATATTGATCTCGAATACTTGGCTGCTAATGACATCAGTTTTGCAAGCGCCGCGGGCTGTAATGCAGCTGCTGTCGGAGACTACGTGCTGAGTGCAATAAGCTTGTGTGGACGGCTGGAGGACGTCGTAGATGGCTCTGATGTCGGACTCGTTGGCTACGGTAATGTTGGAAGGGCCTTGGCAGATCGACTGTCGAGGCTTGGAGCGACGGTAAAAGTCTATGACCCGTGGGTGACTGAATTTGCCGTTGATGTTGAGTCGGTGACGTTAGAGGAGGTTCTCGATTGCAGCGTTGTCAGCTTGCATGCAGCACTGGTCGAAGCCCCACCGTTTCCGAGTTATCACATGATAGGGGTAAAGGAAGCAGACTTAGTTAAGAGGAATGCACTCTTCATCAACGCAGGGAGAGGCGGCCTGATAACGTGTGAGGCAGTTGAGCAGCTTCTAGGGCGTGGTGTTGAGGTCGTTCTTGATACTTGGCCAGACGAGCCTCACGTGCCACCAGAGTTGCTTAATCGAGTTCGATTCGGAACACCTCACATAGCGGGCTATTCGGAATTATCGAAAAACAACGCCACGGACTTTCTGATTCCGGCGCTGATAAATGCTCTGGCGCTGGACTGCGAGGGTACGGTGGTAGAGCAACATCAGAAGTTACCCATGGTGCTAACGGATACCGGGGATGATCTCCAGACACTGTCAGCGCTACTCCGTGATATCGGCCGTATCGAGCAGGATGATCGAGACTTTCGCCTTGCATGGGCTAAGGATCACAGCCCAGAAGAGTTCGAAACACAACGTCGCCAGTATGCGATGCGCCAACAGCTCCAGGGCTCAGCGGTATCCGTAAAGCATGGGGTGACACCACGCTTCGCAGGTTGGATGGAGAGTCTCGGCGTTGCGGTGGTCTAGTAATCTTCGTTTTACCCACTGTCTTCGGTGCATGCGGAGATTCGCCGTTTCAAAACGGCTTCGAGGCAGGGGAGCGAACCAAGTCGATGGAATACAACATCCTATTGAAATCCGGTAATTTCCCCTCATATCAGTGGTGAGATTTAATCAATGCGCAAAGAGAGGCCGTTATGACTGATAAAGATGATGCTTACTGGCGAGAGAAGCTGACCGCGGACGAGTATCACGTACTCCGTCAGAAGGGCACCGAGCGCGCGTTTACGGGTGAGTATTGGGATACAACTGATGCAGGCACGTACAAGTGCCGAGGCTGTGGTGAGGTACTCTTTCAGTCAGAGAGTAAGTTCGACGCCGGTTGCGGTTGGCCAAGCTTCGATCGTCCAGTAGCCGAGGTGGCAATTACTGAGGAGCGCGACACGAGCTACGGCATGGTTCGTACGGAGGTGCTTTGCCATAACTGTGGAGGCCACCTTGGGCATGTCTTCCCCGACGGGCCCACGGAAACAGGATTACGCTACTGCATCAACAGCTTGTCGATCGATCTCGAAAAAGAGTGATTGACAGACAATCGAATGAGTAACAGGGCAAATGAACCATTAAAGACGGAGCGTTGGTTCAGGGAGCGAGCGCTTCGGTTGTTTCAATACCCTGCTCATCAAGATAGGAGCGAATGGCTCTGATGTGATCGGGGCCAATTTCGCAGCAGCCACCAATAATCTCTACACCCATTTCAAGCCAGGTTTTCACAAACGCCAAGTAGTCATCCGGACCCAGATCTTTGCGACTTGCAAGTCGATCTACCGTACTGCCGGGTACCAAGGCCTCCACGGAGGTAAAGCCATTGGCATAGGCGCCGCATCGAATACCGGAGGCAAGGGCCGTCTTGAGCCCCTCAGTAACGACCTCTGGCGTCGAGCAGTTAAGCATGATGGCGTCAGGCGAGTAGGGTTTTACCGCGGCGATAGCATCTGCAAGGAGCTCTCCAGAGCGGAGTTTTTGGGGGTCGCTATCACTCAATGTGAAGCCTACGGCACCAATGACGCCTGCATCGCGAATCGCTTTGGCGCCTGCCGTTGCCTCGGCAATGTTACTCATGGTCTCCAAAAGAAACCCCTCGACGCTGTCTTTCTGCAATGCCACCAACTCACTGTATTGCTCGTAGGCATTGTCGAAGTCAGGCGCAACGGTATGGTCATAAGACGCATTGAGCGGTGGTAACGAAGCGACTGTTGACACAGGGTTTGTAGCTGACGACGCGCTGATGCCAGATTTTGCCGTCGTTGCCGCTGCGTCGAGCATCTCCTTCACAGAGTGCTCAGGTGCAAAGGTCTTTAGTCGATGACGACTAACTGCGTAGGTGTTGAGGCAAATGACGCGTGCGCCAGCATCACAGAAGTCTCTGTGGATGTCTGAGACTAAATGGGGCTCATCGAGCATGACCTTGGTCGACCATAGCGGATGAGGCGGTGCGGAGCTCCGTTTAATAAGTTCCTGACCCAGCCCACCATCGAGAAGAGTGATTTTCAGAGTGCTAACGTTTCCATCGCTCATTACAGATAACCTTTAGAGTAGGTGCGCTTTGAGTTCATCAAGTACGTGGTTGGGGTCTTCCACCATGAGCGAATGTCCTGCCCCGGGCACAACACTGATACGTGCACCACTGAGCGTCGACTGTAAGGTTTTCGTCGCCCGCAACGGTGTTAGACGATCGGCATCGCCATGAATCATTAAGCTTGGCGCAGTGATTTCCGCCGCAGCTTCAAGCCCGTTCCGATAGGCATTGCAAGCGCGCATATCGAGATCCAGAGCCGGCTGTATTTCGTCCTCGTAGCGCCGCATGCTATCGCTGACCATCCACATACCAGGGTTGGGATTGCCGCCCATCAAATTTTGCTTGCTAAAACCAAACGACGTGAGCATTGCATGTGCGGCACCCGGTTTATTGGCGGTCGCATCGAGTATAGGTTCTGAAACTGGCATCGGTGCAATCGAGCCGATCAGGACGACTTTGGAAGCGCGCGCTTTGATTTTCGAGGCTGTTTCTATGGTAATGAGGCTGCCCATGCTGTGGCCGACAAGCGCTACATTCTCGATTGAGAAGTGATCTAGAACACTGACAACCCAATCAGACATAGCCTCGATTGAAGTGAGCGTATCACCCGACGAGCGGCCGTGCCCGGGAAGATCGATCGCCAGTACATTCCAGTTATGACGAGAAAAATGCCTCGCAAACAGCGTCCAAACACTGTGATCAAAGCCGGCGCCATGAATAAACATCACCGAGGGCTTTGAGGAGTCTATTTCTTTATTGTTCGTGTAAAGGTAAACCTGCTCGTTATTGATGGTCAGCTTCATTTAACTGCCCCTTTTGCATGACTCTCTGCCACTTTCGCAGCTGCTTTCTCTGCAGCACGCAGGCCCGCCTTGAGATCCGCTATCAAATCTTTCGGATCTTCTAGGCCCACGGAAAGGCGGATGGTGCCTTCACCAATGCCTGCTGCTGCAAGCGCTGCCTCGTCCATACGGAAGTGCGTTGTACTTGCGGGATGAATGACGAGCGACTTTGCGTCTCCCACATTAGCGAGATGTGAGAATAGATTGAGCGCGTTTACAAAAGCGATACCTGCTTCACGGCCACCTTTGATTTCAAAAGTGAATACCGCGCTGGCGCCCTTGGGAAGCAGTTCTCTCGCCAATGCATGATCAGGATGGCTTTCGAGATCAGGGTGTGCCACGTCGGACACAGCATCGTGGCTGTTTAAGAAGTCCACGACAGCTCGAGTATTTGAAATATGCTTTTCCATTCTCACGCCGAGCGTTTCCATGCCTTGCATGATGTAAAAAGCACTCGTCGGGCTCTGACAGGCGCCGAAATCACGGAGACCCTCTTTGCGGGCTCTCGAGATGAACGCAGCGGGACCAAACTCTTCGGTGAATACAAGGTTGTGAAAACCTTTATAGGGCTCGGAAAGCTGAGGGAATTTACCTGAGGCGTCCCAGTCGAAGCGTCCACCGTCGACTAACAAGCCACCGATAACGATGCCGTGGCCACTCAAAAACTTGGTGGCGGAGTGCATGACAAGATCTGCACCGAGTTCAAATGGCTTGATGAGGTAAGGCGTCGTAAAAGTTGAATCGACAAGGAGTGGAATACCGTTCTCATGGGCAATCGCCGAAATCCGCGGAATGTCCAGAACATCGAGTCCTGGGTTGCCAACAGTTTCACCAAAGATCAAGCGAGTCTCTGGACGTATTGCGGCTCTAACAGCGTCCTCATCACGAGGGTCAACAAAGGTTGTGGTGATGCCAAAACGCGGAAGGGTGTAGCCCAGCAGATTGTGGCTACCACCATAGAGCGCATTCGAAGCAACGATGTGCGCGCCTGCGTCCATGATGGTCATGATGGCTAATTGCAGCGCCGCCTGACCGCTCGCTGTTGCAATAGCGCCTACACCACCCTCTAGTGCTGAGATTCGCTCCTCAAGAACGGCGGTCGTGGGGTTACTCAGGCGTGAATAAACGTGCCCTGGGCGCTCCATATTGAACAGCGCTGCCGCGTAGTCAGAGTCCGGGAAGCAATAGGATGCTGTTTGATAAATCGGCGTCGCCCGTGCCCCGGTAGTGGGGTCAGGTTTACCGCCAGCATGCAGGGCTAGCGTATCTAACTCAGCGGGGGAATAGTCTTTCATGATCTCAGCTCATATCTGCGCGCCATACGGCGCCGTGAAGCGCAGCATTGTACGCGCTTCTGAGAAATCATGAGAGAAAAATTGGAGCGGGAAACGAGGTTCGAACTCGCGACCTCAACCTTGGCAAGGTTGCGCTCTACCAGCTGAGCTATTCCCGCAAAAAATGGCGTCCCCTAGGGGGTTCGAACCCCTGTTCCCGCCGTGAAAGGGCGGTGTCCTAGGCCACTAGACGAAGGGGACGGAACGTGGTGCACGTAGTGCTCTTCGTAAGGTCGCGCATAGTAGTGAGACTAAGTTCCGTCGTCAAGCATTCTTGCAAAGGTTTCGAAAAACTTATTCGTTTTAGGTAAACTCCGCGCTCCATTTTGTAGCGGAGCCCTCATGCCGGCGGCCTTAGAAATCTCGAATCTCCAGAAAACCTATGCAAATGGTTTTCAGGCACTAAAAGGAATCGATCTTAAGGTTGAGGAGGGCGACTTTTATGCACTCTTAGGACCGAATGGTGCGGGGAAGTCGACCACGATTGGTATTGTGAGCTCTCTGGTGTCGAAATCCGGCGGCTCTGTGAAAATCTGTGGCATTGATATTGATGAAGATTTCTCACTCGCCAAGAAGCAAATCGGCATCGTTCCACAGGAATTTAATTTTAACGTCTTCGAAAAAGTTGAGGACGTTTTGATTCATCAGGCGGGCTACTACGGCATCCCCATCGGACTTGCACGCCAGCGCGCCGAATACTACCTGGAAAAACTGGGTATTGCGGACAAGCAACACGTTCAGATGCGCATGTTATCCGGGGGTATGAAGCGTCGACTGATGATCGCTCGCGCGCTAGTGCATGAGCCCCGTGTACTGATCTTGGACGAACCGACTGCAGGTGTTGATATTGAAATGCGCCGCAGCATGTACGATTTCCTTCGCGAAACTAACGACGAGGGTCGAACCATCATCTTGACAACCCACTACCTCGAAGAGGCAGAAATGTTGTGTCGCAACGTAGGTATCATTAACCAAGGAAAAATCGTTACCGACGGTGCGATCAGAGATTTGCTGCGTGGCCTCAACAGCGAGACATTCCTCCTCGATACGCAAGAGGAATTGCCCAGTGGTATCTCCATACCGGGGTACCAAGTTCGGCAGGTCGAACCTCAGTGTCTAGAGGTTGAAATTGAAAAAGGGCAGGAGCTTGCTCGTGTATTCACTGCTTTGGGTGAGCTCGGTGTATCGGTTGTCAGTATGCGCAACAAAGAGAACAGACTTGAAAGGATGTTTGTAAACGTCCTGGAGGGCGCATCATGAGCCCCTATGAGCAGTGGATCGCTTTTTTAACCATCATGCGAAAAGAGGTGCGTCGTTACCTCCGCATTTGGACACAGACCCTGTTGCCTTCAGCTATCACGATGTCTCTGTATTTTTTGATTTTTGGGACCCTGATTGGCAAGCGTATTGGCACTATGGGCGGCGTTAGTTACATGGAATTTGTCGTGCCGGGCCTGATCATGATGGCCATCATTACGAACACCTACGCGAACGTAGTGGGCTCTTTTTTTGGTGCGAAGTTTAACAACAGCATTGAAGAGCTATTGGTATCGCCCACACCGACGTACGTGATCGTATTGGGCTACGCTGCGGGCGGTGTATCCCGAGGCATTCTGGTATCCATTATCGTGACTTCGGTGGCGCTGTTCTTCACCAAGCTCGATATTCACAGCTGGCTCGTGGTGATTGGTGTCGTCACTTTGACCTCGATTTCGTTCTCGCTGCTGGGGCTTATTAACGCTGTCTTTGCCAACACCTTCGATGACGTCAATATCGTGCCTACCTTCGTGCTAACGCCGCTGACCTATCTCGGTGGCGTTTTTTATTCGCTCGATCTACTGCCCGATTTCTGGGCTAGCATCTCGCAGATCAACCCGTTGGTATACGTGGTTAACGCCTTTCGATATGGCGTCTTGGGCGTGAGTGACGTAGACATCACCGTGTCCTTTACCATGCTAGCGGCGCTTACCATCGGGTCTTTTGCTTACGCAATGCACCTTCTGGGGACTGGCACGAGACTGAGAACCTAATCTTGGCAGGTGTTTTAGGAAGTGTAGTTGCCGCCCCGGAGATTTACGCGCCCGAGGTTTTGGAGGCAATAGACCGGGGACGAGGGCGTTCCCAGATTGCTCAACCCTCGACTAAGCTGACTAGTGGCTATGATGTATGGCACTGCTATGAGTTGAGCTGGTTGCTGAACTCAGGTGAGGTTCGCTACGCAACGGGTGCGCTGATCATCCCGGCTTCGAGCCCCAATACCGTTGAATCCAAGTCCCTTAAGCTCTATTTGAACTCTCTGAACGCACATACGTTTGCCACCGATACCGATGCAGTGGTCTGCATCGAGCGGGATCTCTCTGCACTTACTGAAGCGAGCGTTAAGCTTGAGCTTCAAACCTTTGAAGCGCTTCAGAAGAGTTCGTGCTTGATTGAGGCGGTGGAGCCTTTTAGCTCAGCTGACCAGCCGACCAAGCGATTTACATCGTTAGGTTTTCGATCGTTGTGCCCCGTTACGTCTCAACCCGATTGGGCGACACTTATGATTGATGTTTGTGAAGCACAATTTGACGCTGTAGTTATAGGTAGGTGCATCGAGAGCCTTCGTAACCATCAGGGTTTCCATGAGCAGTGTGTAGAGGACCTTTATTCGCGCCTAGAGAGTGCTCTAAAACCCGATTCACTTCAGGTTGTAGGCTTTTTTCAGCGCCGCGGCGGCATCGATATTTCGCCTTGGCGATCGTCCATCCAAACTTCCCCCTCTGTGACTCGTCTGTTTGAGCAGTAAATTGGCGCGGTCAGTGCCGCTGCAGCCTTATCAAGCGGGCTTAAAAAGCGTTATATTTCCCTCATAACAATTACGTAAAGGGCAGGGTAACCATGGCGCAGTGGGATCTTTTAATCACGGGTGCAAAAGTCTACGACGGCGAGGGGACGCCGGGTCGTGTTGAGGACATCGCAATTGCTAATGGCGTAGTTGCCGCTCGAGGAGCAAGCCTTCCAAAATCTGAAGCTACACACTGTGTCGAGGCATCCGGCAAGTGGCTGATTCCAGGCATGCTCGATATTCACACGCACCTTGATTTGGAAGTAGAGGTGGCGCCTGCGCTTGACGAAGTAGTGCGACACGGCACGACGACTGTTTTGGTGGGTAACTGTAGCTTGGGTACGTGTTTTGGCCCCCAGGAGACAAATGGGCAGGAGCCGATCGTAGATTGCTTCACTCGCGTCGAGAACATACCGAAAGCGGTCTTAAGGAAGTGTGCCAAGGCGATGACCTGGAATAATCCTGAGGATTACTTAGCGCACTTTGAAAATCTCAATTTAGGTCCGAACATTGCGGCGTTCGTTCCGCACTCGATGCTGCGCATTGAGGTCATGGGACTCGACGCCAGTATTAGTCGCGCACCCACCGAGAACGAGCTTCAAAAAATGGAGCAGATACTCGAGGGCGCCATGCAGATGGGTTATCTCGGGTTGAGCACTGACGGGCTACCGTTCCACTATCTGTCCAATGACCCGCATACAGACAAGCGTATACCTACCCAGTTTGCTTCTTTCAGTGAGTTGCGACGGCTCTTAAAAGTGGTTCGAAAATATGATCGGGTTTGGCAAACCACCCCGATCATTGAGAACCGTCTAAAAGCGCTGTTCTACTTTACGCTCACCAGCGGTCGTCTTTTCGGCAAGCCCCTCAAGACATCGGCGTTGTCTGCCATGGAGATGACCGCCGCGCCGAATTCCTCAAAGCTGTTTCTTGGTGTGGCCAAGCTGCTTAACAGCAAGCTCATGGACGGACGTCTGCATTTCCAGGCGCTGGGCACGAATTTTCGAGTTTGGTCTGACGGTATCGTCAGCCCGTTATTTGAGGAGCTAACCTCTACGGCTGAGCTCATTGCGCTCGAATACGATGACTACGAGGGCCGTCAGCGTTTGATGCACGATCCTGAGTGGGTTGAGCGCTTCCGCAAAGAATGGCGTCACGGACGCACAGGTGATGACTTTGCAAGCTGGAAGGCAGCGAGAGGGCTGCCCGATAGTTTGGTGATTCGTGAACCAGAAAAGCTCATTTTTGATGGCGCACCTTGTGCCGATTGGGACGGCGAAAGTTTTGCCGATGTGATGACGCGCGCGCAGAAGTTTAAGGGAGGCGACGAGACTGCCGTACGCTCTGACTCAGAGCGAGAAGCCTTCGAGAAGATAGAAGGCGAACTCCGAGACGATGCAGACTTTGCATTGCATATGCTCCGCACTTACGACAAAAGCTTCCGGTTCTACGCTGACGTCGCAAACGCGGGCAATCGCTCGACTCTCGAATTCCTGCTCCATGAAAACACTTTGCCTGGATTTAATGATTCGGGTGCGCACATTACTAACATGGCGTTCTTCGATAGCAATCTTATGTCCTTGAAATTGGCGAAGGAACATGGCGATGACACGGTAGCCAAGGTGGTTAAGCGTCTTACCAAAGACCCAGCGGAAACGTTTGGCCTTGATGCTGGCAGTCTCGCAATAGGTGCGCGTGCGGATATGGTTTTGATAAACCATCAAGCATTGGATGGTTGGGAGCCGGATCAGACGCGTGTTCTGGTGCATCGTGAGATTTTTGAGCACGAGCAGATGGTTAATCGACCTGAAGGTATTGTGGATAGCGTTTATATCTCGGGCGAGATGGCCTGGGATGGCGGGAAGGGAGCATCCGAGGCACTGGGTAACAAGCCTTTGGGCAGCTACCTCACGAGCGGTGGCGTGGCCTTACCCGGTCAGAAGGCGGCAGAAGCCGCGTAGTGCGGATAGCCCCAAGGCTCAACCAACTCACCTTCTATTTTTTTGTGTAATTTGCGGGCTTTGGTCTAGGGCCCGCGCCTACTCATTCATTGGAGTATTTTCATGTCAACGTTGCTTAATCTCGAGCCAACCATGTCGATTACGGCTGTGTTTGCTGTACTTCACGTTATCTTTACGCTTCGCGTTGGCGGCTACCGCTTCTCGAACAATATCAGCCTAGGCGATGGCGGCGATAAAGAGCTATTGAATCGCATAAGAGGGCACGGAAACTTTATCGAGCAGGTTCCAATTGCGCTGGTATTGCTTTTGTTAAATGACCTTAACGGTCTGTCCGATACAGCAATGTACTCTTTAGGTGGTGTGTTACTGGTTTCACGCGTTGTGCACTACCTGATGATCACGACAAGAAGCCTGCCCATGATTCTTCGGCCACTATCAATGTTAGGCACTCTCGGCACGATCTTGGTCAGCGCATTTTTATTGGTTGCTTGAGGTTTTTTAAATCCATTTGACCCCAGTATTACCCCGTAGCGCCAAGCCCTGTGCTAGACTCCGCCGCCACGGAGAGGTGGCCGAGTGGTCGAAGGCGCACGCCTGGAAAGTGTGTATACGGCAACGTATCGAGGGTTCGAATCCCTCCTTCTCCGCCAAAATTTAAAGAGGGCCCAGACGGGCCCTTTTTTGATTTTGTAGGGGTAGGCGGTGTGGACGAATCCTCTGGTTCGACAAACTCTGCCAGCGGCAGAGTTTGCACGCGGAGCCGCTAGGCGGAGCGCCCCGGAGGGGTGAGAGCGGCGAAGGCAGCGCCGCTCGAATGAATCCCTCCTTCTCCGCCAAAATTTGAAATGGACCCAGAAGGGCCCTTTTTTGCCTACACCCTCGTGATTCGCGTCATTAATTCGAGGTGGCGTAAGGTTTTCTTAACTGGTTAACTTCTTGCAGACCGAGCTTTTAAGCATTGATTACGCTAAATCAGCGTTTGCAAATAACTGTCGAAGGGATTCTTTGTGACGCAAGGATCAACGCAAAAACTTCCCACACACGCGCAGGTTGTCATCATTGGCGGTGGCATCATTGGCTGTAGCGTTGCTTACCATCTAACAAAGCGTGGCTTTAGTGACGTTATTTTACTTGAACGCAAGCAATTAACCTGCGGCACCACGTGGCATGCAGCGGGACTGGTGGCACAGCTTCGAGCAACGCAAAACCTTACACGACTCGCGCAATACACCACCGGGCTTTATGAAAATCTGGAAATAGAGACCGGGCAGGCGACCGGCTATCAGCAGCGTGGATCGCTAAGCATCGCGACGAATCAGGAGCGGTTTGAGGAGCTAAAACGGGGCGCTTCAATGGCGAGGTGTTTCGGCCTTGACGTTGATGTCATTTCACCTGAGCGGGCACTGGAGCTTTGGCCAATGCTCAATGTTGATGATGTCGTGGGTGCAGTGCATCTCCCCAGAGACGGTCAAACTAACCCGATCGATACCACTCAGGCGCTGGCTAGAGGCGCAAAAATGGGTGGTGCCCAAATTTTTGAGGGCGTAACAGTAAGGGGTGTCGAGGTTGAGGATGGGCGGGCTGTAGGCGTACGAACTGACCGAGGTGATGTCAGCGCTGAATTCGTGGTGAATTGTGGCGGTCTATGGGCGAGAGACATTGGTGCCATGGCGGGTGTCGATGTACCGCTTCATGGTGCCGAGCACTTCTATATTGTCACTGAACCCATGGAGGGGATGACTTCTGATACGCCAGTGCTTCGTGATCCAGATGGCTGCGCTTACTACAAGGAAGATGCTGGAAAGTTATTGCTGGGATGCTTCGAGCCGATTGCAAAGCCATGGGGGATGGGGGGTATTCCAGAGGACTTTTGCTTCGATCAATTGCCCGATGATTGGGAGCACTTCGAGCCGATTTTGGAGATGGCATTAAAACGTGTCCCCAGTTTGTCAGAGACGGGTATTCAGCTCTTTTTTAACGGTCCCGAGAGTTTTACGCCAGACGATCGCTATCACCTGGGGGAAGCGCCCAATCTCAAAAACTTCTTCGTGGCCGCAGGGTTTAATTCGATTGGTATTCAGTCTGCAGGTGGCGCAGGCAAGGTTCTAGCTGATTGGATTGTTGATGGTCATCCACCAATGGATTTGTGGGATGTCGATCTGCGGCGAAACCTGCCGTTCCAAAACACCGCCAGCTATCTCCACGACCGAACGAAAGAGGGGCTTGGGCTTTTGTTTGCGATGCATTGGCCGTTTCGGCAGTTCGAAACAGCGCGGCAAGTTCGAAAATCACCGCTGCATGAGCGTCTTGTCACTAAGAATGCCTGCTTTGGTGAGCTAGCAGGGTGGGAGCGTCCGAACTGGTTTGCGCCCCAGGGTGTCGAGCCTAGCTACGAATACAGTTACGGACGACAAAACTGGTTTGCGTATTCGGCTGCTGAACATAAAGCGGTCCGCGAAGATGTAGCGCTTTTCGATCAGAGTTCTTTCACGCAGTTTTTAGTGCAGGGATCTGATGCCGAGCGCGTGCTAAGTCGGATCTGCGCAAACAACGTGGCAGTGTCCATAGGTAAGATTGTTTATACCCAGTGGCTGAATGAGCGAGGCGGTATCGAGGCGGATCTGACAGTTACACGACTGAGCCACGATGAGTTTTTGATCGTCTCTACACCAGCAACACAAGTGCGTGATTTGAGCTGGCTCAGAGCAAATATTCCGTCGGATGCCCACGCCACGGTCACAGATATGACTTCAGCATACTCGGTGATTGGGATTATGGGCCCGAATTCTAGGGCGCTCTTGGAAGAAGTCAGTGGTGAATGTCTCTCTAATGAGCTTTTCCCATTTGGCACCTCCCGTGAAATTGAGATCGGCTATACACGCATTCGGGCTTCTCGAATCACCTACGTTGGTGAATTGGGATGGGAGCTGTACGTGCCGACCGACTTCGCGCGTCATGTTTACGATCGCCTTCTTTCAATCCGACCTGATCTCGTGCATGCCGGATTCCACGCGATGAATTCACTGAGGCTGGAGAAAGGGTACCGGCACTGGGGACACGACATAACCGACGAGGAGACACCGCTCGAGGCAGGTTTGAGCTTTGTGGTTGCATGGGATAAGCCCGGGGGCTTCATCGGTCGAGACGCTCTGCTCGCACAACGTGAGTCCGGAGTAGAGAAGCGATTAGTGCAGTTCGCACTCAACAACCCGGAACTGTTGCTTCACCACAACGAACCTATTTGGCGAGACGGCAAACAAGTCGGGTACCTTACATCGGGAATGTATGGGCATACCGTAGGCCGAGCACTAGGCATGGGCTACGTCAATAATCCGGGCGGCGTGACACCCGAATTTATTAAAGAAGGCAAATACGAGATCGAAGTTGCAGGCGTGCGATACGCGGCTGAGGCTTCTTTAGCGCCTTTTTATGATTCCAAAAGTGGGCGTGTGAAGGCTTAGGATCAATGCTCTGATCTGAAACGATGCTGCTGATGTAGCAGTTGGCTTAACTCTTTGAGCGTTGCAACCACTCGAGCGTCGCGCCTGCCGCTGCTCCCGCGGCAATCCATAACGGTTCGCCAGTCATAACAAAACCAACTGCACCCAGTGCGACGCCAACTCCCGTCATTACCCAAACTCAAGCCAGAGGACCCAAGCAAAGAGGGCTAGGCCTAATGCGACATCCAGTCGCATCAGATTTAGGAGAATTCTGGCTGCCTTATGCATTTAAAACCCTCCCTCGAAGTAACCACTCAAACCGCTTCTATCTGGACATGGTCTCACAGTTTGATCTTTGCAAGGGGGCTACGCGGGAAAACAGCTCATCTGTGTTTGGAAAAAGTGCCAGCTGACAGCAAGGAGTGCTAACCTCAGAGCATTACAGGAATGGGAGCATACTCATGGCTAGGGGGCTTTACACAGCGCTTGTTGCGGCACTGTCACTCACTCTTACACTACCTTTCACAGCTGTCGCTGACGACGGTACGATGGACTTAAGCGGTCTCAAATGGCGGAACATAGGTCCGGCGTTCATGTCGGGCCGCATTTCGGACATCGATTGGGATCCTGAAGACTCGAGCGTCTGGTACGTGGCGGTAGGCTCAGGCGGTGTCTGGAAGACTGACAATGCAGGGGTGTCTTGGACACCGATCTTCGATGGGCAGAGTTCCTACTCCATCGGCAACGTCACGGTGGACCCCTCCAACCCTAATACTGTTTGGGTTGGTACAGGTGAGGACGTTGGCGGACGCCACGTTGGCTTTGGTGACGGGATTTACCGCTCCGATGATGGAGGCGCTACGTGGGAAAACATGGGACTTAAGGAGTCTCAGCATATCTCCACTATCTTGGTACACCCCAATAATTCGGATGTGGTCTGGGCTGCAGTGCAGGGACCACTTTGGACCCCGGGCGGTGAGCGCGGCCTCTACAAGACAAGCGACGGTGGCGAGACTTGGCGTAACGTATTGAGCGCCGGCGAGTGGACCGGTGTCACCGATATCGTTATGGATCCCTCTAATCCTGACGTTCTTTACGCAGCCACATGGCAGCACCATCGTACCGTCGCCGCCTACATGGGTGGTGGTCCCGAGAGCGGTGTCCACAAGTCGACCGATGGTGGAGAGACATGGCAGCGTCTAGAGACGGGTCTTCCCAAGGGCAATATGGGCAAGATTGGTCTGACTATCTCTCCTCAGGACCCCGACGTTGTTTATGCAGCGATCGAGCTCAATCGCAGAGAAGGCGGTGTTTGGCGATCGGATGATCGAGGGGCAAGCTGGACTAAGGGAGCGGACGCCGTTGGTGGTGGTACTGGGCCACATTACTATCAGGAGATTTTTGCGAGTCCGCACCATTTCGACTGGCTCTACTTAGTGGGTCCAACCGTCCAAAAGTCGACCGACGGTGGCAAGACCTTTACGTATATGGAGCACCCCAACCAGCACGGCGATATGCACGCGATTGTGTTTGACCCAGCTGATCCTGATTACATTATGATGGGTACCGATGGTGGCGTTTACGAGAGCTTCGACTTAGGTGCTACCTGGCGGTACATGCAAAATCTTCCTGTCACGCAGTACTACAAGCTGGCACTTGATGACGCCAAGCCCTTCTACAATATCTATGGCGGCACTCAGGATAACAACACACAAGGTGGTCCCTCGCGAACCGATAACGTCAGTGGCATTCGAACGGCAGATTGGTTTGTCATTCTAGGTGGTGATGGTCATCAGCCCGCAACCGAGCCCGGCAATCCCGATATCGTCTACGCGCAGTCTCAGCAGGGCAACCTTACGCGGATTGATCGTCGCACGGGTGAGACGGTCTATATCCAGCCTCAGGCGGGACCGGGCGAACCTCCAGAGCGCTACAACTGGGATGCGCCCATTCTGGTCAGCCCACATAAGCCTTCGCGACTCTACTTTGCGTCTCAGCGTGTATGGAAGTCGGAAGACCGCGGAGACAGCTGGACGGCTATCTCGGGTGACCTGACGCGCAATGAAGAGCGCTTTGCAATGCCCATCATGGGAGACACTCAAAGTTGGGATTCGCCTTGGGACATGTATGCCATGTCGAATTACAACTCGATCACGTCGCTTGCTGAGTCGCCAATCAAGGCCGGGTTACTTTACGCCGGTTCAGATGATGGTCAGATTCATATCTCACAAGATGACGGTGGTAGCTGGCGGACAGTAAATGTTGGCTCATTACCCGGTGTTCCTGATACCGCCTTTGTGAACGACATACGTGCCGACTTGCACGATGAAGACACGGTTTACGTTGCTTTGGATAACCACAAGTACGGTGATTTCACGCCGTATTTGTTAGTGAGTAAAAACCGTGGCCGTAGTTGGAAAATGATTACAGACGGCATTCCAGACAAGCACCTTGTTTGGAGACTCGTGCAAGACCATGAGCGCGCATCGCTCATGTTCGCCGCGACCGAGTTTGGTGTGTTCGCAACGCTCGATTCAGGCGATTCCTGGCACAAGCTCGCGGGTGGCATGCCGACAATATCTGTACGCGACATTCAAATTCAGCGCCGAGAGAACGATCTTGTGGCCGCAAGTTTCGGTCGTGGCTTCTTTGTGCTCGATGATTACACTGCGCTTAGGACGATGGATGCTGATACCTTCGAGCAGGAAGCTGTATTGTTCGAGCCGCGAGATGCGCATTGGTATTTCCAAAAGCGTCCACTAGGTTACCGGCCTAAGGGTTCGCAAGGCGATTCTCTTTACGTTGCTGAGAACCCTCCATTTGGCTCAGTGTTTACCTACTATCTGACTGACAGCTTCAAGACTCAGAAGCAGGTTCGCCAAGCGGCTGAGAAAAAGGCCAAGAAGGCGGGTAAATCCGTGACCTTTCCAGGCTGGGACACTGTCACTGCCGAAGCACGAGAGACAAAACCTAAGGTTGAGTTAGTGGTTTCTGACGCATCCGGGACTGTGTTGCGTCGTGTCGCTGCGAGTAATAGCAAGGGGCTAAACCGTGTGGCATGGGATCTGCGGCGTTCGTATCTCGGTCCGGTCCAAACGGGTAAGAATTGGCGTGGCGACTCGCCCTCTGGATTTATGGTGGTTCCCGGCACTTACAGTGCCGAGTTGGTTGTGACCGAGGGGGGAGAACAGAGACGTCTCGCTGGTCCCGTAAGCTTTGGGGTTAATCAATTGCGCGAAGGGTCTCTGACGGGGGCGACGCTTGCAGAGATGGAAGCCTTTAATAACGAGCTCAGTGAGCTGTATGGTCAGTCTCAGGCGGCACGCTACGCAATCAAAGCAGCACGAAAGGAACTCGCGGACCTAGGAACTATGATGTCCCGTATGCAAACGTCGGTACCGGGTGCTGGCACTAAGATCGCTGCAATCAAGGCTGCCTTGTTCGACATTGAAGAAGTTATCTTTGGTAACAGCATGCAAGAGGGGATTGGAGGTTACGGCCCCACAAGCGTGACAACCTGGCTTGGACATGCGATGCGTGGGGTATCCAACTCAAGCTATGGACCCACACCGAGCCATCGTCAGAGTGTCGAGTATGCGCGGGGCGCTTTTGAACCGGCAAAAGATCGTTTGAATGCGTTGATAGAGAATGAGATTCCCGCTTTGAAAACGGAGCTCCAAGAAGCCGGGGCTCCCTGGACAGCGGGAGACCCTATTGGGCTCTGAGGGCTGTTGGTAGCTTCTAGAGCCCAGGGTGGACTGCTCGTGTCGCCCAATAAGGAAGGGAAAAGTTCTAATTACGGGTACGGGCGCCAGTCAATTTTCACATTGATTGCGCGCCCCATATCAAAAGGTGCTTGTTGGGTGGCGCTTGTTCGATAATTTTTGTTCAAACCATTAGTAATGGATGTTTTCACAGTCCATTCGGGATTAATCATCCATTCAGCTGACACCCCGAGAATCGCAGCACTGGCTAGCGCTATTTCGCCTGGACCGGCTCTGTTGCGAGAAAATCGGTATCGTAGGTCCATTCCGAGTGCGTAGTGTGAACGCCGCCATACCGTGACATAGCGAACACTCGGTGGGGGTAAGTCAGCGATCGTCTCGCCCGTAGATGACTCACCCTGCTGCCATTGCCACGACAGTGTGTGTTCTATGTTGTTGTCTCGTCGCTGAATTTGGCCATCGATGCCCCAAAGATCACCGGATTCTAGGTTTCTGTAGGACTCAAGACCGTCAGAGAGCAAGATTCTTTCTATATATTGATCCACTCGGTTGGCCGAGGCCGCTATCTCAAATACCGTGTCACCAACGTCGTATAGAAGCGTGAGTTGAGCACCCACCGTTTCCTCACTCTTTAAGGCATCGTTCCCCACTAAGCGTCCACGCGGAGTCTCACCCTCAAAATACAGCTCGCTTAAGGTAGGAAGACGATAGGCCGAACCAAGTTCTAGGGTCAGACCCCATGCTGAGTTCGGTTGCCAGTTAGCTTTCAGTTGCAAGTTAATGTCTGACTGATTCGTGGTGCTAGAGGCGGCTTGTGCCCCGGCTCTGTCAGCGCGCAAACCGCCCTGTAAAGAGAGGCCATTTAGATACCAAGTGCGCTCCCAGAACAGTCCAGCGGTCCACTCTGTCCCATCATTAACGACATTTTGGGACGCGAGCTCAGCTTCGGACTCCGCTGTACTTTCCCTGATATCAACACCGTACCGGCGCGTAACATCAAGCCCGTAACGTTGAGTGGACTGGTCAGACTGTGAGATGCGGGAGAGTAATCCGCCTATCGTCATGCTTGAATAATCGCTCGTGTTTTTGATACCACTGTCGCGAAGTGTCACCGAAGCCCAATCCTGTTGGTGGGCATAGGTCTGAAGAAACCACTTATTAGGAGTGGTAGCTCGGAAGTTGATAAGCCTGTGATTATCGTGAGGGTAGTGAGTTGCTCGCAGATTTGGGAACAGTGCTGAACTCTTTCCAATATCGTCGCCATTGCTAACGAGCACTTCCGTCGAAACTTCTGTGTCATTGAAGAAGAACTTGTTGCGAAGGTACAAGGCTGATTGCTCGAAACGTGTATTCAATGGCATGCCGCCACCCGATTTGCCATTAGAGGCTTCGCGAATGCTGCCTACCACAGAGATGGATTCATTGACGGGTGTTTTTAGCGAGACCTCATGAGCATTCCCCATGGATGAGCCACTTACGCTTACGGACGTTTCAGTGGGATCGAGCAGTGAGACGTTCATGACGCCACCCATAGCACCTGAGCCATAGAGACTAGAGGCTGGACCCATATTCACCTGAATAGTGTCCATAAGCTCTGGGGGCAAAAACGATAGCGAATTGCCGGCGCGTCGATCCGTTAGGATGGGTACACCCGAGATTTCCGTTCGGATTCTCCATCGGCTAAAACCGCGCATGCTATAGCTTTGGAATAAACCCCCTTGTCCATTCAATGAAACTCCAGGGAGTGCATCTGCCAGCGAACCGGCGGAGAGAGGGAGGGTGACTTGCTCTTCTAACGAGGTGGTACGTATTTCGGTACTTGTGAGAAGTGTGCCCATACGCGGATCTGCCACTCCGCTGACGAGCACTTCCTCAAGCTGAGCCGAATCCGCGGCTGCGAGTGACATGCTCAATAGCAAGATTGTTAAGCCACTTCGGGCAACAACATCAGCAAGTGTACGCGGGGTCAATGGACGCCAAGCAATACAGGCTCTCATTGAGAAAACTTTGTAATCATTGAGGCGCAGGCAGGTACCGGCTATTACTTCTAGCCGTTTTAATCCTGTGTGATGCAGCTTGGTGTTCATTGGCGAAGGTTACAGTCGGGCGCCATCGTTGCGATGTTATGAATAGTAGCAATTTCAAGGACCCAAAACTCGGGATTGTTTTTCCATCCCTCGCTGGGCTTTCTTCATCTCCTGCTGGGCTTTGCTAGGACAGTCTGATTGAATGCCAAAAAGTAAAATCATCCCAGCAGGAAACACCTATGCGGTTAGCGTCCTCCGTCATTGATGTTATTGGCGGCACACCACTTGTTAGTCTCGATCGGCTCACCCGTGCCTACGGGGTCGAGGGTCGCCTTGTGGCCAAACTCGACTATCTGAATCCGGGGTTTTCAAAAAAGGATCGCGCCGCTCTTGGGGTGATTGAGGCTGCCGAGGCGAGCGGAGAATTGAAGCCCGGCCAAACCGTCGTCGAGTTGACCTCAGGCAATATGGGCACCGGTCTTGCGATTGTGTGCGGCATCAAGGGGTATCCCTTTGTTGCTGTCATGTCTCTTGGTAACTCGGAGGAACGTGTGCGAATGATGCGGGCACTTGGTGCTGAAGTGATATTGGTTGATCAAATGCCTGACTCTGAACCCGGTCAGGTATCAGGCGCAGACTTAGCATTAGTCGAGAAGGTGGCTGAGCAGATAACCTTGGAGCGAACTGCGTTTAGAGCAGACCAATTCCAGCGAGCTGGGAATTGGCAGGCGCATTATTCGACCACGGGTCCCGAAATTTGGGACGGTACTGAGGGCAAGCTAGATGGTTTTGTCGATTTTCTTGGCTCTGGCGGGACATTCATTGGCGTCTCGCGCGCATTAAAAGAGCGTAACCCAGCCATTCAGTGCTTTATCGTCGAGCCTGAGGGCGCTGCAGTGCTGGCGGGGGAGGCAGCTCAAAACCCCAATCATCCAATCCAAGGTGGTGGTTACTCCAAGTCTGATCTTGCCTTTCTGGATACATCAGTCATTGACGGTTACCTGCAAGTCTCAGGGGAACACGCGGCTGACGTGACCCGGGATTTAGCACGTCTTGAGGGGATTTTTGGCGGGTTTTCAGCGGGTGCGAATGTTGCAGCTGCGATGAAATTACTCGAGGCGCCTATGAGCGGAAGTACCATTGCGGTGATTATTTGTGACTCGGGATTGAAATACTTATCGACCGATTTATGGGGATGAGTTGCTTCGCATCGCGTTGAAGTTCGTACCGATTTCGGGTGATTTTTGCTTGTGGCAATAGCGTTGTAGATAGCTACGTATTCCCCCTGAATATCCTCAATCCAAACTTGTTAATTTCTACCTAAATTTAGGCTCTGGAATCAGTATAAAGCGTGGTTTTTACGAGGGCCTATGTGTCACAATCGCGCGCGAAATTGCCCATCATTTAGAAGATGAGAGGCAGCACGGGGTGAGGCGCTAAAACAAAAATTTATAACGTTGGCGGAAATTCAAAGCGGTCTGTTTGGACTACCCAGCACACAGATAACACATTCATTTTTGGGCGGCTTTAGACTGCGCAACATTTAAAGGGAGCTGGTCGCATGCAGCACTATTCTGGTTTTGGGCTGATCAAACACAGTCTTAGCCATCATGAGAACTGGCAGCGCGCATGGCGCAATCCAACACCTAAGAAGAAATATGACGTCATCGTCATCGGTGGTGGTGGTCACGGTTTGGCAACTGCGTACTACCTCGCAAAAGAATTTGGTGTGACTAACGTTGCGGTAGTCGAAAAAGGCTACTTAGGCGGTGGTAACACGGGCCGTAATACCACGATCGTGCGGTCGAACTATCTATGGGATGAGGCGGCCCATCTTTACGAGCACGCTATGAGGCTGTGGGAAGGTCTGTCACAAGACCTTAACTACAATGTGATGTTCTCGCAGCGTGGCGTGTTGAACCTCGGTCATACGCTTCAGGACATGCGTGATATCCATAGGCGTGTTAACGCCAACCGTCTGAATGGTATCGATAGTGAGGCACTCGATACGAAGCAGGTTCAAGAGATTGTTCCGCATATGGACTGCTCTGCAAATACCCGTTACCCCGTATTGGGCGCGTCTTGGCAGCCGCGTGCGGGTGTTGCGCGTCACGATGCGGTTGCTTGGGGCTATGCACGTGGAGCGGATGCGCATGGCGTGGACATTTTTCAGCAGACAGAAGTGACTGACCTCATTATCGAAGATGGTACTTGTGTTGGCGTTAAGACGAACCGCTACGGTGACATTCGTGCTGAGCGTGTGGGTTCTGTGACTGCCGGCAACTCCAGTGTTATCGCAGCCATGGGTGGTTTTGAATTGCCGCTTGAATCGCACCCGTTACAAGCACTTGTTTCTGAGCCCATCAAGCCGATCCTCGATACGGTTGTCATGTCTAACCACGTGCACGGCTATATAAGCCAGTCCGATAAAGGAGACCTAGTTATCGGGGCGGGTATCGATGGGTACAACGGTTACGGTCAGCGTGGCTCGTTCCCAACGATTGAACACACAGTTCAAGCCATTCTCGAGCTATTCCCAATCTTTAGTCGCGTGCGCATGAACCGTCAGTGGGGTGGCATTGTCGATACCTGTCCTGATGCTTGCCCGATTCTCAGTGAGACGCCTATTCAGAACCTTTACTTCAACTGCGGTTGGGGAACCGGTGGCTTTAAGGCAACGCCGGGTTCTGGACATGTGTTTGCGGCCTCGCTCGCCAAGGGTGAGATGCACCCATTGGCCAAACCTTTCTCGATGTTCCGATTCCACACAGGCGCCCTTGTCGACGAGCATGGCGCAGCTGGTGTAGCTCACTAAGGGGTAGATGCAATGTTTCATATTTATTGTCCACACTGCTGTGAGCACCGTGAAGAGGAAGAGTTTCACGTAAAAGGCCAGGCTCACATAGCACGCCCCCTGGATCCTGAAGCACTTTCCGATGAGGAATGGGGTAATTACCTGTACTTTCGAAAAAACCCTCGTGGTTTGCACCATGAACTCTGGGTTCATAACGCAGGTTGTCGCAAGTTCTTCAACGTAACGCGCGATACCGTTACCTACGAGATCAAAGAAGTTTATAAGGTTGGCGAGCAGCCATCGGTGGTTACTTCGGCAGGTAAGGTCTAGGGGAGAAGCGAATCATGTCACAGAAAAATCGCCTCCCATCGGGTGGCCGCATCAACCGTGATCAATCGATGTCGTTTGTTTACAACGGAAAAACATTTCAGGGCTATGACGGTGATACGCTCGCTTCAGCCCTGTTAGCAAATGGCATTGATGTCGTAGGTCGTAGTTTTAAATACAGCCGACCGCGCGGCATCATGGCGGCAGGCGCTGAAGAGCCAAATGCAATAATGCAGTTGGGCTCCACAGAAGCAACTCAGGTGCCAAACGTTCGAGCGACTCAGCAGGAACTGTTCGACGGTCTTGTTTCAGGCGCGGTCAACGGTTGGCCCAGTGTTGATACCGACTTAATGAGCTATGTGGGCAAAGTCGGCGGCAAGATGATGCCTCCAGGCTTCTACTACAAGACGTTCATGTTCCCGGGAAACATGTGGGAGACGTACGAGAAGTTTATTCGTAAGGCCGCAGGTCTTGGTCGCACATCGCGTGAGACTGACCCAGACCTATACGACAAAGTTAACCAGCACTGCGATGTACTTGTTGTGGGTGGAGGGCCGGCAGGTCTTGCCGCAGCACTTACTGCGGCCCGCTCAGGTGCTCGCGTTATTCTCGCTGATGAGCAGTCAGAGTTTGGCGGGAGCCTGTTGAGCACCAAAGAGACACTCGATGGTGAACCCGCGGATTCGTGGGTTAAGAGCAGTGTTGACGAATTAGCCGCAAACAACGACGTGATGTTACTGCCACGGTCAACGGTTAACGGCTATCACGACCACAATTTCCTTACTATTCATGAGCGTTGTACCGACCACATTGCTGATAAAGCGCCAAGCGGTAAGGTTCGTCAGCGCCTCCATCGTGTTCGGGCGAAGTGGGTTGTACTCGCCACCGGTGCGCACGAACGGCCATTGGTGTTTGGTAACAACGATGTCCCCGGTTGCATGGTGGCCAACGCGGTATCAACCTATATCAATCGTTACGGTGTTGTACCCGGTAACGAACTTGTTCTGATGACAACCAATGACGGCGGCTATCAGGCAGCGTTCGATTGGCATGAAGCGGGTCGAAGAGTTGTTGCCATTGTTGATACGCGTCAGAGCCCGAAGGGCGCGTGTGTTTCAAAAGCAGCAGATCTTGGTATTAACGTCATCACGGGCTCCGCCGTTATCGATGTCGCAGGCTCTAAACGTGTAACGGGTGTTTCTGTGGCGCCGATCAGTGCTGATGGAGACATGGTCACTGGTTCTGTCACGAAACTAGGTGCTGACAGTGTTGCCAGTAGTGGTGGTTGGAGTCCGGTGATTCACCTTGCAGGACACTGTGGTAGCCGCCCTGTATGGAATGAAGAGATTCTTGGTTTCCTCGCAGGCCCTACGGTCGAGAAGCGCCTCACAGCAGGTGCTGCAAATGGCGAATACACAACCGCCGGTGCGATTGCCCAGGGTATTGAAGCTGCTAAGACAGCCATTGAAGCACTTGATAAATCTGTCGTTGACGTTGTCCTTCCTGCCACAGAAGCGTGTGCGCAGGATGCAGCGATGACGCTATTCCACGTGCCGCACATTAAGCGCACGGCGCGAGCGCCTAAACAGTTCGTCGATTATCAGAACGACGTGACAGCAGCCGGTATCGAGCTGTCTTGCCGTGAAGGTTTCGAGTCAATCGAGCACGTCAAACGCTACACAGCAATGGGTTTTGGCACAGACCAAGGCAAGTTGGGCAACATTAATGGTATGGCGATTACGGCCAGAGCGCTTGGAAAAACGATCCCGGAGACAGGAACAACGATGTTCCGACCTAACTACACACCTGTTTCGTTTGGTGCCATTGTGGGTCGTGATCGCGGTGAGTTGTTTGATCCTGAGCGTTTCACTGCGATGCACTCATGGCACGTTGCAAACGGGGCTAAGTTTGAAGATGTGGGTCAGTGGAAACGTCCGTGGTACTTCCCTAAAGCCGGCGAGACGATGCAGCAGTCACTTGATCGTGAGTGTCTTGCAACGCGTGAGTCAGTCGGCATTTTGGATGCGTCGACACTAGGCAAAATCGATATCCAAGGTAAAGATGCGCGCGAATTCCTGGGCCGTGTTTACACCAACGCCTGGGCTAAACTTGCTGTCGGTAGGTGTCGTTACGGATTGATGTGTGGTGAGGATGGCATGGTCTTCGATGACGGTGTTACGGCCTGTTTAGGTGATAACCACTTCATCATGACAACTACCACGGGCGGTGCCGCTCGCGTTTACGAATGGCTTGAGCTTTACCATCAGACTGAGTGGCCAGAGTTGGAGGTGTACTTCAATACGGTCACGGATCACTGGGCGACCATGACCATCTCAGGTCCTAATAGCCGCAAGCTCATTGCGGAATTGACTGATTATGATGTTTCCGCAGAGAACTTCGGTTACATGGATTGGCGTGAAATGACGGTTGCAGGTGTTCCGGCACGCGTGTTCCGTATTTCATTCACGGGTGAAATGTCGTTCGAGATCAACGTACAGGCCAACTTTGGCCTGCATGTATGGGAAAAATTGTTCGAAGCAGGCGAGAAGTACAATCTGACGCCGTACGGTACAGAAACCATGCATATTCTTCGTGCAGAGAAGGGCTTCATCATCGCAGGACAGGATACGGACGGCTCTGTGCATCCCTATGACCTGGGGATGGGTTGGGCAGTCTCGCAGCAGAAGCCGTTTAGCTTTATTGGTAAGCGCGGTATGGCTCGTGAAGATTGTGTTCGCGAAAACCGTAAGCAGCTAGTTGGTCTTAAAACGACAGATCCTAAGGTTGTTCTACCGGAAGGCGCTCAGGGTGTATTCGATCCAAAGGCACCGATTCCAATGCCGATGGTGGGCCACGTTACGTCGAGCTACTGGAGTGCCAATCTCGGTCACAGTATTGCCATGGCTCTTGTGAAAGGGGGGCTGGATCGCATGGGTGAAAAAGTTTATTACCCACTGGCCGATGGCCGCGTTATAGAAGCTGAAATTTGCAGCCCGGTCTTCTTTGACCCTACGGGAGAGCGCCAAAATGTCTGAAACGAATAGCGCTGTTGCGATTATGAATCAGGTGCCCGGTTCTGATGCAGGTGTGCCTGGTGAATCACCGCTGCACCATGTGGGATTGACCGATATCGTCGGGCAATCTAGTACTGATGCAGGTGTCATTTTTAGCGAAGCAGGCCTTTTGGGCCACCTTACTCTACGCTGCGACCCGAACTCGCCATTGATCGCTGTTGCTCAGTCAATTTTGGGTGTGACGCTTCCACTGAATCCTCTCACCAGTGTTGAGCAGGGTGACTTGGTTGTCCGATGGATCGCTCCCGATGAGTGGCTGATATCGCTTCCAAACGATCGGGTGTTTGACCTTGAAACGCGTTTCCGGGCTGAGATGAACGGTCATCACTCACTGGTCAATGGAAGCGGTGGTATGACGGTCTACAAGCTGCGTGGCAAACATGTGGTCGATATGCTCAAGAAGTCGACTCCGGTTGATCTGCATGATTCAGAGTTCCCAGTAGGCAAAGTTGTTTCAACTGTATTCGCTAAGGCGGGGGCTGTGATTCGGCGCACTGGCGAGTCTGAATTTGAGCTGGTGGTACGTCGTAGTTTTGCAGATTACGTCTGGCTATGGATTCAAGACGCTAGCCAAGAATACGGTCTAGCCATCGAGTCATGACTATCGAAGAGCGCTTCGTAACCGAGGGGCTTCTTCCAATTGAATCTTTCAAGCCTCTGCCTAGCAAGGTTCGGAGGCGATGCAAAGTGCGGGTGGATCAGAGAGCATGATTCTCGGAGTACCTGCGGCTGAGGCTGTCACTGGCGAATCACATGTTCCTCGAGGGCACAACTAAGGGCGCCGCTAGCTGGTTGGTGATCTATCTGAGACTCGGTGCTCAAGCTCGTGGCGACCGATGTCTCAGCCCAAAACTTTTTTCCGATTCTATTGGCGGATTATCGAACCTTGATCTCAGAGATCACATAGTTACCTGCTTTTTGAACCCCAGCCTCCCCCATAGGGCGCCCCACTGAGAGTGGCACGTTACCCACGTAGAGCGGATAGTTACCAGGCTTAATGGGAACGAAACTTACTGATGCTGAACCAATCTCATCGCATTCAATCGCATTGAAGCTTAGACCCTGAAGGTGAATTTCGATATCGCCCACAGCGACGAGTCTCAAATGCGCATTGTTGAGAAGCTGAGGCATTTCTACCCGCCATCCGCTGAGGTCGCCTTTTACATCAGGACAATCGATCGTCAGCCTGTAGTAGCGTCCCGAATTCACCTCCAGTGATTGAGGTGTCAGGATTGGCTGCCCTGTCTCTGAGGTGGAGATCGTCAATAACCGCTTCTCTGGTGGGTATTGAGCGAGGTTACCGAGGCTTTCGGCCCCTGTGCGTACCATTGCTGAGGCACCTGCAACATCGGCTGCGGTCGTAACCGGCGATAAGCTCAGCGACAACGCACAGAACCCTCTAAGCATCATTACAGAAAGACTTACGCCTCCAGCACGTCCGCTATGGTTTGGTTTCGGAATTGGCATGGGAATCCCCGTCTGCGAATCAAGTTTATCGCGCTAAGTATTACTTATTCTCCGGCCCGCCGGTCTCCTTTACGTCGTTCTTCCTTTCGACGATCTGGTGTGTCCCGAGGTGTTTCGCGCCTATCACCTTGTCGCCGCTCGCCTTGGCGGCGTTCGCCTTTTCGGCGCTCCTCGCTAGGTTGTTCGCTGCTTAATTGCATTACCGCTTCACTCCTAAATTTCCGTTATGTATACGAGAAACCCTATCAGAAACTGGAATTCCTTCTAGTGGCCTTTTTCAGTGCTGTGATGCGAACCTCATAGCACTTCGTGCCCTAGCGGAAAATTTGGCCCGGGAGTCGATTGATATCGCAAACGACAAGAATCACACTATGAAAAATTATCAGTTTTGGGGAGCGTCAGTATGTACGACTATGAAACGATCACTGTGGATGTACGCGGTGCCGCGCACTGGTTAACACTCAATCGCCCCGACAGTCTTAACGCCATCAACACAAAAATGGCGACTGAGCTCAGAGACTACTTTGGGAACCTATTTCAAGATCGAGAGTGCCGCGTCGTCGTTATGCGCGGCGCTGGCCGCGCATTTTGTGCAGGGCTTGATATTAAAGATCATGAGGGCCTTAAAGACGCGCCATTTGGTGGCGGTTTCGGCTTCCAAGGACATCTTGCTGACGTCTACGTTCGCATGCGCCGTTGCCCTCAACCGATTATCTCTTGTCTTCAGGGCGCGGCGAGCGGTGGCGGTTTTGCTTTTGCACTCGCAACTGACATCAAGATTGCGGGCGAGAGTCTGAAAATGAATTCAGCTTTTATCAGGTTGGGTTTATCTTCCTGCGATATGGGTGTGAGCTACTTCCTGCCACGCCTTGTGGGTGTCAGTGTGGCAGCTGAAATGATGATGACCGGACGCTTTGTGAACGCACAGCGTGCGTTGGCTACGGGTCTGGTGAGTGAGGTGGTACCGGACGATCGGCTCGAGAGCACAGCCCAGGGCTACGTTGATGACCTATTAGCTGCGTCGCCAATCGGCCTTCGGATGACGAAAGAGGGTCTGAATATGGCGATCGACGCCGCGAGCCTTGAGGCTGCGATGGCCATTGAGAACCGAAACCAGATCATGTGCTCTGGCACTGAGGACTTTAAAGAGGGCATGCGTGCTTTCATTGAGAAGCGTAAGCCTGTCTATAAGAATAAGTAGCGAGCGCCTCATTTACCGCAGCGACTCACAGGCCTTTCTTAAAGACGAGGCACTGATTATTGGCCGGCATGGCGTGGTCTTCGATGAGGGTAAGACCACATTCACTAGCGAGCCTTTCAACCCACTCGAAATCTCTGACGCCACTGGCTGAGTCTCGGTCTTTCAGCCATCCATCAAAGTTTTTATTGGACTCCGTGGTGAATTTCCCTCCGTACCGATAAGGCCCATAGAGCACGAGATAACCGTCGTTTAAAAGGCTCTGCGCTGCTAATTCTATGAGGTTGGCTCCGAGCGGCTCGCTCACGATATGCATCACGTTCGCGGCGTAAACACATTGCACGCCCTTGAGTAGTGCTAGTGGCGGTTTTGCGAGATCGAGTTCAATGGGCTGTTGCACATTCGGCGTCCCGTACTCACGGATATTCGCGCTAAGTGCGGTTAGGGTGATTGCTCGGTCACTGGGTTGCCATTGAATCGGTGGCAGGGCTGCGGCCATGTAGATGGCGTGTTGACCTGAGCCACTGCCAATCTCAAATATATGATCACCATCAGATAGATAGTTTGTCAGAACTGAAAGAATCGCCGATTTATTATTGTCTGCAGCCGGTGAATAGCCTTGCATATTTGGACCTCAGTGATTGTCTGCTTCGGTTTCTGACGAAAAGCTGGTGAGATTATCCATGCCGACATTTGGATAACAGTGATTCAATTGATTAATCGTATATTGGCAGAATAGCTGCTCGGTAAATCTAGGTCTCGCGCAGATGAAGCGGTTTTGATGGAGATGCCAAATTTGCCGCGAACGCTCGAGTTGTCGCTTATTGACGCATTGGCGACCGAAAAGCTAAGCGGAACCTTGGTCTCTATCTCAGTGATACCTAGCGCGCCATTATCATGGATGCGGGCCGCCCCATCAGGGATGCGAAGAAGAATCGGTGTTTTGTCCTCAATAAAGAACGGCTCCGCGTCACTAATAGTACCGGCCAGGTACCAAGATACCGTAATACCATCAGGGCGATGCCGATTGAAGGGGATGATGGGTGTGAGGAGTACGCCGCTCGCTTGGCACTCTTTCGAAACCTCCTCAAGCGATGTGGCTCGAAAACAAATATCCTGGAAACCTTGCGGTTTACTAAACCAACCAAAGAGACGATTGTTTAGGTCTGTTTTCACCAAACTGCGGAGGCGCAGCAGACCTGAGCGACGCATCAACTTGAAGAGCCGTCGCATTGTTCGTTTTTGGAGTGCGATCAGCTCGATATAGGTCTCATTTTCAAACGCAATCAGTGCGTTGTGCGTAGGTCCATTGATTCCACCGGGCGTCACGGTGAAGCCATACGACGAAAATATACTCACTGCGTCGTCGAGGTCGTCCACGAATAATACAACGTGATCCAATAACATCCACTAGGTCCTTCTATTGATTCGGCCATCAGTCGCAGCACACGTCTCGCGATCAAGTCGATCCTTTGAAAATCATCTTGCCATTTAATGATGCCTTGTTTTGGAAAACCCTGCGCCGAAAATTCTTATATAAAATCTGGAGACAGAATGGGACAGGTTGGAAGTTGCAACTGGTAGACTCCCAACTACGATAAAAAAGGTTCAACGCCGCCGATGTCGCATCCCTATGACTCACTTACGCCCGACCGCGTCGTGGACTGTATCGAAAGCACCGGCTTGGTTAGCGACCTACGCTTGCTGGCACTCAATAGTTACGAGAACAGGGTGTATCAGGTCGGCATTGAGGGTGGCACCCCCGTTATTGCTAAGTTCTACCGGGAAGGGCGTTGGAGCGACGAACAGATCCTTGAGGAGCATGCGTTCTCAGCGGAATTGGTTGAGCACGAAATCTCTGTTGTAGCGCCCCTAGAAATCAATGGGGCAACACTGCATCACGCCCATGGTCAGCGCTTTAGTGTTTTCGAGCGACGGGGAGGGCATCCGCCCGAATTGGATAACCTCGATCATATTTATCGCTTGGGACAAACACTGGGGCGTATACATCGCATCGGCTCAACTAGCGATTTCAAACACCGCCGCGATATCAGTGCTCAGCGCATGGCGACAGAATCGCGCCTATTCGTTCAAGACGAGTTCGTGCCGATCGAGCTGGGAACTGCCTATCGCACTCTAGCCGCCGATTGCGATGCGGTGGCGACTGAAATCCTTGCAGGTATGGGCCTAGAGGATATGCAGCGTATCCACGGCGATTGCCACTCAGGGAATATACTGTGGCGCGATGACACGGCCCACTTTGTAGACCTTGACGATTGTGTCATGGGGCCTGCCATTCAGGATGTGTGGATGTTTTTGAGTGGTGAGCGTCACCACCAAGAGCGCCAGCTTAGCGAGTTTGTTGAGGGGTATGAGGAGTTTCATGATTTCGATCCGCGTCAGCTAAATTGGATTGAAGCCCTGCGCACGCTGAGGATCATGCATCACGCTAAGTGGCTGGCAGAACGTTGGAGCGATCCCGCATTCCCCAAGGCTTTCCCGTGGTTCGGTCAAGGGCGTTTTTGGTCAGATCACATTCTAGAGTTGCGTGAGCAATTGGCGGCGATGAATGAAGCACCTCTACGCCTGCTTTGAGTCTGCTGCATCACCTTGGTAACGTTTGATCTCGCCACAAAAAACGAGTGGAAACGCTTGCAGTATTCGGGGGTGCTTAAGATGTCATTAACGCTAAATCGACTAGTTTTTTTACAGATGGCCTACTGCGTAGCGGGTTTGCTTTATAACGTCGCGAGTCTGGTGGCCCTGCGAGATGGCGATGCCGCATGGGCGCCCACAGATGCGGTGTTTGGGGTCGTTGGAATGACAACCTATTTGCTATTCGTTGCCACTGCCATGTTGGAGCAAAAAGTCATTTATCGATTTTTAATGGCGATTGCAGTCGTGCTGATGGGGTATAACGGTGTTCTAAAACACGTATTGAATTTCAATGACTTACAGCTCTATCAGTCAGTCTGGACCTGGCTGTCGGCTATTTTGGTCAACAGTTCTGGTACTGTTCTGGCTTTCATTGGCGCCTGCGGCTTATTTCAGAGTTTGCCCCCCCAAAGTTGAGCGAGTTCACAGATATTAGCTTTGTAACTTGTCTATGTTTTTCTGAGCCCTAATCTGTAAAGCATGGTTTTACATCTGAGGGCTGAGCCATGGATGTAGGTACATTGCTATTTTTCGGCGGTATGTCACTTGCTGCGTTTCTTGCTTGGCTTTGTGTATGGGCGGGGGAATTCAAAGGGCGGCAGTGATCGCTCTTATAAGCCATCTCTGGCTCCGGAAGTTTCTCAAGCCGGCGTACTGAGCGACTTCACTCGCTCCCAAAACCTTCTGAGCGTGTGCTAAGGGCGTATTTGAGGCAAACTGCCACGATACCGAGTAATCGTGTGAGCGCCGTGTTTTACCTTTCAACCGATCTCTTCATCATTTTGATTTTTGCGGGTTTAGCCCTTTGGATCGCTGTCGGAATTTTTTCGTCACGGCTCGAGTCTGAGGTCGTGTGCCCAAATTGTGATACGCAAGGCTTGCCTGAGATGACTCGCAGGGGTCTTAAGGACATAGCTGTGTGTCAGACTTGTGGGTTCACGCTTGGTGGGATACCAGTGGTGCTTGAAAGCGAGGGCATAGGTTCGGAGAGTGACAGTTCCCACGACGCTTAGAAGCTTGGCAGTAAGTGGGCATTAAGCTCGGAAGCCAAATCAGTCCCCGCAAGGGCGTCAACCTCCACCTACACAAGTGTCACACGGTAGTCAGATTTTTTTGAGCAGTGCCTTGGTTAAGGTGATCACATCGCGCACAGCACATGTTTGATGTCACAGCGGTAGCGCGGTCGTGAACTTTAACTCTTCCATCGATAGCAAGGCGGTGACGTTAAACACTTTTACGTCCGCGATGAGTCCTTGATAGAACTGATCGTAGGCTCTCGCATTGGCAACTCGTACCTTTAATAGGTAGTCGACCTCTCCCGCAAGGCGATGAGCTTCAACAACTTCTTTTCTTGCTCGCAAGGCCTCGAGGAATGTTGATTGCCAAACGGCGTCATGCTCACTTGTTTTTACCAATACAAAAAAGCAGGTGTCGAGGCCCACAGATTCAGCGTCGATAATGGCGACTTCGCGCTTAATCACACCCGATTCTTTGAGGCGCTTTATTCTGTTCCATATCGGCGTTTTCGAGGCGCCGACGCGGATCGCGATATCGTCCAATGACAGACTCGAATCGGTCTGAAGAAGCTTAAGAATGGCTTTGTCTGTGGTATCCATCATTGGTTGTTCCTCAAAATCACCTTTATCAGGAATATTTACTAATAATACAATCTCAGACGGGAAAATTTCCTTATTTTTTGGTTATAAGGACATTCCAGCAGAATTTAGTCCTAATATCGCGCCTCAAATTTAGGATGGCGAGAGTATGGATTTCCTTCCAATATTCGTGGCAACAAAAGACCGCAAGATTGTGGTGGTAGGGCACGGGCAAATGGCTGATGCCAAGTGCCGCGGTGTTCTTAAGACCGCTGCTAACGTGATGGTCTTTGCCGATACACCAAGTGTGGAAGCGCAAGGTTGGGCGGCGCAGGGTCTGATCGATTTGCGCTCGGGCTTGCCCAGTGCACAGGACTTCGAGGAAGCAACACTCTTTTACGCCGCCCATGCCGATGACTCGATTAATGACGCGCTTGCCGACATGGCACGCTCAGCCGGTGCTATCGTGAATGTCCTCGACCGAACAGACGCATGTGACTTTATTACGCCCGCGATTGTCGATCGCGATCCTGTTGTCGTTGCTATTGGTACAGAAGGGTCTGCGCCCGTGCTAGCACGTCAAATTAAAGCAGACGTCGAGGCAATGTTGCCTGCGGAACTAGGTCGCTTCGCGCGGCTGGCCAACGCATTTCGCTCAAAGGTCAGAGCGCTACCGGAGGGATTACCACGTCGCAATTTTTGGAAAGCGTTTTTCAAGCCTGAGCGAATACAAGCAGCTGGCAGCGATGAAGTCATCAAAGCGAGTCTCGAAGCATTACTCTCGCAACACCTAGAGGCAGAACCAGAGGCAGGCTCTGTGGCATTCGTTGGTGCGGGTCCAGGCGACCCTGAGCTGCTTACCCTGAAGGCGCGTCGGCATATTCATGAGGCTGAGGTCATCATTTATGACCGCCTTGTCGGTAAAGGCGTGCTTGAACTCGCACGGCGTGAAGCTAAGTTTATCGACGTTGGAAAGAAGGGCTTTGGCGCGCAAGTAACGCAAGACAAGATCAACGAGTACTTAGTCCGAGAGGCCCTCGCCGGTTGGAAAGTTGTTCGCCTGAAAGGCGGAGATCCCTCGGTCTTTGGACGCTTGGACGAGGAGCTCGCAGCCCTCGCTGAAGCCGGCATTGACAGCACGGTTGTTCCCGGTATTACGTCAGCTGCCGCAGGTGCAGCCAGTCTTAAGCAGTCGCTAACGCGTCGCGATCGAAACTCCAGTATTACCTTTATGACGGCACACGATGCCAAAGGTTATGCAGAGCATGATTGGCGGCAGTTAGTAAGGTCGGGTCAAGCACTTGCCATATACATGGGGCGTAAATCAGCGACCTTTCTTCAGGGGCGCTTGTTGATGGCTGGCGCTGATACCGATCTAGTCATCACCTGCGTTGAGAATATTTCTCGACCGGAAGAGCGCAGATTCACATCGACCCTTTCAGAGTTTGCCCAACGTCTAGATGACGATAATTGGAATGGTCCTCTCATCATTTTTGTGGGTATCGGAAACGAGCGGGTTGCAAATACTGTAAAGACACCCGCGTTACAGGAGGTTTCTCATGGCACGTATTAAAGCGCCCGTTGTGATCACGGCGAACGATCTATTGTCGGGCGAGGTTGTTTATCTCGACGCCTCACATCGATGGTCAGCAGAGCTAAGTGCGGCAAAGGTGTTTGCGATTCTTGAGGAGGCCGAGTCTGAGTTAGCTGCAGCCTTTAACGAGGCGGATGTTGTAGGTGCGTATCTCGCGGAAGTTACAGAAGGTGCGCTTACTGCGCCGAGACATTATCGCGAAGGCTTTCGACACAAAGGTCCCAGCAACTATTTTCATGGCAAGCAGACTGTTCAGGGTGCTGAGGTTGCTGCCTAATGTATAGCTATCAAGAATTTGACCGCGCGTTTGTTCGCGAGCGAGTAGACCAATATCGCGATCAGGTGAAACGTCGCCTTGAAGGGGCGCTAACCGAGGATGAGTTCAAGCCGTTGAGACTGATGAATGGCGTCTATCTCCAATTGCACGCCTATATGCTTCGCATAGCTATTCCCTATGGCACGCTCTCTAGCCGTCAAATGCGTCAGCTAGCCTTCATTGCTGACAAGTGGGATAAGGGCTACGGACATTTCACGACACGCCAGAACATTCAGTTCAACTGGCCGCGTTTGATCGACACGCCCGATATTTTAGATGCGCTTGCTGATGTGGATATGCACGCGATCCAAACGAGTGGAAACACCATCCGGAATGTAACAACCGATCAGTTTGCAGGCGCGGCTATTGATGAGGTTGCTGACCCAAGACCTTATGCGGAGTTGATCCGGCAATGGTCCACTGACCACCCCGAGTTTCAGTTCCTTCCACGAAAGTTCAAGATCGCTATCACAGGGGCAGCGGAGGATCGGGCAGTCATTCGGGCACACGATATCGGACTTCAGCTCGTTGAGCACGAGGGACGCATCGCCTTTAAAGTGTTCGTTGGAGGCGGATTAGGTCGAACACCGGTTATTGGGCAGGAACTTGTGAACCGTCTGCCTGCGGAGGACCTTCTTCCGTATCTCGAAGCTGTTTTGTCGGTGTATAACCTCGCTGGTCGTCGTGACAACAAATATAAGGCGCGAATCAAAATTACAGTTGGCGCCATGGGTATCGATGTGTTCCGTGCGAAAGTTGACGAGGCATTTCAGCGATTACGCAAGGTCTTCAATGGTCAAGATCTTGCGGTGCTGGGTGATATCCAGAAGGGGTTTGAAGCCCCTCATTACGTCGAAAAATCGCAGGACGCATACTTCGACGCATTAGATACCGACAGCGGATTTCGTGACTGGGTAGAGCGAAACGTGTCGGCACACAAGCACCCGAGCTACGCCAGTGTGACCATCAGCCTCAAGGGTCATGGTGATACGCCGGGAGACGCAACCTCAGAGCAGATGCGTGCGATTGCGGACCTCGCTGAGAGATTCGCGCACGACGAGCTACGCATAAGTCACGAGCAGAATATTGTCATGCCTCACGTCCCGCAGGCTGATCTGCCAGGAATTTATAGAACGCTCAAAGCGATCGACCTCGCTACGGCGAACATAGGACTTATCTCTGACATTATCGCCTGCCCAGGTATGGATTACTGTGCCTTAGCAACGGCACGTTCAATTCCGATTGCGCAGGATATTGCACTTCGTTACGCAGCCCGGGAAGCCGAAATAGGGCATATGCAAATTAAGATCTCCGGCTGTATTAATGCGTGTGGGCACCATCACGTTGGTCATGTGGGGATCCTTGGTCTTGATAAAGCAGGTGTTGAAAATTATCAGATCACGGTGGGAGGCAGCGCTGGGAATGACGCAGCTATTGGCGAAAAAATGGGTCGAGGCTTTAGCGTCGATGAGCTGATGCCTGCGCTCGATCGTTTGATTGATGCTTACCTCGCTCTGCGACAAAGCAAGGACGAAACCTTTGTTGCTGCTGTAAAACGTCTGGGTACAGCGCCGTTTCAGGAGGCGCTTTATGTCGTCGATCAGGCAGCTTAGTCAGGTCGAGTTGACACGTCTCCACTCCATCGCAAGCCGCTTGGGTGATGCATGGGGCGCGTTGTCTACGCAAGAGGCACTTGAGCGAGCTTTATGCGGTGACGCCTTCGTAAAGAATCCTGCACTCGTATCAAGCTTTGGTGCGGATAGCGCGGTGCTTTTGCATATGGTGAGTATGATCAAGCCTGACGCGCAGGTGATCTTCCTCGATACGGGTTTTCATTTCCCTGAGACGCTTGTCCATCGCAATCAACTGGTGGAGAAACTGGGCCTGAAAAACGTGCGCAGTGCATCGGTAGACCCAATCGCAGAAAAGAGACTCGACGCACGCCGCCGATTGCACCTCAGCAACCCTGACAGCTGCTGTCAGCTACGAAAGGTGTCAGTTCTCGATCGACATCTACGCATGAACGATGCATGGATATCCGGCCAGCGACGATCTCAGTCTATGACTCGATCATCGATTGCCATGGTCGAGGTTGATGAAGCCCGCGGCAAGTTGAAATTGAACCCGCTTGCCAATTGGTCCCACAGTGACATCGCTGCTTACAAGGCTGAACATGCGCTACCTGAGCACCCTCTGGTAGCCAAAGGTTTTCCTTCAATTGGCTGTCAGCCGTGCACAAGCGCTATCAAAGACGGTGAGGATCAGAGAGCAGGGCGTTGGCGTAGTCAACAGAAGCTAGAGTGTGGCCTTCATAATCGGCCAAATATCATTGCGAGTTCGGAGTACGTGGCATGAGTATTGTTATTAACAGCGATGGTCGATTCGAAGACAGCGAGGCGTTGGAATTCACCGATATTGACGCTGCAATCGATCCTGTTGAATTGGATGGCTTGCTTGACGCTCCGGCTATTCGAATTGTTTTTGGTGGCTGTGCGGACGGTCGCTTCCTCACGCTAGGCAGACAGCTTAGGTTGCGAGGCTACACTGGGCACATTCGCGCCGCGGGAAGTCTGGTACCTGATCAATTCCCGATGGCTCTAAAGCTTGGCATTGATTCAGCGGAGATTTCTTCGGCACATGCGGCCCGTTGCACTGAGGATCAATGGATTGCCCATGCGCGCCGCACTCAGGGTAATTATCAGCGCCGCCTCGCCGGTTAAAAACACGATCCCTGTGATGACAATCTAAGCGAAGTCTGTATACTTCGCGCTTCTTCGGAGCTGCGGCTCCTCTATGGCTCGGTGGCAGAGTGGTGATGCAGCGGATTGCAAATCCGTCTACGCCGGTTCGATTCCGACCCGAGCCTCCATTTAATTTATATATAAAGCAATAAAACCAATGGTTTGCTTTGTTTTTTTGTTTCGTCTCCCCCAAGTTTCGTATTCAAAGTCCTCAATTGAAGAGCTAGAGCCCAAGGTTGTACCGAATAGGTAGTGGGGCTCAGAACGCTTAGTTTATTTAGAGGTACTAGAATGTAACTGTTGTGCCCTGCAAAAAGCCCCCCGGGGTGCTATCCCAGTCATCCGTCAGCAATCGTTATCTACCAAATACATTCGAGGGTGATTCTTAAAACTGTGAGGTACGCTATTTTTAATGCCCAGATATTTACACCTCTCAAGCCGTACTCTTAGAAAACATCACTCGACAGTGCAAAAAATCCTGCGCAGCGATCTAAGGAAGTTGGATAGATGCTCGAATCAGCACTACCTGAAAGCTTCCTGGAGGAGGCGTCGGTGACTTCACATATCGACGAGCACGCGTCATCCACAGTCTGGGTTTTTAACGAGTCTCTTCGCCCATTAACAGCATATGCAGCCTCTGACAGCGCTCATGTTCCTCTTTGATATTTGTTCCCGAAAATGACCGCCTTAAAGTAAAAATACGCTGCACATGATAAAAAATCATGAAGTGCTCTGTGGCCTCGACCACCAGGGTTACAGGGAATTTCAGGTTGACCGCGTCTTTATCAACCGCTGCAAAGAAATCACCAACTTCTTGCTCATTTTCTCCCTCGATGTGGTATTTGCGGTCAAATAGGACGCCATCTTTATTTATGTTTTCGGCCTCTAATTCACGCATACGATTGAGGGCCCCTAACGCGTCCTTGACCACCCAATACGTCTCGATATTAGCTTCCTTAATGAGTCTAAATTTTGGAATTGGCCGATCATTTTTAAAGCAGAAGACCGTCTGACGAAAGACCATTGCATTGCTGGCAAAAAACATTGATGAAACAGAAAAACTAAAGTTAAAAATAGCGGGCCACTCACCCTGAAAAAATATATCCGTGGCCGATAGTCGCTCACCTTCGTTATCAGGCTGTGACAGCGCGATCCAGGGGTTTGTCATCATTGTGATCACATGGTTCGATTCTGACTGGTATCGCATCCCCAGTTGCTCAGCAGCATCCCCAAGACCCTTTTGAAACTTTGGCTCCCATAAGATCACTAACAAAATCAATCCAATAATGAGAAAGGGCCTAACGCCATCGTCAAATATGGCGGCAAATGACAAATGCGTCAGGCCGGCCACTGCGAGAAGCCCGTCTGGACTGACCCAATGAACAATCAAAAGGCCAAAAAGCGAAAACAGCACCCAAAATAGACGTAGCTTTTCTGGTTTTTTCATCGCATCACCAAATTATGTAATTGGATCGTTAGAAACGGTTCCATTTTGTGACTCAACTTACTCAAGAAGCGCCGAAGACTTGTCTCTATCCCAAGTCCACTGAAGTCGAAGAAGCACCCAGAACGCCGGTATCCAAACAGCGCTATTGAGTAGCGACAGAAACATTGCGAGCAAGTTTTAAAATCGCCTTTTCATTTTCATCCTGCGACGATACTCCTGGACGAAGTCTAGATCATTATTCTTAGATACGAGCAATAAGTGACAAAAACTCACGCACCAACACCCCTAAGACCCCGGGGTGCTATCCCAGTCATCCGTCAGCAGTAGTTACCTACCAAATATAATTGCTCCCATTGACCCATTTTCTCGAATTAGATAACGGTGGCCGCTGAATAACGTGGTCTCGCATCACCGAACTCTGTAGCGTAGTGATCAGAGTTCGATCTGGTGCTGCGATGCGGAATGCCCTCTTTGTTGTCCTAACCCTTTTACAGCTTCTTGCCCAGGCGAGCACTGCTGCGGATGAACCTGTAAGAGTGCCTGATCGATACTCGGCGCTTGGTTTAGAGCGCTTATCTGGAATTTATGACTTCGAGTACAAGAATTTCAGTGATGGTGACAGACAATCCGTCATTATCCGATCCAAAGACCAAGGAAGTTTCCTGCTTGTCCTAGACCGACCTATGCACCCCAGAAATCAGGACATCGGTCGCCTCTCTCGTTACATCATTCCCGGTAAATCTCGCTTACACATTTCGAATGGAGAAAACTTGTTCCCTCGCGACGTAATCGCGGTTTTTAGGCTACGTGATCGCGCACATGAAAAGGCCATGGTGAAGTATTTGCGGGCGAATGATTAGCGTAGTACCGGCATTTGCTCGACTTACCGCGCCACGGTATCACTGCAAACGCTGGACGCTTGCTGGTTAAACCTATTGGCTGAATTCACAAATTCGCGAGAAACAGTGTGATCGGTGCATCTCTAAGAAAAGTATGTGGGCACGGTTAATTAGTGAAGGAGGACCTGTGGGTTTTGCAGTAACTCTGTTTGCTTGTATGTTAGTGAGGCAATGAGCCAAGGGATTCAGCTGCCATGACCTATGCCCACAGAGATCATATCTTCGATGCAGACACTCACATGATGGAGCCCGCTTACTGGCTTTCAGAGTTTGCGGATAAGAAAACCAAACCCTTCATTACGCCTCTTGGAGCAAAACATCCTGAGGCCTTAGTAAAGGCAGAGCAGGCGCTCGAGGCCTACCATAAGCGACAAGCAGATCCTCAGCTTCTTGCAGAGCTTGAAGCCTCCTTCATGTCCATGGCGCAGAAGGGGTTTGTCAGTCTGGGCGCATTCGATCGTGATGAGCGTAAGCGTATTAACGACTTATTAGGTTTTGACGGACACATTGTCTTCCCCACAACATCTTTCGATCAGGTACAGGGCGCGACGCAGCCTGACGTGTTTTCAGGATCCGTCGAGGCGTTAAATCGGGGGCTTCATTACTTCTGTGAGGCCGATAAGCGCATGTTGCCCGCGGCCTATGTGCCGTTTCGCTTTGGGCCTGAAGCTGCCTTGGAACATGTGGAGTCAGCAATCACTCAAGACTTCTCAGTGATTATGATCGATACAGTCGCACCTGCAGGTACCCGCGCGTTTACCCATCCAGATTTCGATCCTGTCTGGGCGCGAATTCAGGATGCAGAGCTTGCGGTAACGATTCACGTGGGTACTGACGGCGGTTGGGACCCTGTACCGCTCTCGTTTTACAATAATGGAGGGAGTGTTCCCGCCCATAAAGAAGCGGATGCGCCTCGCGATGCACTCGCCTATATGTCGATTCAATACAACGCAGAGCTCTTTTTGGCAACGATGATCTTCGATGGGGTCTTTGAGCGCTTTCCTCGCTTGCGAGTGGCGGTTGTCGAGCTTGGCGCCTCATGGATCATCTCGTGGATGAAGCAGCTTGATCAATCGTTCAAAGCCTTCAGACGACTGCAAGACCTATCGCAAGTGAAAATGCAGCCCTCGGACTACGTGCTCAAACATATCAAGCTGACGCCCTTCGCCGGCGAGGATATTGGCTGGCTCCTCAAGAGCGGTGCGGAGGACATGCTGATGTTTGCATCTGACTACCCACATCATGAGGGCTCTGACGATCCAATCGCGCGTTTTGAGCGCACAATGGACGGTGTTGGTGAGCCGGTAAGGCAAAAGTTCTACACCGACAACTTCAAAGCCTTCATTGGACCTCGTCTTTAGCCATGATGACACCGGTTCGGATGCCCGCGTAGGCAGCCCCATTTGGGCCTAAGACGATAGGCGCGGTAACGCTTGAAAGGGTGTCGATCATCGAACCCGTCCCACGACCTATCAGCCGGTCCCACAGTGCCTCACCCGTATCCCAATCAACGGCGCTCAAATACCAGCCACCAAAAAAGTCATCTGGCGCCTGTTTTTGGAAGGTGTAGAAATAGAGCAAGCCAGTCTTGGTAGAAAGCCTGGGAAGAGATTGCGAGAGAAACGCTTCGTTGTGCCAAATGACATCGCAGCCGCTTCGATCTTCACGCACATCAACCCGCATGATGCCAGGTGATGTTTTCAGAGCGTTACCTGTGTAGACGTGGCCGTAATCGTTTTGCACGACCATGGCGTTGCCATACACCAAGAGTGAATTCTCGGTCGCGCTTTTGCCTTCTCCGAAAAGCGGGACCTTGCAAATGAGCCGCTCACCCTCAGTGGACGCTGACTTTTTGTAGACCACAATATTCGTGAACGGGTCGCCATCGTCCGCGATCGCGACGAGATCATCGCCAATTAGCGTTGGCGAGGTCCCAGAGCCGTGGGAGAGGGTGCCTGGCTTTTGCAACGCACCGTTATCGTAGTCTTCCCGCCATGTGTAGTAAGGCTCTTTAGTCTCAGGGTTTATCTGAAACTGATAAATAGCGTCGGTCGACGCGACATATAAGCCTTCTTCATCGACGGCGAATGAGTTCTGGATAGTTTCGCCCTTCGAAGGAAGTTCGTAGGTATAAAACTTCCCTGTATTTTCGTCACGATAGCCAAGGTAAGCCCCACCCGTGACGAACCAAAGGTTACCTTCCCAGTCCGGAATTACGTCGTGGATATTGACTCCCTCGGGCAAGAGTCCAGCGATATCGTATTGCTGCGCCAGCTGCCATTTGGGGCCTTCCGGCGATTCCGCAATCTCGTAGATTGAGAGCGTATCGTTGGCTGGAGCCAGCAAAACACGGTCTTTTGCATCAATATGGAAGTAGCCACCACCACTGTTGTCCGAGGGACTGGCTTTAGGGGGTAGCTCGAGCATTGCAATCGTTTCGAGTGTTTCAGGATCGAGCAAGTGCAACTCAATGCTGTTGAGCTTGATGCTCACGGTGATTAGACGTCCTTGCGAATCAAAGGAGATATTTGGAGCGACGCCGATAATATTGCTGAACTTTCGGTGCTTCGCGGTCGTATTGCGGCCTAGTGGTCCGGGATAGGAGTTGATGTCCCCATTATGGGCACCACCGTGCATTGACGAGCGCTGGGATTCGGCCAAATGGGGGTGTTGGTTATGGCTTATGATAGGCAATGACTTGGGCTCCGAGGCGGCTCCGATCGCGGCTGGCACTTGCTGGCAGGCGCGCAAACCAGTGAGGTAGCCAATAGCACCCAATACAACGATTACTGTCAGGATCTTCCTCAACATTGCCTTACTACCCCCAAAAGGTGTGCATTACTGAACGCTAAACTCTTCGGTTTTCTCATCAACATGAATACGTTCCGGCGTCTCCCGAAAGCTCACGGGCCTTACAAGAACACGAACCCCGTTGAAAATTGCGTTGCCAGTCAATTCGTCAATGGCTGAGACACCCATCAGATCGTTATAGCTCGCCCCGGGTGAGGCATTCGCCACGCGTTGGCGAGTGCCAGAGCGGTTGTGGCCCCATAAGTGCGGCAGACAGACCACGCCTAGCATAATCTCATCGCTGATCTGCACAGGAACGTCAATGCTGCCGCGCTCGGTTGAGATGTTGACGATGCTGTTTGAAGATATTCCCCGAACCTCTGCATCCTCAGGGTGGATGATGAGCTCAACTGGATTTCGCCCCTTAATGAGTCGATGGCTATGGTGCATCCACCCGAGCGTTCTGTTGGTTAGACGACTGATGATCTGCAGTGTGTCGATTTCTTGAGCTTGACCCAGAAGTCCGTCGAGATGGGCCTTTAGGCGCGGTAAGTCCTCCAACATCGGCTCGGGCGCGAGCTGTATCTTTTTGTCGGGTGTGAATAGCCGCTTTGGTAGGCAGGGTTTTAGTTCTCCAAGGAAAACACCGTGTGGCTGCTGTTTGAGTCGCGTGAGGTTCAAACCGTGTTTGTTTAACGGGTTAAGACCGGAACCATACGGGCCAAAACGGAGTCCAAGATCGATAATACGATCCACACTAAGCAGCTTTCGCGATAGCCAGCCGGTAACGCGAATCTTCAACCGGTTAACGAGTGAGTCCTCGCGCTTTGCCCGGATACCTTCCATTAGCTCGCTAATGATCTCGTAATCGGTGTACAACTTGCCGTTTGGCTTAAAGAGCGCGGGCGAATACTTCGCCCAATTGATGGTGTCATATGTGTGGTAGAACAGATCGTAATGCTGTTTTTCAAAGGGACCCGCAGGCGGCAGTATCACGTCAGCAAACCGTGTGGTTTCGTTGAGATAGGGGTCGATTGAGACCATAAACTCTAAATTAGAAAGTGCATGCTCGGTATGATTTCCATCGGCCATCGAGAGCACCATATTGCCCGCGAGCGCGATTAATGCCCTAAGTTGACCCTCTCCGGGAGTCAGGATTTCATCGCCAAGAATCGCCATCGGGAATTCACCGCCAAACTCGGGTCTTTGTCGGATACGCGATCGGTAACGGTCGTAGCTCGAGCTGGTGGCAGGTAAGGAGTCGATGGCATTGCGTGGGAACATCATGCCCCCGGGTTTATCGAGATTACCCGTAATGATGTTGAGTACCATGATCAGCCAAAGGCAAAGGCCGCCAAACTCGACCATCGACACCCCAGTCCGTCCATAGCAAACTGCCTTTTCGGCGCTTGCAAATTCGCGTGCTAATCGTTCAATTGTCTCGACCGAGATGCCCGTTGCCGCCGCGATGTCGGTTAGCTCGAAGCCCTTAATCATCATCTCAATCTGATCAAACCCAACGATATCGGGCGCAAGTCGTCCAAGATCGGCAAGTTGGTTGTCGATGACCGACTTAATGAGTCCCATAAGAAGCAGGGCATCAGTATTGGGCTTTATGAAGTGATGCTCATCGCAGTAGGGCGCAGTTTCATTACACCGTGGGTCGATAAGTACTGCTTTGCCGCCGCGCTCCCGAATAGCGTTCAGCTTTTTGTGCACATTCGCACCCGTCGACATCATGGCGCCATTCGAGATTTTTGGGTTGGTTCCCAACATCAAGAAGTAATCGGTGCGGTTGATATCGGGGACAGTGGCAAAGAACTGATGTCCCAGCATGTGGTGCCAGGCAAAGTTATGGGGTACCTGGTCACAGGTCGATCCCGTGTAGATGTGACGAGTCTCGAGGCCTTTGCGAAGCAGATTAACACCGAGGAGGGCGCCTATATTGTGTGCCGTGCTCCTCCCGCAGTAGGAGCCCGCTGCGCCCGTACCATGCTGTCGCTGTATGGTGGCAATACCCTCTGCTGCAAAATTAATGGCCTCCGCCCAATCAGCCTCTCGCCAGCTGTCCTCATGACTCTTTTTGGACGGGTCTCGCCTTTCACGGATTAGCGGCTTACGAAGCCGATCAGGATCGGTATGAATATCCTGTAGGCCCGTGGCCTTGGGGCAGATATTGCCTTTGCTCAAGACATCGTTTTTATCACCGCGAATCGCGATAATGCTTTGTCCATCGTGCTCAACTTCGATACCACACATGGTCTCGCAGAGATGGCAGGTCCGATAGTGAAACTGTGATGGGCGATCGCCGGCTTTTTTTATCACGTTATTGCTCGTAATTATTATTTTTGGCTCGAGTACAACATTAGTGGACGCTAAGCACTTCTTCCATCCCTTGAAGTCACAATTCCTCTGTAACCCATTGTTTATAAAGTGATCGCACAAACGGCGCTGGCTGTCTCAGTTGCGCTTCACGAGACTTCGCTAACCGCTCTTCCACGATATCGATCACCATGCGCGTTATCGCGGGCAAATCGGTTTGTCGGGCCTCGTCGAGCGTTAGCCAATGCAGGTCAAGAAGCTCTCCTGTGGCGCTTTCCAAGGTACTTGGATCTGAGTGAATAACGTCGTCAAAGACCATGAAAAATCGTGTATCAAAGCGTCTGGTGCGATAGGGCGGTGTTATGGCCCGAGCAATAAAGTCCATCGACTCTAGAGGTGGAAGAACGCCATGCGACAAGTAGTCTCGCCACCCGACGTTGGAGGTTCTGACGGTATCAGAAGTGGGCGTACCAACAACGAGACCCGTTTCCTCGAAGGTTTCCCTCACTGCAGCCAGCGCGAGGCCCTTGAGTTTCGCATCGGTCACTTGCCTCTGAGTCTGTTTCCTCAATCGCTGCATAACGGGTGGCGCAAGCTCGTTGGGTAGCTTGAGTCGCTGATCGATTAAATCAAGTCGACCACCCGGGAACACAAACTTACCTGGCATGAATTTGTGCTTTAGCGATCGTTTGCCGAGCAATAAGCGCGGCTCATCGCCTTGTCGAACAATGATGAGTGTTGCGGCGTCTTTCGGTTTTACCGCCCGCTCGTTACCTTGGCGGTATTCCTCAGGTCTTCCGGGTGTTGTGCCGTAGCGGCTCATGTTGGGTACCACGTTGTTATTCTTCTAGACCCACTAACCATAGGGGATTTTATGGGCCTATGCACTCGCAGAGAGTTGTCATCTGGACTATCGACGTGCGAACCTGCAACGCGTGCGTGATACCTGTGAAGAGCGGGAACTGCGCTGAGAGAACGTGCTTAAAAAGAGGAATAAATGATGGACTTAGTGGCGTTTGAAGCTGGGGCGAAGAAGAACTGCCCAATCTACGAATTTTTGGGGCTTTCTGTGCTCGAGGCAGAAAACGGCGTTTTCAAGGCGACCATTCCCAATAGCAAAGAGGCCGGCAATCACATTGGCATCATGCACGCAGGCGTACTCTTCTCACTAGGCGAGTTTTTGGGCGGGCTTATCACTGCGAGATATCTCGATAATCCCCGTAAGTTCCAGCCCGTCGTTCGTGACCTTAAGATCGATTTCAAAGCACCGGCGATGACCGACATCACGGCAACTGCCTATTTTAGCGCTGAGCAGGGTCTTGAAATGAACGCCAAGCTTGAGGAGACAGGGCGCTACGACTTTCAGCAAAAAGCAGTGCTAACCGATACCAATGGAACTGTCGTTGCTGAGACCTTGGGCTCGTACGCGTTACGCAATTTCATGGGATAACGCTTACTAGTTAACTAGAGGGCTGAAGACTCAACCGTAAGCAGTATCAGTCTTAACAGGCTAGAGCGTTAGGCCACCATCGACCACAATTTGCTGCCCTGTCACGTAAGCCGCGAGGGGGGAGGCGAGAAAGAGGACGCCTCCCGCAATATCCTCGGGGCGCCCAAACCTTGGTATGGGATTTGTCTGGCTAAACATCGCCTCGTTTTCCTCACCCGATTGATTGACGGTGAGCTTGGTTGGGACCATTCCCGGCGCGACGCTATTGACCCTAACCCCCGTGCGACCCCATTTCTTTGCGAGGGCTTTAGTTAACTGAACAAGGCCCGCTTTACTGGCGCTGTATGCCGGATTGTTGAGCGCAGCACTGATCGTCACGACAGAATCAATGTTGACGATACAGCCATGGTTTGCGCGCAGAAGTGGATAGAACTCCGTACAAAGCTGCATAGCACCGGTCAGATTGATGTTGATGATCTTCTCAAAGCCTGCGCGCTCGAATTCCTTCTTTTTCCACAAGACCGAGCCGATGCAATTCGCCATGACATCCAGTTCACTAAATTTGCCAGCAAGCGCGGTAATAGCATCAGGGTCCTGGACGTCCAATTGATGGTAGGTGAAGTTGCTGAAGTCGTTATCGTAGTTATCAGCTGATCGTGTGCCCGTTATTGCTACCTCTGCGCCTGCTTCAAAAAAAGCGGTAGCCACACCGTAGCCAATGCCATCCGAGCCTCCACAGACGAGAACTTTCTTCCCCGAGAAATCGAGTGCATTCACTAAACTCATTAGCGTGGCCCCTGTCCATCATCGATCTTAATCACTGTGCCAGTTACACATTCTGAGGCGGGGGACACTAAAAAGAGCAGAGTGCTGTCCATTTGCGCTGGGTCGCAAATGCGCTTCCGTGGGAAGCCTTGTGAGATGTCTCCCACTCGGGACAACATGCCATCCATCATCTCGCTGGAGAACGCACCCGGCGCGATACAGTTGACGTTTATGTGATTGCGCGCCCATTCCATCGCGTGCGACTCGGTCATACGCACAACGGCACTTTTTGTGGTTGAGTAGAGTGTGGTTGCGACGGCACCAGTGATACTGAAAGCAGCTACCGAGGCGATATTGACGATTCTGCCCGGCAGCTTTTGTTCGATGAGTTTGCGTGCCACTTCGCAGGACAATACCCACGGTCCGACTAAGTTCGTATCGAACACTGCGTCGGTCAATTCGTCAGACATTTTGATGGCACGTTCAGCGTCTGGAATGCCTGCATTATTGATCAAGATCTGGATGGTTCCGAGTTTTTCTTCCGCCTCTGAAAGTGCCGCCCGGATACTCTCTCGAGAGGTCATGTCGAGCGGAATGGGCTCGCAGACACCACCATCCGCTCTAATCTCATCAGCGAGCGCCTCCAAGCGTTCGACCCGGCGACCGGTTAGCGCTACTTTGGCACCGCAGGCGGCGAGCACTTTGGCAAAACGTTTGCCAAGGCCTGATGTTGTGCCTGTTACGAAAGCGACTTGACCCGATAAATCGGTGTATACATTGGGAAGCGGAAACTCGGACATCCTATTTCTCTTGTGATTGTTATTAAAGAAACGTAAAGATGTCCGCCGCCGAACGAGAATGCAAGTTTGAGTTACGCTTGGCGCTCACTGAGGATAGCCTTGTGGATTCGACACAGCGATATTTCCAGCGACCACGATTTTGGGAATGGAGAATTGTGAGGTGCAAGCCGTGCATCAGCGTAGGCTGCGCAAGCGGAGCACAGTAGTAACGAGAATGGGGCTTTAGAGAGGGACCGTAGAGAGGGGCTGTCATGCATATTAGAGACGATGAATTTCATCCAGACTTACAAAGTCAGGTTCCCGGTCTGCGACGCATGGCCCGTCTCATGAAAATTCCCGGTTTTATTCGACTCGTGGACTGGGTCCGGCGCAAAGAGATGGGAAAGGATATCGAGGGGCTCAAATGCTCCACGGTCAACATTGCCAGCAGTCTCGACGGATACAGTATCCGAACGCGAATTTATCGGCCTCAACATAGCGAGGGCCCTTTGCCCTGCCTTGTTTACTTCCATGGAGGCGGCTACGTCATGGGAGTGCCCGAGGGCTCGGCTGAACTAATCAAGAAATTTATCGAGACCCGACCTTGCGTCGTTGTCGCGCCTGATTATAGAAAAGCGAAGCATCGACCTTACCCTGGTGGTTTTCAGGATTGTTACGACGCCCTTATTTGGGCGCGCGATAACGCCGATAGTCTCGGCTGTACCGATAGATTCATGATTGGAGGCCATAGTGCGGGGGGCGGCTTAACCGCTGCTGTGGCACTGAAGGCACGCGATACGGGTGACGTGTCTCTTGCATTTCAGATGCCTTTTTATCCCATGATCGATGAGACCCAACCAAGTGATCCCAAGCGCGATATTGATCCACCCGTTTGGGATACCGGGCTCAATCGAATTGGTTGGGGGGCGTATCTGAAAGATGTGCGACGGGGAAAAGAAGAGCTGAACGCGTATGCGGTTCCTGCCCGTGCGAGTAGCTATGCAGGATTGCCTCCCACAATTACGTACGTGGGCGATAAAGATCCTTTTTATTGGGAAACTCAAACCTACGTTGGGCGCTTAGCGGCTGACGGTGTTGAGGTTGTCAGCACTATTTTCGAGGGTTGCTACCATGCCTTTGAATACATCGGAGACGGGGGAGAAATTGGTGCCTCGGCGCGGCAATTTACCTTCGAGCACTACGCCGATTTTTACGACCGGTTTGCTGTCTAGCAGCCCTCTATCTAGCAACCTTCTAAGTGGTGAGGTAGCAGCTGTCTAAGTGGTTAGGCGCTGACAATCGAGTAGTCGAAGTGAGTGACTTGACTGGGAGTGCGCTGCTCGGATGTGAGTAGGGTTATGCCAAACTCTTGTCGCAGGTCAGCGAGCGTGCGGTCCAAAAACTCAGTAGGTGGTTCGAAAGGCCACTTCTTGTGCATCTTGCGTGTGTTCTTTATCACCTGCCAAAGCGCCTTTCGATTGCGCCAGTAAAGCTTGGGAATAAAGCTGATGCCAAGTTGGCCGACAACGGCACGGCTTAGTTCTTTGATCTCGGGAATCTGCTGATATTCCCAGAGTACTTTCCAAGAAAAATCACTACCAAAAAACACCCAAAAGTCGAGGGTCGCTTCACCCTCGATGGTGGTGTCATGACCAAAAATCGCGTGTGTCGCGTCGTGATAAAGCCATACTGGATTTTCGGCGTCTGACGAATCGGTCAGTATTTTTCGACCGATATGCGTCAAGTAACGATGGTATTCCTCAATGGCCTCTCTGAGCGTTTGCTGACTGTTCTGCGATTGATAGATCAGTTCCATAAACTTTCTCCCCGCAAGACTCTAAATGCGCGCCAGCACGAGCTTTGAGGGCCGTCTGATGGGCTGCGCTGGATAACATCTCCGCAGAGAGTGCGCTTTTTCATATCGACTCACAAGACTTCGGTGTGCAAGTTCCAGCTATGGTGGCAGTAGTGTCTTGTGCGAGGTACTCTTGTCGAGCCTTGCACATATCGACTTTTAGAATCGCTCGAAGTCCTAAGAGGATGCGTTTTGACTTTACCCGGCTACTCGTATTTTGCGCTGTCAGTGATCTGTTTAATCACGCTGTACATCCCTATCTTCTGGGCAGCTGGTGAGTTCAAGGACACGTCGCAGGACATGAAGCGATTTTTCATTGGGTTCATGCCCGTGGGGATCGGTGTCATTTACTGGATCGAGTACGCAGGATTGGATTGGGGGCGTGTAGGGTCCAATTTTGCCTATGCAGCGTTTGGAAGCCTTATCTTGGCGCTGATCCATAAGTTTTCGCAGCCTTAACTAGGCAGTAAGGGTTTCAGAATAAACAAACGAACAACTGGGGGAAGATATGCCAGCAATGACATTGCTAGGGTGGTTTCACACAATTATGGGTATAGCGGCACTACTGCTGGCAGCCGGTGCTATTTCACGACATGGGGTGATCAAGGCCTCAACTCAACTGGGTGGCGCCTATCTTCTGGTTACGGTGATTGTCGCGGGATCCGCGCTTGGCATATACAACCAAGGTGGATTCGGTATCGCCCACATCCTCGCGTTATTGACTCTGGGTGCCGCTCTCGGTGGTTTCTTGCTTGAGCGCTTCCATATCTTCGGGGCTGCATCAAAGTACTTCCAGGCGATCGCTTACAGCGCAACGATTCTCTTTCATATGATTCCCGCGATTACAGACTTTCTGCGGCGACTACCTGTTGGCGACCCGTTTATCGACTCGTTTGACTCGCCGGTTCTACAGGGTTTCCACCTCGCATTTTTGGCGCTGTATCTCATTGGCGTCACGATTCAGATCGTGAAACTGCGAAAAGCGGCTTAGCATCAGGATTGATTAAGACGCGAGTGAAGGCGCCCGTACGCAAAAAGCGAAAGCACGAGTAAGCCGTCTAGAATGAGTAACGAGTCTGTTAGGGGCTCGTCGCGCCCCATATTTGCAAAAAGATCAGAAGCGAGCCCCAAGCCGTAGGTGGCGAGCCCAATGACGAGCACGTTTACCGCGAACATCGTCATAGCGGTGGTCGACGCTCGAATATTCTCAGGTACCTCATCTAAAATCGTTGAGATCATCGCTCCGTATGGAAGTGTGAACAGTGTGATGCTCGCAATCATGCCCACCAGGAACCACGTTGATCCAGGTTCAGAGAATCTGAATAAGACCACGAAGGGTAGGGTCAATAGGATCACGACGAAAATAAATGAGGCTCGGTTGAATCCAGCACGTTTAGCCAGCCAGTCGGCGGCGACACCCCCGAGGATAGAGGCAGGGAGTGCGGTAAGTAGATATACCTGTCCATAAAGGCCTGAGGCCTCTTGGGGGCTAAAACCACGCTCTGACACCAGCCAAAGTTGCAGGAACTGTATCTCGGCGTAGATGAGGTGAACTAAGGCCATACCCAATATGGCTAAACGCAGTGTCGGGTTGTGCACCAAGTGGTCTTTCAATGTACTTGCAAGCTCGCCCAGAGACGCGTTTGAACTCGTTGTCTGAGTCGATGTGTCCTCGCCGAACGCGGCAGGGTTAGATCTCGCAAGAATCATCAGTAATACAGCTAGTATTAGTCCTGCTATTCCCAGCGCCATAAAGGCCTGCCGCCAATCAATACCCGCTATTCCGCCAATTTGGTAGGAAAGCGCGATACCAATATGCCCGCCCATAAAATACAGACCGAGCACGGTGGCACGGTGTTGCTGATC